>NZ_JBHWHV010000017.1:0-127168 GCF_042732375.1 Streptomyces sp. NPDC059785
CCCGGCCGGGCGCGCGACGCCTGGCCGGGGTTTAGACACAGGCTCTCACTGCGAGCGGTCTCCGTGGACGGTCGCTGCCCGCAGCCTCCGTCCACCGGCCCCGCCCACAGCCCTGCGAACAAGGAGTACGCCGCGTGTCGTCCCTCTTCCCGGCCCTGACAGGTGACAGCCCGGCCCTGGCGGGCGATGGTCCCGCCCCGGCGGGTGACGGCCCGGCCCCGGCGGGTGACGGCCCGGCCGCCGCCCCGCGGACCGCGCTGAGTTTCGGCGACCGCCGTCTGACGTACCCCGAACTCGCCGCCGCGGCCGGGGCCCTGGCCCCGTCGGTCCGTGCCGCGGGGCGGGTCGCCGTCTGGGCGACCCCGACCCTGGAGACCGCCGTCGCCGTCGTGGCCGCCCTGCTGGCGGGGGTGCCCGCCGTGCCGCTCAACCCCAAGTCGGGCGACGGCGAACTGGGGCACATCCTGACCGACAGCGCGCCCTCCGTGGTGCTGGCCGCCCCGGACGATCGACTTCCGGCCGTTCTCGGCACGCTGGCCCGGATCGACGTAGACGTCGACGCACGAGGGGACGGCGCCCTGCCGCCCGCGCCGGAGGACCCGGACGCCCCCGCCCTGATCGTCTACACCTCCGGGACCACCGGGCCGCCCAAGGGCGCCGTCGTCCCCCGGCGCGCGATCGCCTCGACCCTGGACGCGCTGGCCGGGGCCTGGCGCTGGACGGGCGACGACGTGCTCGTGCACGGGCTGCCGCTGTTCCACGTCCACGGGCTGATCCTGGGCGTCCTCGGACCGCTGCGCCGCGGCGGCACCGTGCGGCATCTGGGCCGGTTCTCCGCCGAGGGCGTGGCCCGCGAGCTGCGGTCCGGCGCGACCATGCTGTTCGGGGTGCCGACGATGTACCACCGGATCGCTCAGGCGCTGCCCGGCGACCCCGCCCTCGCCGACGCGCTCGGCCGGGCCCGGCTCCTGGTGTCCGGTTCGGCCGCCCTGCCCGTGCACGACCACGAGCGGATCACGGCCGCCACCGGGCAGCGGGTCGTCGAGCGGTACGGGATGACGGAGACCCTGATGATCACGAGCGTCCGGGTGGACGGCGAGCCGCGCGCCGGGACCGTGGGGCTGCCGCTGCCGGGCGTCGGGGTCCGGCTGGTCGAGGAGGACGGCACGGTCATCGGCGGCTACGCCGAGGAGGACGGCGGCGGGCTCACCGGGGCGCACGGCCCGGAACACGTCGGCGAGATCCAGGTGCGGGGGCCCAACCTGTTCACCGGGTATCTGAACCGGCCCGACGCGACCGCCGCCGCGTTCACGGAGGACGGCTGGTTCCGTACCGGCGACATGGCGGTGCGGGACCCCGACGGCTACGTCCGCATCGTCGGCCGCAAGGCCACCGACCTGATCAAGAGCGGCGGTTACAAGATCGGCGCCGGGGAGATCGAGAACGCGCTGCTTGAGCATCCGGCGGTGCGGGAGGCCGCGGTCACCGGCGAGCCGGACGCCGACCTGGGCGAGCGGATCGTGGCCTGGGTGGTGCCGGAGGGGGAGGAACGCCCCGGCCTCGGCGCCGAGCTGGCCGACCACGTGGCCGGCCGGCTCGCCCCGCACAAGCGGCCCCGTACCGTGCGCTTCCTCGGGGAGCTGCCGCGCAACGACATGGGGAAGATCATGAAGCGGGCGCTGGGGCATGGCTGACCGGCTCTCGGCCCGCGCGGCCCTCGCCCGGCTCACCGGGGGCGCCGGCTTCGAGGAAATCACCTCCCCCGAGCGTGAGTCGGGCCCCGACGGTCCGCTCGGCTGGCAGGGGTACGACGCCTCGCGCGCCCGCGCCGCCGGGCGCACCGGCGAGACGGAGTCCGTCGTCTGCGGGCACGCGTCCGTCGGCGGCACGGAGGCCGTCCTCGTCTCCTTCGAGTTCGGCTTCCTCGGCGGCTCGCTCGGCGAACGCACCGGCGACCGGCTCCGGGCGGCGCACACCTACGCCCGCGCGCACCGCCTGCCGGTCGTCACCCTGGTCGCGACCGGCGGCAGCCGGATGCAGGAGGGCATGCTCGCGCTCACCCAGCTCCAGCGGGTGGCCCGGCAGTCGGGACTCACCCGGGATGCGGGCCTTTTGCAGCTCGCCGTCCTGCGGGACCCGACGACGGGCGGCGGCTGGGCGACGCTGGGCGCGGGCGCCGACGTGACGCTGGCGCTGCCGGGCGTCCAGGTGGGCTTCGCGGGCTCCCGGGTGCGCCCGCCGGACGCGGACCCGGCGGCGTACACGGCCGAGGCGCAGCTCGCGGCGGGCGCGGTGGACGCCGTCGTACCGCCCGCGGAGCTGCCCGGGACGCTGGCCCTGTACCTGTCGCTGCTCACCCGGCCGTCCGCGCGGCCCGTACCGCCGCCGTCCGCGCTCGGCGCCCGCGATCTGCCCGCCACCGGCGAGGACGCGGTCCGGCGGGCCCGCGCGCCCGGCCGGCCGCGGGCGCACGCGTACCTGGACGCGTACTTCACGCACCGCGCGGCGCTCTTCGGTGACCGGTGCGGCGGGATGGACGACGGGATGCTGTGCGGGTTCGGGCGCGCGCACGACGGGCGGACCGTCGCGTACGCGGCCCAGTGCGGGACGGCGACCCGGCCCGCCGGTTACCGCACGGCCGCGCGGCTCGTCCGGCTCGCCGACCGGCTCGGCATCCCGGTCCTGACGCTGGTGGACACCCCGGGGGCGGCCAACGACGCGGAGGCGGAGCGGCAGGGCGCGGGGCCCGCGATCGCCGACCTGTTCGCGGCGGTGGCCGCCGCGAAGACGCCGGTCACCACGCTGGTGATCGGCGAGGGCGGCTCGGGCGGCGCCCTGGCGCTCGCCGCGCCCGACAACACCTGGGCCGCGCCGGACAGTTACTTCTCCGTCATCGCGCCCGAACTGGCCGCGGCGATCCTCAAACGGCCGCCGGAGGCGGTGGCGGAGACAGCGGCCCAGCTCCGCATCCGGCCGCAGGATCTGGCGGAGCTGGGCGTGATCCGGGGCGTGGTCGGCGCGGCGGGCACCTGACGGGGCGCACGCCCGACGGAATCAGACACGGGATCAGACAGACGGTGCACCGCGCGGTGCGTCCAGCGTCCCCGTCCGGGACGCCTCGCCGTCCCCGCCGGTCAGCCGCACGGACCGCCGGGTCTCTTCGTCGTCGTACCAGCCGCGGCCTGTTCCGCCCCTCGATGAGCGCGCCGCCGGACCGGCGGACGGCCCCGGTGGCGCCGGCGGGCCGCTCGACGATGCCACTGGTCCGGCCGCCCGCGAGGTCGGTCACGGTCCCTTTGTCGCCGGTGACGGGGGTGACGGTGCGGGCGGTGACAGCGGCAGTGGTGGCGGTGGCCGCCGTGCGCGCCGGGTCCTGGCCGCCGCCCTGCGCGACCGCCCGCCCGGACGGCGGCAGCGACAGGGCCACCAGCCCGGCCGCCGCCAGGGCCGCTCCGCGTCCGACTGCTCCTGTGCTCATCCATGTCCCTTTTCGTCAGGTACTGCGGTCGAGTGCTGTCGTGCCCGGTGCTGCGAGCAGTGTCAGGGGCCCTGAGGGGCCGAGGAGTTGCCCGGACGTGGCGGATAGCTGCCCCGGCGGCTTCCCGCCAGGGACGGTTCGGTGCGGACGCCGGAAAGCAGGACAACTATCGGGCCCGTCGCCGACAATGGGAGGGCTCGGACGACCGCGGCAGGGCAGTACGGGGGAACGGGGAGACGATGGACGGCCTGGTCGAGTTCGAAACGGACGACGGCGCGGTGATCGCGGTCGAGGCCGCCGACGACGGGGCCGGCTCCCGGCTCGTCGCCCGCGACGACGGCACGGTCCGGGCGACCCGCACCTTCGAGGGCGCCCTCGACCCGGTGCGCGCCGCCGCCGAGTCCGCGCTGCGGGTCTTCCGGGACGGTTCGCTGAAACCGGACGCGGTGGAGATCGAGTTCGGGGTCAAGCTCAGCGCGGAGGCCGGCGCGCTGATCGCGCGCAGCACCGTCGAGGGCCATCTCGTCGTCAAGCTCTCCTGGGCACCCGGACCCACCGACGCCCGGGAGTCCGCGACCACCTCATGACCAGCGCCTCCTGGCACGTCCGTATCGACTGCGGCCGCGAGGTGGGCGCCGGTTTCCTGGTCACCGACCGGCATGTGCTGACCTGCGCCCACGTGGTGGCGCACGGCGACCCGGACACGGTCGCCGTGACCTTCGCGCACGCCTTCGCCGACCGCCCCGAGCGGATCCCGGCCCGCGTGGTGCGGCAGGGCGGCTGGGCCGGGCGCGCGGTCGACCCCGGCGACCTCGCGGTCCTGGAGCTCGACCGCGCCGTGCACGTGAAGCCCGCCGAGTTCGCCGCCCCGTCCGACGCCTACGGCAGCCCGCCGCGCCGGCTGCTCGCGTACGGCTTCCCCAAGCGGTACGACGAGGGCACCCTCGCCGAGTACCGGGCGACGACCGACCAGCTCATCGCGGGCGAGTGGGTGCAGCTGGAGGCGTGGGCCGCGCACGGCCAGCCGCTGGCGCCCGGGTTCAGCGGCGCGGCCGTGACACTGGCGGACAGCGGGCGGGTGGTGGGCATGGTCTCCGCCGCCGCCCGGGACCCCGGCATCCGCAACGGCCGCATGCTGCCCGCCCACGTCATGGCCCGCTACTGGCCGCGCCTGGGCGAGCTGATCCCGACCCCCGAGTACGGCCGCGAGGACAAGGAGCGGCTGCGGCGGCTGATCGAGACGGTGTCCCGGCAGGGCGGCCCCGAGTGCGGTCCCGAGCGGCTCTACCGGGACGCGGTCGGCCGCCTCGCCCCCGCGCTGCCGCCGCGGGGTTTCCGCTCGCTGTGGGACGCGGCCTGGTTCCTGCTGTCCGAGGTGCCCGACACCGCGGCCGTGGCGCGGTTCGCCGCGCGGCTCGCCGACTTCACCGAGGACGCGCCCGCGCGGGCCGCCCTGCGCTCCTGGCCGCACGCCCACCGCGGCCCGCAGGCCGCGGCGCGCCGCCGGGCCGCACCGCCCGCCTGGTCGCCGATCCTCGTGGAGATCGCGCCCAGCGGCTCGGGCGACGACCGCTTCGTGGTGGAGGTGTCCGTCTACGACGGCCGGCACCGCCGCGTGATCGGCTCCCGCACCCTGCCCGGCAACGGGGTGCGCGGCTACGCCCTGGAGCGGATCGACGAGGCGTACCGCGAACTCGACCCGGACGCCCGCGAGCTGATCGCCTTCGTGCTGCCCCGGCGCTGGCTGAACACGGGCGTCGCGCACTGGCAGCGCAGCGCCGACGACGACAGCCCGCTCGGCTGCTTCGCCCCGGTCGTCGTGCTCGACCTGGAGCGGCGGCGCAGCGGCGCCCTCCAGCACAAGCTGATCCGCAAGTGGCAGCACCTGGACGGCCGGACGACGGCGCGGCTGCACCGTATCGACTGCGGCGCCACCGGGCAGGACCCGGTGCAGCTGACCGTGGGGCTGCGGCGCGGCGCCGACGTGGTCGGCTTCGGGGCGCCGCCGCGGGCCAGCGGCACCCGGGAGCTGTTCCGGGCCGGGCTGAACGCCGCCGTGCCCGTACTGGTCTGGCCGCACCGGGGCTGCAAGGGCGGCCCCTCGCACGACGACTGCCGCGGTACGCGCTTCCTGGACCGTCTCGCCGAACACCTCGCGGAGCTGCCGCCGTCCGAACTGCCGCAGCGCGTGCACGAGCTGCGGGAGTCCGCGTACGCCTCCGCGGACCCCGAGCGGCAATGGGCCCACGACCTGGCGCTGCTCTGGGAGGACCCCCGATACCTGCCGGAACCCGTCGGCTACCAGCACTCGCCCGTCGGCTGACCATCCGAGGAGAGCGTCCCCATGTCCCTGTGGCCCGTCTACACCGGCACCAGTGAGCCGCACGACGGCGTCGACCGGCTGCCCGCGCCGCCGCCCTGGCGCGCCTTCGACGGCGGCCCGGTGCTGCCCACCCCCGCCGAGGAGGGCGACACCTCGGCCACCTCCCCGGACCGCAGGCACCGCGCCCGCACCTACCGCGCCACCGACGAGGCGGTGCAGCTCGTCAACGCCGCGCTCTGCCTGCGCCGCCCGCTGCTGGTGACGGGCCCGCCGGGCAGCGGCAAGTCGAGCCTGGCGTACGCGGTCGCCCGGGAGCTGGGCCTCGGGCCCGTACTGCGCTGGAACATCACCAGCCGCGCCACCCTGCACGACGGCCTCTACCAGTACGACCCGCTGTCCCGGCTGTACGCCGCGGGCCGGGCCGCCGCCCGCGACCTGCCGCCGGACGGCGGGCTCCAGGACCACCTGCGCCTCGGCCCGCTCGGCACCGCCCTGCTCCCCTACGGCCGGCCGCGCGCGCTGCTCATCGACGAGATCGACAAGAGCGACCTGGACCTGCCGAACGACCTGCTGAACGTCCTGGAGGAGGGCCAGTACGAGATCCCGGAGCTGGTGCGCGCCGCCCGGCACACCCCCGAGGCGGAGGTGATGGTCGACGGCACGGACGACCGGGTGACCGTGGAGCGCGGCCGGGTACGCTGCCGCGCGTTCCCCTTCACCGTCCTGACCAGCAACGGGGAGCGCGAGTTCCCGGCCGCGTTCCTGCGCCGCTGCGTCCGGCTCGAACTGCGCCAGCCGCGCGACTCCCACCTGGAGGACATCGTCCGCGCCCACCTGGGCGAGCCGGACGCGTACGCCCGTGAGCTCATCCGGCGCTTCGTGGCCCGCGGCCGGCAGGGCGAGCTCGCCACCGATCAGCTCCTGAACGCCATCTACCTGACCGGCGCGGCGGGCATCGACGCGGACTCGCGCGACGAGCTCGCCGCCCAGCTCATGCCGCACCTGAGCCGCACCCGCGACGACCCGGACGCCTTCTGATGCCTGCCGACCACGGCACCCGGCCGACGGAGGTGGCCCGGCTCGCCCGGCTGCTGGCCGAGGCGAGCGGCGGGGCCCGGCCGACGAGCGTGGAACTGGCGGAAGTGCTGTGGCTGGCACAGCACTTGGCGGGCCCGGCCGGTGCGCCGGGACCGGACGCGGCCCCGGACCCGGACTCCGTACCGGCCCCGGCTCCGGACTCGGTGCCGGACCCGTCCGACGGCCGTGACCCGCCGCCCGCCACGCCCGCGCGGACCATGCCGCCGGGGCCGGACGCGGACCCGGACCGGCCGCCTCCGCCGCCGCCCGACGACCAGCGGGTCCCCCTGCACCTGCCGGAGCGGCCGGAGCCGGACACCCCGGACGGTGCGGACACGGCCGGTCGGCGCGGCGGCGGGGCCTCGCTGCTCGCCCCCGCTCCCCCGATGCTCGCCCACCCGCTGTCCCTGCAACGCGCCCTGCGGCCCCTCAAGCGCCGGGTCCCGGCCCCCGTCGGCCGGGAGCTGGACGAGGAGGCGACCGCCCACCGCATCGCCCGGCTCGGCGCGGCGCCCCGCTGGTGGCTGCCCGTCCTGCGCCCGGCCACCGAACGCTGGCTGACCCTGCACCTGGTGCACGACGCCGGCCCGACCATGCCCGTCTGGCGCCCACTGGTCCGCGAACTCGGCGTCTCCCTGGCCCAGTCCGGCATCTTCCGCACCGTGGAGACGCACCGGCTGTCCGCCGGGGGCCGGGTCGGGCAGGACGCCGGACGGCAGCCGTACGCCGACGGGCGCGGCGTCACCCTGCTGATCAGCGACTGCATGGGCCCGCAGTGGCGGGCGGGTCCCGCGGGCGCCCGCTGGTACCGGACCCTGCGCCGCTGGGCGGCGACCATGCCCGTGGCGGTGATCCAGCCGCTGCCGGAACGGCTGTGGCGGACGACGGCGCTGCCCACCGCGACGGCCCGGCTCGCGGCGCCGTGGCGGGCGGCGCCCAACGCGGCGTACACGGTGGACTCGTCCGTCACCGAGGACCTGGCGGACGGCCTCGCGGACGGGGTGCTCCCGCTGCCGGTCCTGGAGGCGGCGGCGCCCTGGCTGGCGCACTGGGCGGACCTCGTCGCGGGCGGGCCCGAGGGCCGGATCCCCGGCTGCGTCGGCCTGGTGGGCGCCGCGCCGCCGCCCGCACCGCTCGACGCCGAGGGCCGCGGCGACGTGGCCCGCCTGTCGCCGGAGGAACTGGTCCTGCGCTTCCGCTCCATCGCCTCGCCGGAGGCCTTCCGGCTGGCCGGACACCTGGCGGTCGGCCGCCCCGAGCTGCCGGTGATGCGGCTGGTGCAGGCGGCCGTCGAGCGGGACCCGCGCCCGCAGCACCTCGCCGAGGTCGTCCTCAGCGGCATCCTGGCCACGGCCCCGGGACCGCCGGGCTCGTACGTCTTCCGGCCCGGGGTGCGCGAGGTGCTGCTGCGCACCCTGCCCCGCACGGCCCGCTCCCGCACGACGGAACTCCTCGCCCGCGCCGGCCAGGTCATCGACGCCCACGCCGGCCTGAGGGCGGGCGACTTCGAGGTGGTGGCCCCGGGCCCCGGCGAGGCCACGGCCGCCGGCGAACCGATCGCGGCGGTACGGGAGGTGAGCGTACGGCGGCTGGGCGGGGGCCCGCCGTACGCCGCCGGGGTCGGCCCGGAGCCGGACGGGAAGCCGGCCGGGGTACGGGACGGGGAACCGGCCGGGGTACGGGACGGGGAACCGGCCGGGGATCTGGTCGGCGGACGCTACATGCTGGCCGGGCGGCGCAGGCCGGGCAACCGGCTGTGGGAGGCGGTGGATCAGGAGACCGGCCGCAAGGTGGTCGTCCACCTGTATCCGCGGCAGTCCGCGGGCGCCGCCGCGCGGTTCCTGGCCCAGGCCCGGGAACTGGCCGAACTGCGGGACGTCTCCTCCCTGGTGCCCGTGCTCGACCACGGCGTGGAGGACCTGACCCCGTACCTCGTCACGGAGTTCCTTGAGGGCGTCACCCTCACCGAGCTGAAACAGGGCAGCGGGCCCGGCCTGCCCTTCCGGCAGTTCGCCCGGCTCGTGGCCCAGGGAGCGGCGGGCCTCGCGGCGCTGCACGCGCGCGGCGTGGTGCGCGGGCAGACGGGGGGCAAGGGGGTGCTGCTGCGGCCGGACGGCTCCGTGGTGTTCAGCCGGTTCGAGCTGGGCGAGACGGACGTGTACATGAAGCCGGCCTGGGACGTCGCCCGGTTCAACGGCCTGCTTCAGCAGCTGGCCGCGAACGTGTCCTTCCCCGCGGAACACACACAGCTCCTTCCCTTGATCGCGGGAGGGGACCTGCCCGGGGCCGCCGAGTACGCGGCCGGTGTCCTCGCCACGCCCCCCGACACCGACGAGTTCCGCTTCGACCTGCTCGGACCGCTGCGGGTGCACCGCCACGGCGTGCCGATGGCCGGTCCGTTCTCGCCCGAGGCGCAAGCACTGCTGTGCCTGCTGCTCCTGCGCCAGGGACGGTCCGCCACCTTCGGTGAGATCACCCAGGGCCTGTGGGGCCGGGTGACCGCGGACCAGCAGACGACCGACCGCATGCACGACCTGGCCACCGAACTAGCCCCGCACCTCGGCCCCGGCACCCTGGCCGCCCTCGCGGACGGCTACGCCCTGCACGTGCCCGACGCCCGGACCGACGTACTGCACTGCGAGGAACTGCTCGCCCGCCGCGACCCCGGCGCGGACGCCGGCGTTCAGCTCGCCCTGGTCGAACGGGCCCTGCACCTCTTCCGCGGCACTCCCTTGGACGGCGTCCCGGGCCCCGCCGCCAGGGCGACCCGCACCCGGCTGCAAGCCCTGCGTCTCACCCTCTGCGCCACCCGCGCCGAACTCGACCTGGAGCTGGGCAGGTCCGAGCACGCCGAGGCCGACCTGCGAGCGCTCGTCGCGGAGCACCCCGAGCACCAGGACTTCCGCCGGCTGCACATCCTGGCCCTGCGCGACCAGGGCCGCGTCACGGAGGCCATCGAGGCGTACGAGGCGTACGAGGACCACTGGCAGCAGCAGTCGCAGGAACCGCTCGACACCACCTTCCAGGAGCTGTACCGCGAGCTGCGCGCCGCGCCGGAACGGCCGCGGCCCACGATCGTCTTCGAGGTGGAGCCGTCCGAGAATCCGCGGCCCCGGGACGTTCTCGGCCGCGCGGTCACCCAACTGCTGGCCGACGGCGACCTGCCCGCCGAGCAGTACGAGGTGCTGGCCCGCGACAACGGCTACGCCGTACTCACCGAACCCGACGCCGACGTGCTGCCCGTACTGGCCGCCGTGCTGCGCGTGCTGCCCGGACTGCTGGCCGCGCCGGAGGACCCGCCACGGGTCACGGTGACGTTCTGGCACCACCCGTGGTTCGCGCCCGCCGACCGGCCCGCCGCGCTCGCGGCCCTCACCGGACCGGAGGTCCAGGAGTCCGACGTCATGGTGGTGCTCTCCCCGGCGCTCTACGAGGAGTTCGTGACCGGGCCGGCCGGCGCGGACGCCGAAGCCTTCCGCCCGCTGCGCCCCGGCGCACCGGCCGCACCGCCCGCCGCCTGGTACCGCTCGCTGCCCTTGCGCCCCGCGCGCCCGCCGGCCGTGACCCGGGACCTGGTACGCGGCCCGTTCACGACGACCGACCTCGGCCGGCTCGGGCGGGTCGACCAGAGCCGTACCGCGGTCGTGCGGGTCCACCCGGACGGCACCCTGGCCCCGTACAACCCGGCCGAGCCGCGGGGGAGGCGTCCGGACCGTACCTTCACGTACTACGAGGTCGACCTGACCACCCATCGGGCCGAGCACGAGGTGTCGCTGCCCAGCTCGGGCAGCGGCACCTTTGCCGCCTCGGTCGAACTGTCCTGGCGCGTCGACGACCCGGCCGCCTTCGTGCGCGGTGAGAGCGAGAACGTCTCCCGGCTGCTGCTCGATCACTTCACCGAGGAGGCGTCCCGCATCACCCGCCGCCACCCGCTGCAACGTGCGGGCGCCGCGGTGGAGGCCGTCCGCACCGGTCTGCGCCGGTGGCCGGTGCCGGGGTTGTCCGTGACGTGCTTGGTGGGACCGGCGGCCCCGGACGCCGACCGGCGGCGGAAGTCGGGCTCCGACCTGTGGAGCGGCGCCGACCCGACGCTGCGAGGCCTGCTGCACGATGCCGACGCGGTGCTCCTCGGCTTCGACGGACCGCTGGCCAAGCTCTTCTCCCACACGGCCGCACGCCGGGCGGCCGGCGAGCTGCTCGCGTTGGTGGTCGAGGAGCGCGACCCCGAGGACGCGCTGACGGGACGCCCCCTCGCCGGGACGGCCGGCACCGCGCACGCCGCCGTCCACCCGCTCGACGTTCTCCGCGCCTTCGCCCACGACCGGCGGCTCGGGCCGCCGCTGCGGAACCGGCTCGACCAGTTGGAGCTCCAGGCCGCGGCCCGCAGCCGGCAGACCCGCTACGCCACCTCACTCGTCGCCGCCCTCCAGGCGTCGCGCCTGCACCGCTGCCACCGGGTGGTCACGGACGTGTCAGAAGGCGCCGTGCACCGGCACCTGAACCGGCACACGCTGTCGGGAGCCCTGGGCATCCACGTCCACGCCCGGAGCGAGGACCCCGCCTCGCTGATGCCCGACCCCGACTGCCTCCGCCGGGCCCTCGCGTCCCTGGACACGCCGTCCGGCAATGCCGTCGTGATCGGTTCCTCGGCCGCCGAGCTGGGCGCAGCCCAGGCCCTCGACCTGCCCTTCATCGGGTACGCGGATACCCTCGCCGACGCGGACCACCTGCGCGGCGCCGGCTGCACCGTGACGGTCCGTTCCCTGATGTCCCTGGTGGACGCCGTGAACGCCCTGCCGACCTGACGTCCCGTCCGTCCCGCCTCGCCTTGTCCGAATACCGCCCGTTCGGCCGCGCCTCGCCCGGACCACCCCGGTATGCGACACCCCGTCAGCCGTCGCACGATGCCTAAGAGGCCCGCCGGCCGGTGTGCCTCACGGTCCGTGCTCTCGGGAGGAACCGCCATGACCGGCAGTCTGGAACAGCTCCGCCGCTGTCACTTCGCCGTCGATCTGGGGGCGGCGCGGACCCGGGTCTACGTGAAGGGCTCCGGACTGGTCGTCGACCAGCCGAGCGCCGCCGCGATCAACACCAGGACCGGCGCCCTGATCGCGGTGGGCGAGTTCGCCGAGAAGATGAAGGGCCGTACGCCCGACTACATCCGGGTCGTCCGGCCGGTCTCCGGCGGCACGGTCGTCGACATCGAGATGGCCCAGCGCATGCTGCGCCAGCTCCTCGGTGACAAGGTCCGCCGCACGCTGCGCCGCAAGCCGCGGCTGCGGGCCGCCGCCTGCACCCCGCACGGCGCGGACCCGCTGGCCCGGCGCGCGGCGATCGAGACGCTGGTCGGCCTCGGGGCGCGGCGGGTGGAGCTGGTCGACACCCTGCTCGCCGCCGCCGTGGGCTGCGGGCTGCCGGTCGAGCAGCCGGAGGCGACCATGGTCATGGTGTGCGGTGCCGCCGCCACCCAGGTCGCGGTGTTGTCGCTGGGCTCGATCGTCACCGCGCAGCGCATCCCGGTGGGCGGCGAGGCGGTCGACAACGCGATCGTGCAGCACCTGCGCCACCAGCACGAGCTGATGCTGCCCAGCCAGTCCGTACGGCCGCTCCAGCTCGCCCTGTCCGGCAACGGCCTGACCACGCAGGGCCCCGCCCTCACGGAGATCCACGGCCGGGATGTCGCCACCGGTCTCGCCCGTACCGTGCGGGTGGACACGGCCGCCGTGCGCGACGCCATCCACACGCCGCTGACGGCCGTGCTCGACGGGATCGGCAGGGTGCTGCGCGCCTGCCCGCCGGACCTGGTGGCCGATCTCGCCGACCGCGGGATCATGCTGGTCGGCGGGAGCGCGCTGCTGCCGGGCCTGGACCAGATGCTGCGGCAGGCGACCGGCATGCCGGTGCACATCGCGGAGCGGCCCGACGTGTGCGCGGTGCAGGGTCTCGGCCACATGATGGAGGGCCGGATCGAACCGCTGGCCCTGAACCCGACGTCCGACTGACCCTTGTACCGGCGCTCACCCCTGTGAGCGGCCGGAACGTGCCGTGAACGGCCGTCGCCCACCGGTGCCCCCGACGCTACTGTGAAGGGATCGCCCCGACTGCGAAGGTGGTTCTCGTGACCAGGATCGGCGTCACCGGGCACCGTGAGATCCCCGCCGCCGTACTGCCGTCCGTCCGCTCGCGAATGGAAGCGGAACTTCGCACCGGGCAGGCCCTGGAGGCGCTGAGCAGCCTGGCGGCCGGCGCCGACCAGCTCTTCGCGGAGCTGGCCCTGGACTGCGGCGTCCCGCTCACCGCGGTGATCCCCGGCATGGACTACGAGGCCCACATAGGCGGCGACGAGGTGCGGGCCGCCTACCGGCGGCTGCTGAAGTCGGCCTCCTCCCGCGTCGAACTGCCGCTGGAACCGACGCACGACGAGGCGTACTACGCGGCGGGCCGCTGGATCGTGGACCACGCCGACCGGCTGGTGGCCGTGTGGGACGGCTGTCCGGCCCGGGGTCTGGGCGGCACGGGCGACATCGTGGCGTACGCGCGGCGCACCGGCGTGCCCGTGCGGGTGCTGTGGCGCCCGGGCGCGATCCGCCGCTGACCACCCGCGCCGGTCCGGGACCCCCGGCTGCCGAAGCGCACGGGCCCGTCCGGGCGCCTGACTGGCCAAGCGCACCAGCCCGTCCCGGCGCCTAGCTGCCGAAGCGTACGAGCCAGTCCGTGTGCTGGGGGCTGACCAGGCGTTCGGCGTCGGCCACCGCGTCGGCCCAGCCGTCCTCGGTGAGCGTCGTGCCCATGCCGATGCGCGCGGTGTCGAGGTCCTGCTCGATCAGTGAGTGCGCGTACGTCAGCGGGCGGTGGCGGCGCATCTCCTGCCAGGCCACGCCGGCCGCGGCGGAGGCGCTGAGCACGCCGGTGAGGTCCCAGCCGCCCAGCGCGCCCATCGCCCGCAGCACGGCGGCGAGCAGTGCGAGCAGGGTCAGCAGGGCGGTGACGGTGGACCAGCGCGCGGCGGCCCGGCGCGCCTGGGACGCCTTGGCCCCGTACCAGACGAGCTGTTCGAGGACCCGGTCGCGCAGGTAGATGTCCCGGCGCACCTCGAAGGGCTTGGCGCGGACCGCGCGCATGGCCGGGGTGATCTGTCCGGTGCCGGTGTCCACCTCGGGCCGGTCGTCCTCCCAGCCGACCTTGCGCAGCTCCCGCAGCCGGTCCGCGAGGCGTTCCGCGAACAGCCCCTCGGCGTCGGCGAGCCCGCTGCGGAACGGGCCCCCGTGCACCATGTACTGCCAGGCCAGTGACTTCACGGTCTCGGCGACGGCCCGGTGCGCCTGCCAGTGCGCCCGCGCGCGCCGCCGGGAGGCGTGCAGGCCGATGTAGACGGTGAGCGCGTAGAGCGCGGCGGCGACCCCGGCGGCGGCGTGGCTGTCCACGCGTTCGGCCAGGGTGGCCGAGAAGGTGGCGAGCAGCAGGACGACGAGCTGGGCGCGGACGGCGAAGAACGACTCGCTCTGGCGGGTCAGCGCCCGGCGGTCGCTCTCGTGGAACAACGGCGGCAGATCAGTGGCTCTGAAGGTCGTGCTCGGCGTCTGTAACCCGTCCCCCATGGCCGGCCCCCCGGTAGGTGAAGGTGTGGACAGGCCATCGTCGCGCCGAACGCGGACGACCACCAGTGAACCCCGGCAAAACCGGTTCACCGCTCCGTTGACGCCCGTCGCCGCGTCGCCGCGCTTGCCAGTGGCAATGCCAGGGGCAAGCGCTGTCGCGACACTCACGGAAATAGCCGAAACCCGCCCGTCCGCTTGGCGGTTGAGCACCTTGAACTCATACCGGCCGGTGCCATACTGGTCGGCCCGCGGAGGGAGCGAGGGCCCACGATGCCACTGGAGCTGAGCCAACTTCGGTCTTTATTACGTGAGTTGGGGGTGCGGCGCGGTGGCGTGCTGCTGGTGCACGCGGCGCTGGGCGGCACCGGTCTCAGGGCGCGTGCGGTGCGGGACGCGCTGCTCGACGCGCTCGGCCCGGCGGGCACCCTGGTCGTCCCGGCCTTCACCCCGGAGAACTCCGACACCTCGCCCTTGTACCGCCGCCACGTACAGGGCCTGTCGGGGCCGGACCGCGCGGCCTTCCGGGCGTCGATGCCGCCCTTCGTGCCGGAGACCACTCCGTGCCCGTCCATGGGGGCGCTCGCCGAGCGGGTGCGCGTCTCGCCGGGCGCCGTGCGCAGCGTCCACCCGCAGACGTCGTTCGCCGCGCTCGGCCCGCGCGCCGGGGAGCTGCTGGACGGCCACGACCCGCACTGCCATCTCGGCGAGCGCTCCCCGCTGGCCCGGCTGTACGCGGCGGACGCGCAGATCCTGCTCTTCCGGGTCGGCTTCGAGGTGTGCAGCGCGTTCCACCTCGCCGAGTACCGGATGACACCGCCCCCGCCGCCGCGGACGTACCGCTGCGTGGTGCAGGACACCCGGGCGGACGGCACGGCGAAGAGCCGGTGGATCTCGTACCAGGACATCGAGCTGCACGACGGCGACTTCGGCACCGTCGGCGCGCGCCTGCCTCGCTCCCTGTTCACCGAGCGTGCGGCGGCGGGCCGCCCGGTACGGCTGCTGCCACTGCGCGAGACGGTCGACCGGGCGCGCGAACTGCTCTCCGCGTCCCGTCCGGACCGGACGTCCCTGCCGGGGCCGACAGGGTGACCGGCGGCATCATGTACGGCACGCCCCGGCGGCGGTGAGGAGCGACGGTCCCTGGTGGAGCTACGCCAGCTGCGCTACTTCCTCACGGTCGCCGAAGAGCTGCACTTCGGCCGGGCGGCCGAGCGGTTGCACATCGTCCAATCCGCGGTGAGCCAGCAGGTGCGGCGGCTGGAGCGCGATCTCGGCTGTGCGCTCTTCGACCGGTCCGCCCGCCAGGTCCGTCTCTCCCCCGAGGGGCTCGCGCTGCTGCCCCACGCCCGCGGGATGCTGCTCGCCGAGGAGCGGGCCAGGTCCGCCGTGGCGGCCGTCGGGTCCGGCGCGGCGGTGCTGCGGCTCGGCACCAGTTCGGGGATGGGCGACCGCCTCGACCTCCTCCTCGACGCCCTGGCCTCCCGGGACGGGGCCGGTATCCGCACCGAGCTGGTCTCCCTGCCCGTACAGGCCCGGGTGCGGGCCCTGTTCACCGGACGGCTGGACGCCGCGTTCGTACGCGCCGCCCGGCCCGTCCAGGGACTCACCGCCGTGCCCGTGTGGCACGACGAGGTGCTCGCGGCGCTGCCCGCCGCACATCCGGCGGCCGCGGACGACACGCTCGACCCGGCCCGGCTGGCCACGCTGCCCCTGCGCCTGACCACCCGTCGCAGCCATCCCGCGCTGGTCGACCTGGTCACCGGCGCCTGTCGCGCCCACGGCTTCGAGCCGGTCACCGCTCCCGCCCCCGGATCACTGCACGACACGCTCGCGGCCGTCGGCGGCGGACCGCCGTCCTGGACGGTCGTCTACGCCTCCCAGGCCCGCCAGTTGCACACGCCGCGCGTCACGTTCCGCCCGCTGTCCGGCTCCGGGCTGTGGATGGAGACCTCCGTGCTCGCCCGCGAGGACGACACGAACGCGGCCGTACGGCGGCTGCTGGGCCTGTGCGCCGGGCTGACCGCCGCGGAGGGGCCCCGCACCCCGGCGGCACCGCCTTCCGGCGGCACCGTCCCGTCCGGGCGCCATCACGAGAACTGATCGCTGGTTTCGCCGGACGCTTCAGGGACGCCGGTCCCCCTTCGGCTGGAATCGAGGAGTCACCACCAGGCGCGGTACGCGCCGCCGACCCGACCGAGGAGTTCCGTCATGCCCGTCGTCACCGTCCAGCCGGGAAAGCAGCCGACCGAGCGCAAGCGCGAACTCGTGGCGCTCATCACCGAGGCGTTCGTCAAGGCGTACGGCATGCCGCCCGAGGCCGTACAGGTGTGGATCCACGAAGTCGCGCCGGAGAGCTGGGGAAACCGGAGAGCTGGGGAAAGGCGGGCCGGCTGACCGCCGACGCGTGATCCCCGCGCTCTCCGCGGCACTGATCCGTCTTCGCAGATCAGATCGTTTCTGCCCGGGGGCATGAGTGGGGCGGGTGGGACTCGAACCCACGGCCGACGGATTATGAGTCCGCTGCTCTAACCGGCTGAGCTACCGCCCCGTTACGGCGCGTCGCGTACAAGTGTGCGCGCCGTCTGCCGCAGCATAGCCGCTCATACGATCTCCTGCTTCGGGTGGTCGGCATCGCACGACCATGAGGACCCCGCCGCGGCCTGCGCGGTTCCACCGGACATGAAAAAGGACCCCTGAGGGGTCCTCTTCCGGTTGCTCTCCCGACTGGACTCGAACCAGTAACCTGCCGGTTAACAGCCGGCTGCTCTGCCAATTGAGCTACAGGAGATCGAAGCTCCCCCGACTGGACTCGAACCAGTAACCTGCCGGTTAACAGCCGGCTGCTCTGCCAATTGAGCTACGGAGGATCGCCTCGGTTGCATCGAACGTACCTACCTGGGTATTCGCCAGGGGGCGCGCGCTCGCTGCGACACATACATTAGCGCAAGCAGGGGGGTGCTCCGCCAATCGGTACTCCTCCGCTACCGATGCCGACGCAAGGGAAGGATGGCTGCCATGCGCTACCGGCTCGTGTTCATCGCCGGACTGGCTCTCGGTTACGTACTGGGTACGAAGGCCGGTCGAGAGCGCTACGAGCAGTTGAGGAAGACCGCACGTCAGGTGGCGCAGAACCCGGCGGTGCGGAACACCGCCGAGACCGCCGCGCACCAGGGGCGGCAGTTCGCCGGCAAGGCCTTCCACGCGGTGAGCGAGAAGGTCGGTGACCGCGTCCCCGACTCGGTGGCCGACCGGGTGCGCTCGCTACGCGACCGCAACAGCGGCCAGAGCGGCCAGGACGACTGGGGCACCACCAACACCTGACGTCACACACCCGGCAGAGGATCCCGAGACCGCCGGGGGCCGCACGGCCCCCGACGGTCCGGCGCGCACACCCCTTGGCATACGGCAGAATTTCTGCCATGGGGATAGTCGCCGGGTTGGACAGTTCGCCCGATTTCACTCGTATCGTCGTCTGCGACTCGGACACGGGCGCCGTGCTCAGGCAGGGGTACGCGCCGCACCCGGTCGAGAGCGCGGAAGGGGGCGGCCGTCCCTCGGACGTCGACCCGCAGGCGTGGCTGCTGTCCCTGGGTGAGGCGGCCGGCGGCGGGCTCCTCGAAGGCGTGCAGGCGATCGGCGTCTCCGCGCAGGCCAACGCGCTGGTCCCGCTGGACGGGCAGGGCAACACGGTGCGCCCGGCGATGGTCGGCGGCGACAAGCGGGCCCAGGTCGCGGCGGCCGACCTGATCGACGCCCTCGGCGGCCGGGAGGCGTGGGCGCAGTCCGTGGGCACTGTGCCGCAGGCCGCCCAGCCGGTGACGAAGCTGCGCTGGCTGGCCAGGAGCGAACCGGAGGCGGCGCTGCGCACCGGCGCGCTGCTCCAGGCGCACGACTGGCTGGTGTGGCAGCTCCTCGGGCGGCCGGTGCGGCGGACCACGGACCGGGGCGGCGCCTCGGGCACCGGGTACTGGTCGGCGGCGACCGGCTCCTACCGGCCCGATCTGGTCGAGCTGGCGCTCGGGCACCAGGCCGTGCTGCCCGAGGTGATCGGCCCGGCCGAGGCCGCGGGGACCACGCCCGAGGGGCTGCTGATCTCGGCGGGTACGGGCGAGACGATGGCGGCGGCGTTCGGGCTCGGCATCGGGCTCGGGGACGCGGTGGTCTCCCTCGGCGCGTCCGGTTCCGTGATGGCCGTGCACCCCGAGGCGCTGGTGGACCCGTCCGGGATGATCACCTCGCTCGCGGACGCGACGGGCATGCACCTGCCGGTCGTCACCACGCTCAACGCCGTACGGGCGCTGCGCGGGGCGGCCGAGCTGCTGGGGACACCCGATCTGGAGAGCCTGTCCGAGCTGGCGATGAAGTCGACGCCCGGCTCGCACGGCCTGGTGCTGCTGCCGTACCTGGAGGGCGAGCGGACGCCGAACCTGCCGCACACGGCGGGGACGCTGGCCGGGCTGCGGCGGGAGTCGATGAGACCCGAGCATCTGGCGCGGGCCGCCTTCGAGGGCATGCTGTGCGGGCTCGCCGACGCCCTCGACGTGCTGCGCGGCCGGGGTGTGGAGGTCCGGCGGGTGTTCCTGCTGGGCGCGGCGGCCGAGCTGCCCGCCGTGCAGGCGGTGGCTCCGGCGCTGTTCGGGGCGCAGGTGGTGGTGGTGCAGCCGGCGGACTACGCGGCGCTCGGCGCGGCCCGGCAGGCGGCCTGGGCGCTCGGCGCCTCGCAGGGCACGCTCGACCCGCGGCTGCCGCCCGTCTGGCAGGGCGCGGTGGCGCAGGTCCTGGAACCGGGCGAGGAGCTGGCGGTGGGCCAGGCCGTACGGCAGCAGTACGTGTCCGTACGGGAACAGACGCATCCCGGGGCGTTCCGGCCGTAGCGGGGCCCGGATGGGCGGCGCCCGTGCTCACCTGCGGCGGCGGCGCCGACTACGTCCCCGGAACGAGGTTTGATCGGACCTTGGACCGCTGTTGGGTTAATCAGTTGAGGTAACGCGGGTGGAGTGTCCGACGATAGGGGGTGGTGCACCACCACTCCCCCTGCCGCCGACTCCGAGAGACCACGCGTGCTCATACGACTGCTTCGGACCCACCTCGGTCCGTACAAGAAACCCATAGCCCTGCTGGTGCTGCTGCAGTTCCTGCAGACGTGCGCCACGCTCTATCTGCCGACACTGAACGCGGACATCATCGACAACGGCGTGGTGGCCGGGGACACGGGCTACATCCTGTCCTACGGCGCCCTGATGATCGGGATCTCGCTGGCGCAGGTCGTCTGCAACATCGGAGCGGTGTACTACGGCGCCCGTACGGCGTCGGCGGTCGGCCGGGACGTCCGGGCGGCCGTCTTCGACCGGGTGCAGTCGTTCTCCGCGCGGGAGGTCGGCCGCTTCGGCGCACCGTCGCTGATCACCCGCACCACCAATGACGTGCAGCAGGTGCAGATGCTCGCCCTGATGACGTTCACGCTGATGGCGTCGGCGCCGATCATGTGCGTGGGCGGCATCGTCCTCGCGCTCGGGCTCGACGTGCCGCTGTCCGGGGTACTGGTCGCGGTGGTGCCGGTGCTGGGCATCTCCGTGACGCTGATCGTGCGCCGGCTGCGCCCGCTGTTCCGGTCCATGCAGGAGCGCCTGGACACCGTGAACCGGGTGCTGCGCGAGCAGATCACCGGCAACCGCGTGATCCGCGCCTTCGTGCGCGACGACTACGAGAAGGGCCGCTTCGGGGGCGCCAACGCCGACCTCACCGAGGTGTCGCTCGGTACCGGGCGGTACCTGGCGCTGATGTTCCCGATCGTGATGACCGTGGTGAACCTGTCGTCGATCGCCGTGGTCTGGTTCGGCGCGCACCGCATCGACAGCGGCGGGATGCAGATCGGCGACCTGACCGCGTTCCTCGCCTATCTGATGCAGATCGTGATGTCCGTGATGATGGCCACCTTCATGTTCATGATGGTGCCGCGCGCGGAGGTCTGCGCCGAGCGCATCCAGGAGGTCCTGGGGACCACCGGCAGTGTCGAGCCGCCCGCCGCGCCCGTCGTGGAGCTGCGCCGGCACGGGCACCTGGAGCTGCGCGCCGCCGGGTTCCGCTACCCGGGCGCCGAGGAGCCCGTGCTCAAGAGCATCGACCTGGTGGCCCGGCCCGGCGAGGTGACGGCCGTGATCGGCTCGACCGGCAGCGGCAAGTCCACCCTGCTGGGCCTCGTACCCCGGCTCTTCGACGTCACCGACGGCGAGGTGCTGGTCGACGGCGTGGACGTGCGCACGATCGCCCCCGAACTGCTCGCGAGGACCGTCGGCCTGGTCCCGCAGAAGCCGTACCTGTTCGCGGGCACCGTCGCCACGAACCTGCGCTACGGCAATCCGGACGCGAGCGACGAGGAGCTGTGGCACGCGCTGGAGGTGGCGCAGGCCAGGGACTTCGTGGAGCGCCTGGAGAACGGGCTGGACTCGCCGATCGCGCAGGGCGGCGGCAATGTCTCCGGCGGGCAGCGGCAGCGGCTCGCGATCGCCAGGACGCTGGTGCAGCGCCCGGAGATCTACCTCTTCGACGACTCGTTCTCGGCGCTCGACTACGCCACCGACGCGGCGCTGCGGGCGGCGCTCGCGGAGGAGACCGCCGAGGCGACCGTCGTGATCGTCGCCCAGCGGGTGTCGACCATCCGGGACGCCGACCGGATCGTGGTCCTGGACGAGGGCCGCGTGGTGGGCACCGGCAGGCACCACGAACTGATGGCGGACAACGAGACCTACCGGGAGATCGTGCTCTCCCAGCTGACGGAAGCGGAGGCTGCCTGATGGCGGGGCCGATGGGGCGGATGATGGCCGGGGCCGGTCCCGACCAGCGCTCGATGGACTTCAAGGGGTCCGGCAAGCGGCTCCTGTCGCACTTCAGGCCCGAGCGCAACACGATGTTCGTGATGCTGGCCTGCGGTGTGCTGAGCGTGGCGCTGTCCGTGGTGGGCCCGAAGATCCTGGGCCGGGCGACCGACCTGGTCTTCGCGGGGATCGTCGGCCGGCAGATGCCGGCGGGCGCCACCAAGGAGCAGGCCCTGGACTCGCTGCGCGAGCGCGGCCAGGGCGGGGTCGCGGACATGCTCGGCGGCACGGACTTCACGCCGGGCAAGGGCATCGACTTCACGGCCGTGGGCCATGTGCTGCTGCTGGCGCTGTGTACGTTCCTGGCCGCCGGTCTGCTGATGGCGGTCTCCACCCGGCTGTCGAACCGGGCGATCAACAAGACCGTGTACCGGATCCGCGAGGACGTACAGGCGAAGCTGTCGCGGCTGCCGCTGTCGTACTTCGACAAGCGGCAGCGCGGTGAGGTGCTCAGCCGGGCGACGAACGACATCGACAACATCGGGCAGACGCTCCAGCAGTCGATGGGCCAGCTCATCAACTCGCTGCTGACCATCGTCGGCGTGCTCGTGGTGATGTTCTGGGTGTCCTGGCTGCTCGCACTGGTGGCGCTGGTGACGGTGCCGCTGTCGTTCGTCGTCGCCACCCGGGTGGGCAAGCGGTCGCAGCCGCACTTCGTGCAGCAGTGGCGGACCACCGGCAAGCTCAACGCGCACATCGAGGAGATGTACACCGGGCACACCCTGGTGAAGGTGTTCGGGCGGCAGGAGGAGTCGGCGGCGCAGTTCGCCGAGCAGAACGACAAGCTGTACGAGGCCGGGTTCAAGGCGCAGTTCAACAGCGGGATCATGCAGCCGCTGATGATGTTCGTCTCGAACCTGAACTATGTGCTGGTGGCCGTGGTCGGCGGGCTCCGGGTCGCCTCGGGCGCGCTGTCCATCGGCGACGTACAGGCGTTCATCCAGTACTCGCGGCAGTTCTCGATGCCGCTGACGCAGGTCGCGTCCATGGCGAACCTGGTGCAGTCCGGGGCCGCCTCCGCCGAGCGGATCTTCGAGCTGCTCGACGCGGACGAGCAGGAGCCCGACCCCGAGCACGCCGAGCGGCCGGTGGAGCTGCGCGGCCGGGTGGCGCTGGAGAACGTGTCCTTCCGCTACGACCCGGAGAAGCCGCTCATCGAGGACCTCTCGCTGAAGGTGGAGCCCGGGCACACGGTCGCGATCGTCGGCCCGACGGGCGCGGGCAAGACCACGCTCGTGAACCTGCTCATGCGCTTCTACGACGTCACCGGCGGACGGATCACCCTCGACGGGGTCGACATCGCGCGCATGTCACGGGACGAACTGCGCGCCGGGATCGGCATGGTGCTCCAGGACACCTGGCTGTTCGGCGGCACCATCGCGGAGAACATCGCCTACGGCGCGACCCGGGACGTGACCCGCGAGGAGATCGAGGAGGCGGCCAGGGCCGCACACGCGGACCGGTTCGTCCGGACCCTGCCCGAGGGGTACGACACCGTCATCGACGACGAGGGCAGCGGGGTCAGCGCGGGCGAGAAGCAGCTCATCACGATCGCCCGGGCGTTCCTGTCGGACCCGGTGATCCTGGTCCTCGACGAGGCGACGAGCTCCGTCGACACCCGTACCGAGGTGCTGATCCAGAAGGCGATGGCGAAGCTGGCGCACGGGCGGACGTCGTTCGTCATCGCGCACCGGCTGTCCACGATCCGCGACGCCGACACGATCCTGGTGATGGAGAACGGTTCCATCGTCGAGCAGGGCGCGCACGCGGAACTGCTCGCCGCGGACGGGGCGTACGCGCGGCTGTACAAGGCGCAGTTCGCGCAGGCCGTGGCGGAGGTCGACTAGCCGCGCCGCGGGGGCCGCGTGCGCGCGGCCCCCGTCAGTCCAGGTAGCCGCGGAGCTGGTCGGCGAAGGCGTGGTCGCGGAGCTTGTTGAGGGTCTTGGACTCTATCTGCCGGATGCGTTCGCGGGTGACGCCGAAGATGCGGCCGATCTCCTCGAGGGTGCGCGGGCGGCCGTCGGCAAGTCCGTAGCGGAGCTGGACGACCTTGCGTTCGCGCTCGCCGAGGGTGGACAGCACCGCTTCCAGGTGCTCGCGCAGCAGCAGGAAGGCCGCGGACTCCACGGGTGAGGTGGCGTCGCCGTCCTCGATCAGGTCGCCGAGGGCCACGTCGTCCTCCTCGCCCACCGGGGCGTGCAGGGAGACCGGCTCCTGGGCCAGGCGTAACACTTCGCTGACGCGTTCGCCGGGCAGGTCGAGGTGGGCGGCGACCTCTTCGGGCGTCGGCTCGTAGCCCCGCTCCTGGAGCATGCGGCGCTGGACGCGGACGACCCGGTTGATCAGCTCGACGACGTGGACGGGGACCCGGATGGTGCGGGCCTGGTCGGCGAGGGCCCGGGACATGGCCTGCCGGATCCACCAGGTCGCGTACGTCGAGAACTTGTAGCCGCGGGCGTAGTCGAACTTCTCCACCGCCCTGATCAGGCCGAGGTTGCCCTCCTGGACCAGGTCGAGCATGGTCAGGCCGCGGCCGACGTACCGCTTGGCGACGGAGACCACCAGGCGCAGGTTCGCCTCGATCAGGCGGCGCTTGGCCATCCGGCCCATGACGACCAGCTTGTCCAGGTCGACGGCGAGCTGGCTGTCCAGGTCGGGGGTGAGCCGCAGCTTCTCCTCGGCGAACAGGCCGGCCTCGACGCGGCGGGCGAGCTCCACCTCCTCGGCTGCGGTGAGCAGCGGGATGCGGCCGATCTCGCGCAGGTACTGGCGGAACAGGTCGGAGGACGGGCCGGTGGTATCCGCGGCGCGCCCGCGCGGCGGTTCGGCGGGCTCGGGCTCGGTGGCCTCCGCGGGCCCGGTCTCGCGGGTGTCGAGTGCTTCGGCGGGCGGCTCCTGCGGTTCCGGGGAGCCCCCGGTTTCCGTCTCGGGGTGGTGCGCGACACGGCTCTGCGACGGGACCGCCGGGACGACGCCGGCCTCCGTGTCCGTGGCGTTGTCGGTCTGGGTCAGGGTCTGGGTCTGCACGGGGGCGACCTCCAGGAATGTCGCTGCTGAGACGAGCGGCAGCGGTTCGTCGGGGATGGGGACGACGGCCTTGCCGCTGTCCATCCCGTAGTCGATTGGCGGAACCGCGGGGATGGGGGACCCGTGGACGGGCTGGCCGCGCTCCGAGGACTCAGGCACCGCAACCCAGTGTGGAGTACGACACATCGCCGCCACGAGGGGCGTGCGGTGACTTTTTGCGTCCGGCCCGTGACCGCGCGGTTACCTCGGCCCACGAGTGCGCAGCCCAGAGGGCCCGAAACAGCGGGAAAGCGTCACGTGCCGGACGCGTGTGCCGGAGCGCGGCGGGTCGCCCGGGCCGGTCGGGCACGCCCGGCCGGGGCCGGTGCGCGGGCGTCGGCGACGGCTCAGAGCGCGGCGGCGCCCCGCTCGCGCAGCGCCTGCCCGTACTGCTGGAGCACCCACAACTCGTTCTGCACGGCGGCGAGATGGGCCGGGTCGCCGTGCGTGCCGAGCCGGGTCAGGGTGGACTGGACCTGCTGGATACGGCGGTCGACGGCGCGCCGTCTGACCATGACGAGCTGGTCGCCCGCGTACGCCTCGTCGACGGTGCGGCGCATGATCGCCTCGACGGCCAGCTCGGTGACCATGGCGCGAACCTGGTCGTCCGGGGCGGCGTCGCGGACCCGGACCAGATACTCCTGCGAGTCCTGCACGCCGTACTCGGCGCCGCCCGCCTCGATGATCGCCTCGCGGACGGCCGCGTACGGCGGGGCGGTGAACTCGTCGGTGCCGTACGCGTCGAAGGCCGGGGAGACCAGCTCCGGGCGCTGGAGGGCGAGCTTGAGCAGTTCGCGCTCGGTGGCGTACACCGGATTGCGCAGGGTGAGCGCGGGGCCCGACGGGGCGGGGGCCCGGTCCCCGCCGTACGACGGCTGCGGGCCGCGCTGCTGCGGGGCCGGTGCCTGGCCCCGGCCGCCGCGGTCGCGGGCCCAGCGGGCGAGCTGGGCGACCCGCTTGACCACGAACTGGGTGTCGAGGATGCCGAGCATGCCCGCGAGCTGGACGGCGACCTCGTGCTGGGCGCCGCTGTTCTTGATGCGGGCGACGACGGGGGCGGCCTCGTCGAGCGCGGCGGCCCGGCCCGCGGGGGTCTCCAGGTCGTAGCGCGAGACGATCTGCCGCAGCGCGAACTCGAACAGCGGTGTACGCGGCTGGACCAGGTCGGCGACCGCGTCGTCACCCTTGGCCAGTCGCAGGTCGCAGGGGTCCATGCCGTCGGGGGCGATGGCGATGTACGTCTCGGCGGCGAACTTCTGGTCGTCCTCGAAGGCGCGCAGGGCGGCCTTCTGGCCGGCCGCGTCGCCGTCGAAGGTGAAGATCACCCGGGCCGAGCCGTTGTCCATCAGGAGCCGGCGGAGGATCTTGATGTGGTCGCCGCCGAAGGCGGTGCCGCAGGTGGCGATGGCGGTGGGGACCCCGGCGAGGTGACAGGCCATGACGTCCGTGTAGCCCTCGACCACGACCGCCCGGCTGGACTTGGCGATCTCCTTCTTCGCGAGGTCGATGCCGTACAGGACCTGGGACTTCTTGTAGAGCGCCGTCTCGGGGGTGTTCAGGTACTTCGGGCCGTTGTCCGACTCGTAGAGCTTGCGGGCGCCGAAGCCGACGACGTCGCCGCCGATGTCGCGGATCGGCCACATCAGCCGGCCCCGGAAGCGGTCGATGGGGCCGCGGCGGCCCTCCTGGGAGAGCCCGGAGAGGACCAGCTCCTTGTCGCTGAAGCCCTTGCCGCGCAGATAGCGGGTGAGGTGGTCCCAGCCCTGCGGGCTGTAGCCGACGCCGAAGTGCGCGGCGGCGGCCTGGTCGAAGCCGCGCTCGGCGAGGAACTGGCGGCCGGTGTCGGCCTCGGGGCTGCTGTCGAGCTGTTCCACGTAGAACTGGGCGGCGATCTTGTGCGCCTCGACCAGGCGGATGCGCTCGCCGCGCTGGTGGGCCGGGTTGTACCCGCCCTCCTCGTAGCGCAGGGTGATGCCGGCCTGGCCCGCCAGGCGCTCGACCGCCTCGGAGAACGTGAGGTGGTCCACCTTCATCACGAAGGTGATGGTGTCGCCGCCCTCCTGGCAGCCGAAGCAGTGGAAGAGGCCCTTGGCCGGGCTGACCTGGAACGACGGCGACTTCTCGTCGTGGAAGGGGCACAGGCCCTTGAGGTTGCCGCCGCCCGCGTTCCGTAGCTGGAGGTACTCCGCGACCACGGCGTCGATCGAGACCGCGTCCCGAACCGCCTTCACGTCCTCGTCGTTGATCCTGCCTGCCACGGAGGCAGTCTACGGCGCCGCACTGACACCTCCGGCGTGTGGTGGTGCCGTCTGTGCGTGCGCCCGCCGACGTGCCGCAGCCGCTGTCCGGCGGCTGCGGCGTCGTCGTGGCTGGGCGCGCAGTTCCCCGCGCCCCTAACGGGGCACCAGGGTCTCCAAGGGCACCCTCGGGTCCGCCAGTGCCTCCGGGTCGATCTGTTCTGTCGAGCGGATCAGTGTCTGGATCTGGTCGGTGACGTCCCACACGTTCACGTTCATTCCGGCCAGGACGCGGGCGTCCTTCACCCAGAACGCGATGAACTGGCGCTTGCCCGCGTCGCCGCGGATCACCACCTGGTCGTAACTGCCCGGCGGGGCCCAGCCCGAGTACTCCAGGCCGATGTCGTACTGGTCGGAGAAGAAGTAGGGCACCCGGTCGTAGACCGTCCCGCGGTCCAGCATGGCGCGGGCGGCGGCGGGGCCGCCGTTGAGGGCGTTGGCCCAGTGCTCGACCCGCAGCCGGGTGCCGAAGAGCGGGTGCGGGAAGGAGGCGACGTCGCCGGCCGCGTAGATGTCCGGGTCGGAGGTGCGCAGCCGCTCGTCGACCGCGATGCCGCCGCCGTGCGCCCGGTCGGCCAGGACCAGGCCCGCCGCCTCGGCGAGGCCGGTGCGCGGGGCGGCGCCGATCGCGGCGAGCACGTCGTGCGCGGGGTGCTCCTCGCCGTCGTCGGTGCGGGCCGCGAGGACCATGCCGTCCTGCCCGACGATCTCGGTGAGGCGGGCGCCGAAGTGGAAGCGGACGCCGTGCTCGCGGTGCAGCTCGGCGAAGAGCTGGCCCAGCTCGGGGCCGAGGACGCCGTGCAGCGGGGTCGGCTCGGGCTCGACGACGGTGACCTCGGCGCCGTACTCGCGGGCCGCCGCCGCGACCTCCAGGCCGATCCAGCCGGCGCCCGCGATCACGATGTGCCCGTTGTCCCGGCCGAGCGCGGCCAGCACCCCCTTGAGCCGCTCGGCGTGGGCGAGCCGGCGCAGGTGGTGGACGCCGGCCAGGCCGGTGCCCGGGACGTCGAGGCGGCGCGGCTCGGCGCCGGTGACCAGGAGCAGCTTGTCGTAGTGGACGAGGGTGCCGTCGTCGCCGAAGCGGACCGTCTTCGCCGTCCGGTCGATCGCGTCGACGGTCTGGCCGAGGTGCAGCTCGATGTCGCTGCGCGCGTACCAGCCGGGTTCGTGGACGAAGACGCTGTCGCGCTCCTCCTTGCCGAGCAGGTGGCCCTTGGACAGCGGCGGGCGCTCATAGGGGTGGTCTCGCTCGTCACAGATCAGTATCACCCGGCCGGTGAAACCCTCCGTGCGGAGCGTCTCGGCCGCCTTCGCACCTGCCAGACCTCCTCCGACGATGACGAATGTCTGATCCGCGTCGACCACTTGATGCCTCCTCGTAAGGATGTCGCCACATGCGAGCGTCCCGCACGCAGCGGTGGTGCGGGAAGAGGGAGTGGCCCGATCAGGCCACGCAGAGTCACCTACGGCCGCTGATTTCGGGTCGCGTGGTGAGCCTGAGGTGCAGGGATCGTGCCGAGGCATCCGTGAGCGAGGCGATCTGGTCGACGATCACCCGCTTGCGGGCGCGGTCGTCACCGGCCGTGTCGAACAGCGCACGGAACTGCGGGTCGAGCCCTTCGGGGGCGCGGGTGGTGAGCGCCTCGGCCAGCTCGGCGACGACGACCCGCTGATCGGCCCGGAGCCGCTCCTGCTCGGCGCGCTGCATCACGTACCGGTCGGCCATCGCCTTGAGGACCGCGCACTCGTGGCGGGCCGCCGTCGGCACGACGAGTTCGGCGGCGTACCGGGTGAGCCGTCCGCCGCCGTACGCCGCGCGGGTGGCGGTCTCGGCGGCCAGGCAGAACCGGCCGATGAGCTGGCTGGTGGCGTCCTTGAGGCGGGCCTGCGCGACGGCCGAGCCGTCGTAGCCGTGCGGCCACCACTCCTGGTCGCGGAGGCGGTCGAGGGCTTCGGCCAGCTCCTCGGGGTCGGTGTCCGCGGGCACGTAGCGGCCGATGGCGACCTCGAAGACCGCCTGCCGTTCCGGTTCGGCGTGCAGGCAGTTCGGATCGATGTGCCCGGCGTGCAGCCCGTCCTCGACGTCGTGCACCGAGTACGCCACGTCGTCGGACCAGTCCATGACCTGCGCCTCGAAGCAGGTACGGGTGTCGGGGGCGCCCGCGCGGATCCAGTCGAAGACCGGCCGGTCGTCGTCGTACACGCCGAACTTCACCGAGCCGGGGTCGGTGGGGTGGGCGCCGCGCGGCCAGGGGTACTTGGCGGCGGCGTCCAGGGCGGCGCGGGTGAGGTTGAGGCCGACGCTGAGCGGTTCGCCGGTCTCCGGGTCGGCGGTGAAGCGCTTGGGCTCGATCCGGGTGAGCAGCCGCAGCGACTGGGCGTTGCCCTCGAAGCCGCCGCAGTCCTCGGCGAACTCGTTCAGCGCCTGTTCGCCGTTGTGCCCGAAGGGCGGATGGCCGAGGTCGTGCGAGAGGCAGGCCGCCTCGACCAGGTCGGGGTCGCAGCCGAGGGCGGCGCCCAGCTCGCGGCCTACCTGGGCGCACTCCAGGGAGTGGGTGAGGCGGGTGCGGGGGCTGGCGTCCCAGGCCTGGACGGGGGTCCCCCCGCTCGAACGGAGCTGAGAGTGGGGGAGGGTGCCTGGCGTGACTACCTGGGTCTTTCCCGCGAGTCTGCGCAGGGCGGCGGAGTGCAGGATGCGGGCTCGGTCGCGTTGGAAGGCGGTGCGGCCGGCGCGTTTGTCGGGCTCCGGGGCCCAGCGTTCGACCGCGGGGTCGTCGTAGCCCTGGGGGGTCGTGCGGTCCTCGGGTTCCCTGGGGGCTTGGCCGTCGGTGGTGGGCGGCGTCTGGGGTGCGGTGCCTTCCATGCCCTGACAGTAGACGCAGGTCGTGGTTGCGGGGGCGGCGGCTCCGAGTTGTTCGCCCCCTCCGCCCCTTCCCGTCCCTTGGTTCTGGGGGCTGCCGCCCCCGGGCCCCCGCTGCCGGCCTGGACGGCCTCGTCCTCAAACTCCGGACAGGCTGAACAGCCTCGGGCTCCGGGGTGTGGCGGCCTCGTCGTAGCGGTGCAGGAGTAGGCGGGCCATTGCCGGGTGGGTGCCCAGTGGGGCCGCGGCGGTTGCGGGTGCGGCGGTGGCGCACTCGGTGGCGAAGCGGCCGGGTGCGGTGAAGTAGGAGGCCACCGCGATCCGGTGGCGGCCGCGCGCGGTCAGCGCGCGTACGGCCTCGGGGACGGTGGGCGCGGCGGCGGAGGCGTAGGCGGGGAGTACGGGTACGCCGAGGCGCCGTGCCAGCATCCGGGCGGTGCGGCCGGTGTCGGCCGCCGACTGCGGGTCGCGGGAACCGGCGGCGGCCAGCACCACGCCGCCCGCCGCGCGGTCGGCGCCGTCCCAGCCGGCCTCGGTGAGCCGGTCGTGCAGGGCCCGGACCAGCAGCGGGTGCGGGCCGAGCGGGGCGGCCACCCGGGTACGGATCCCGGACGCGGCGGCCATCTCCGGGATGTCGCGCTTGACGTGGTAGCCGCGGCTGAGCAGCAGCGGGACCAGCACGGCGGAGGCGGTGCCGAGTCCGGCCAGGGTGTCGAGGGTGTCGGGGAGCAGGGGCGCGTTCAGCTCGATGTGGCCCAGGTGCACGGGCAGCTCCGGGCGCAGCGCCCGGATCCGGTCCAGGAGGGCCCGTACGGTGTCCAGCGCGCGCGGGTCGCGGCTGCCGTGGGCGACGACGACCAGGGCCGGAGGGCGGGTCCGGCCGTCGGGGGACGCCGTGCCGGAGGGCGGGCCGGTGAGGAGGTTCGTCGTCATACGGCGATCCTCGCGGAGGCAGGTTGCCGTCCCGTTGCACGGGCATCACGGGTCTTTTCCGGTGGTTCACGGCGCGGGGTGCGGGTGGTGTGAGGCGGCCCGGCCTGCGGTGCGAGGCGGTCCGGCCTGCGGTGCGAGGCGGTCCGGCCTGCGGTGCGAGGCGGTCCGGCCTGCGGTGCGAGGCGGTCCGGCCTGCGGTCACAGGCGGCCCGGCCTGCGGTCACAGGCGCTCCGGCCTGCGGTGACAGGCGGCCCGGCCTGCGGTGACAGGCGGCCCGGCCTGCGGTCACAGGCGGCTCAGCCTGCGGTCACAGGCGGTCCGGCCTGCGGTTGAGTTCCGTTCGCGTGAGGCTGGTCACGCCGCTACGGCGAACCAGGCGGGCCGGTGGCACGTCCCTGACTGTCGGGAGTCGGCCGCGAGGCGGGGGCCGTCCGGGGAGGGAGTTGTCCGTTGCGTCGTCCGAGACTGGGCAGAGCTGGTTTCCTGCGTCGCCTGCGTCGCCTGCGTCGCCTGCACCGCCTGGGTCGCCTGCGCCGTCCCCGGCTGCCGCGTACCCGGGCCGGGCAGCGGCGGCTCGTGCAGGCCGTGATGGGGGTCTGCGTGCTGGCGCTGCTGCCGGCGGCCTGGCTGTTCGTGTCCACCGGCGACCGGCTGCGCGCCGAGGCCGACGTGCCCCGTACCGACGTCGCCGTGGTCTTCGGCGCCGGGCTGTGGGACGGCGAGCCGTCGCCGTACCTGGCGCACCGGCTCGACGCGGCGGCGCGCCTGTACCGGGCGGGCCGGATCGAGGCCGTGCTCGTCACCGGGGACAACAGCCGCGAGGACTACGACGAGCCCGACGCCATGCGGGCGTATCTGACCCGGCACGGGGTGCCGGACCGGCGGATCGTCAGCGACTACGCCGGTTTCGACACCTGGGACTCCTGCGTCCGGGCGAGGAAGGTCTTCGGCGTCGACCGGGCCGTGCTGATCAGCCAGGGCTTCCACATCCGGCGGGCCGTCGCGCTGTGCGAGGCGGCGGGGGTGGCCTCGTACGGGGTCGGGGTCGACGACCGGCACGACGTCACCTGGTACTACGGGGGCGCCCGGGAGGTGTTCGCGGCGGGCAAGGCCGCCCTGGACGCGCTGTTCGAGCCCGATCCGCACTTCCTCGGCGAGCGCGAGACCGGGGTGGCGCGGGCGCTGGCCGACGCGCGCTGACGTTCTCACACCAGCGGGGCGGAATCGGGGAGGCCCCCGTCCCGCTCGCGTAACGGGGCGCGTTCCGGTGCGTAACACGGCCGCCGCACGCTGACCGGTATGCAGACCTCCGCGACGCCCACGCACTGCCCGTACTGCGCGTTGCAGTGCGGGATGAACCTGACGCCCGCGCCCGGCGGCGGTGCCGAGGTGTCCGAGCGCGCGGACTTCCCGGTGAACCGGGGCGCGCTGTGCGGGAAGGGACGGACCGCGCCCGCGCTCCTCGCGCCCGGGGTCCGGCTGACGTCGCCGCTGGTGCGCCGGGCGGGCGTCCTGGAACCGGCCGGCTGGGACGAGGCACTGGACCGGATCGCCGAGGGGCTGTCGCAGGCGCGCGCCGGGTACGGGCCCGACGCGTGCGGGGTGTTCGGCGGGGGCGGTCTGACGAACGAGAAGGCGTACGCGCTCGGGAAGTTCGCCCGGGTCGTCCTCGGCACCTCGCAGATCGACTACAACGGGCGGTTCTGCATGTCGTCGGCGGCGGCGGGCGGGATCAGGGCGTTCGGCCTGGACCGGGGGCTGCCCTTCCCGCTGGCGGACATCCCGCGCACCGGCTGCGTGATCCTCGTCGGCTCCAACCTCGCCGAGACCATGCCGCCCGCGCTGCGCTACCTCACCGAGCTGAAGGAGAACGGCGGCACGCTGATCGTGATCGACCCGCGCCGGACCCGGACCGCCGAGCAGGCCGATCTGCACCTGGCCCCGCGCCCCGGCACCGACCTAGCGCTCGCGCTCGGTCTGCTGCACCTGGTGGTGGCCGAGGGCCGCACGGACGACGCGTTCATCGACGCCCGGACGAGCGGCTGGGAGGAGGCGCGGGCGGCGGCGATGGCGCACTGGCCCGAGTACGTGGAGCGGATCACCGGCGTGCCCGTGCCGCTGCTCCGGGAGGCGGTCCGGCTGTTCTGCGCGCCGCCGAACGCCATGGTGCTGACCGCCCGGGGGCCCGAGCAGCAGGCCAAGGGCACGGACACGGTCAGCGCGTGGATCAACCTGTGCCTGGCGACCGGGCGGGCCGGGCGCCCGCTGTCCGGGTACGGCTGCCTGACCGGGCAGGGCAACGGGCAGGGCGGGCGCGAACACGGCCAGAAGGCGGACCAGTTGCCCGGCTACCGCAAGCTGACGGACCCGGCGGCGAGGCGGCACGTCGCCGAGGTGTGGGGCGTCGACCCGGACACCCTGCCGGGCCCCGGCCGCAGCGCGTACGAACTCCTCGACGCCCTGGGTACGGACATCCGCGCGCTGCTGCTGATGGGGTCGAACCCGGTGGTGTCCGCGCCCCGCGCCGCGCACGTCGAGGAGCGGCTGCGCGCGCTGGACTTCCTCGCGGTCGCGGACGTCGTGCTGTCCGAGACGGCCGGACTGGCCGACGTGGTGCTGCCGGTGACCCAGTGGGCGGAGGAGACCGGCACGACGACGAACCTGGAGGGCAGGGTGCTGCTGCGCCGCCGCGCCCTCACCCCGCCGCCGGGCGTCCGCAGCGACCTGGAGGTGCTGCACGGACTCGCCGACCGGCTGGGGGCGGAGAGCGGTTCGGCGAAGGGCTTCCCGACGGACCCGGAGGAGGTCTTCGAGGAGCTGCGCCGGGCGAGCGCGGGCGGCCCGGCCGACTACTCGGGGATCACGTACGGGCGACTGGCGCGGGGGGAGGGGGTGTTCTGGCCTTGCCCGACGACCGGCGCGGCGGACACCCGTGCCGAGCCCGCCGAGCCGACCGGCTCCGCCACGCCCACCGGCTCCCCCGCCACCCCCCACCCCGGCACCCCCCGGCTCTTCCTCGACCGTTTCGCCACCGAGGACGGGCGGGCCCGGTTCGTGGCCGTGTCGCACCGGGCGGTGGCCGAGGAACCGGACGCCGAGTATCCGGTGCTGCTCACCACCGGGCGGGTGGTGGCGCAGTACCAGTCGGGGGCGCAGACGCGCCGGGTGGCCGAGCTGAACGCCGCCGCGCCGGGGCCGTTCGTGGAGATGCACCCGCGGCTCGCGGAACGCCTCGGCGCGGCCGACGGGGACACCGTGGCCGTCGTCTCGCGGCGGGGCCGGGTCGTCGCACCGGCCCGCGTCACGAGCACGATCCGGCCCGACACCGTCTTCATGCCCTTCCACTGGCCGGGCGAGGGCCGGGCCAACACGCTGACCAATCCGGCGCTCGATCCCACCTCGCGCATGCCGGAGTTCAAGGCGTGCGCCGTCCGCCTGGAGACGGTCGGAGAGGCGCCCGCGACGCGCTGACCCCCGGGGGGCCCTCCGGTGGACACCGGTACGCGCTATGGACATGCCATGTCATGACCCCTTAAATCTGAGTCAGTCTCAGCGCGTACGCCCCCCACGCGCCCCCTCAAGGCGCCCTTTCGAGGAGACAGATGAGTCGCATACGCATACCGGCACGCACACCGGCACGGCACGTCCGGCGGTCCCGTCTCGCCGCCGCCGGAACCGCCGCGGTCGCCGCCGGACTGCTGGCCACCGCGCTCACCCCGGCCGCCGGTGCCGCCGACAGACCCACCCGGGCCACCGCGATCGGCAACGCCGCGGCCGTCCTCGCCGACGAGGCGGCCCGCCTCGGGCTGACCTCCGCGCAGGACACCACCGTCCGTGACGTGGTCGTGGACGCCGACGGCGAGCAGCACGTCCGCTACGACCGCACGTACCGCGATCTCCCGGTCCTGGGCGGCGACTTCGTGGTCCACCTGGCGCCGAACGGCGACTACCGCGACGCCGACCGCGCCACCACCCGCGCCATCTCCCTCGCCACCGTCACCCCGTCCCTCTCCGGCCCGAAGGCCGCGGACCTGGCCGCCGCCGCGCTGCGCGCCGCGAACGCGGGCGAGACCCTCAAGAAGGTCACCGCCAAGCCCGAGCTGGTGGTCGACGCGCTGCACGGGACGCCGAAGCTGGCCTGGCGCACCAACGCCGTCGGCCAGGACTCGCTGGGCAACCCCGTCGCCCGTACGGTGCTCACGGACGCGAGGTCGGGCAAGCAGATCGACGCCTGGGACGCCATCGAGACGGCGTCGGGCGACGGCAGTTCGCTCTACGGCGGCACGGTCCCGCTGGAGACCACGCAGTCCGGCTCCACGTACCAGCTCAAGGATCCGACGCGCGGGAACACGTACACGGGCGACGCCGCGAACAAGACGGACCTGTGCATCCTCGGCATCTGCTTCAGCCGGGCGCCCGCGACGCTCTTCACGGACGCCGACAACCACTGGGGTACGGGAACCACGGCGGACCGCTCGACGGCCGCCGTCGACGCCCAGTACGGCACGGACGAGACCTGGGACTACTACAAGAACGTCCACGGCCGCAACGGCATCGCCGGGGACGGCAAGGGCTCGTACAACCGCGTGCACTACGGCAACAACTACAACAACGCCTTCTGGGACGACAGTTGCTTCTGCATGACGTACGGGGACGGTGACGGGACGACCTTCGGGCCGCTCGTCGCGCTCGACGTCGCCGGGCACGAGATGTCCCACGGCGTGACGTCGAAGACGGCGGCGCTGACGTACTCCGGCGAGCCCGGCGGGCTGAACGAGGCGACCTCCGACATCTTCGGCACGCTGGTGGAGTTCTACGCCGCCAACGCCTCCGACCCGGGCGACTACCTGATCGGCGAGAAGATCGTCCGTTCCGGCTTCGGCAAGACGGCCCTGCGCTACATGGACCAGCCCTCAAAGGACGGCAGCTCCGCCGACTGCTGGAGCAGCTCGGTCGGCAACCTGGACGTGCACTACTCGTCCGGCGTCGCCAACCACTTCGCGTACCTGCTCGCCGAGGGCAGCGGCGCCAAGGTCATCGGCGGCGTCCAGCACAACGGCACCACCTGCAACGGGGCGTCGGTCACGGGCATCGGCAAGGACAAGCTCGGCGCGATCTGGTACCGGGCGCTGACGGTCTACATGACGTCCTCGACCAACTACGCGGGCGCCCGCACCGCGACGCTGAACGCGGCGAAGGACCTGTACGGGTCCGGCAGCACGGAATACAACGCGGTGGCGGCGGCGTGGAGCGCGGTGTCCGTGGGCTGAGCCACGACAGCGGTCGTGCCGTGGCCGTCCCGGACCGGATCCGGGGCGGCCACGGCCGTCTCAGCCCCCGTACGGCCGCGCCGACTTCGCCTCCCGCAGTGCCAGCCCCCACCACACCAGCTGCTCCAGCATCGCCTTCGCCGCCGCGTTCGCCCCGGACGGGTCCCGGTGTCGTCCGTCCTCGTCGAAGGACGCGCCCGCGTTGTGGAAGGAGACCGTGTCGCGGACCGTGACCGCGTGGAGTTCGGCGAAGACCTGGCGGAGCTGTTCGACCGCGCGCAGGCCGCCCGCGAGGCCGCCGTACGAGACGAAGGCGACGGGCTTGGCGCGCCACTCGCCGTAGTGCCAGTCGATGAGCGCCTTGAGCGAGGCCGGGAAGGAGTGGTTGTACTCGGGGGTGAGGACGATGAACGCTTCAGCTTCGGCCAGCCTGGGAGTGACCTTGGCCAGTTCGGCGGCCACCTCCGGGGCAGGCGAGTGGGAGAGCGCGGTCGGCAGCGGGATCTCGGCGGCGTCGGTCACGTCGAAGGCCAGGTCCGTACGTTCGCGCAGCCGGTCGAGGAGCCAGCCGGCCACCACGGGGCCGAACCGGCCCTCGCGGTTGCTGCCGATGATCACGGCCACCCGGAGGGGCGCGGCGGGAGGGGTGACGGGAGAAGTGACGGCTTCGGTAGTCATGGGGCACAGCCTCATACCTCAAGCAATGTTGAGGTCAAGTGGGAGGGGTGGGGAGCCGCGGCGCCGGGTCCGTCACCCGTTCACACCCGCCGCCCCGGGCCTTCCCGCAACCCCGGGGGAATGGTTCGGCGGCACGGCGGTGACCTGCTGGAACGTACCGGGAGCCGGACCCTGACGCCCCCCGCCCGGCACCCGTACCCCGTGCATCCGGCGTCTCCTCGGCGAGCGGGCGCGGCCGAGTGCCACTTACCTCGGTAGGGCAAGGGCGCGACCGACGCAGCGGCACCGGGGGTGCCGCGGGCCGTGCCCTCTCGAGGGAGCATCGATGCGCATGCGCACACCCCGCCTGCTGACCGGTACCGCGCTCGCCGTCGCCGCCGCGGGGCTCGCCGCCGCGCCCGCGTACGGCGCAGACGGCGGGGACAGCGGAGATACCGGCGACTCCGGCGTACTGGAGGTGTATCCGTCCACCGCCGAGCCGGGCGGCCGGGTCACGGTGAACACGGCGGCCTGCGGCCGGGACGGTACGGCCGACGGCGACGCCAGCGCGGTGGGCGCGGACCGGTTCGCCCTCGCGCCCAGCAGTCACGAGCGGGAGTCGGTCGGCCGGTTCCGGGTGCCGCCGGGCGCCCAGCCGGGGACGTACGAGCTGGTCGTGAAGTGTTCCGGCGGCCGGCGCGTGACCGGTGACCTGAAGGTCGCGCTGGCGGTCACCGAGGCGCAGGTGCCCCCGCGAGGAAGTGTGAAGACGGGGGTCGGCGGCGCGCTCGGCCCCGACCCCGTGCAGACCGCGGCGGGTGTGGCGGCACTGGCCGTCGCCGCCGCGGGCGGTACCTGGCTCCTGCATCGCCGGGCGAGAGGCGACGGGATCTGACGGACACCCTCCGCTGTCCGTCCGCCGGTACCGCCGTCCCCTCCCCCTCCGGGTCCGCCGCCCCTCGCGGCCCGGAGGGGGTGGCGGACCCACCGACCGCTGTCGCTGTCCGTCAGCCCGCCAGGAGGCTCATGTGCGCAGGCCGACCAACATCTCCATAGCGTCCGTCACCCTGCTCGCCCTGTGCTCGGGCGCCTGGCTGCTGCGCGGCGCCGAGCCGCACCCGCCGCCGCAGCCCTCGGCCGCCCAGGCCGCCGCCCCCGGCGGCAGCCACTCCGCCGTGTCCGCCGCACCCGCGGCGCCCGCACTGCCGCCCTCCCCGCCCGACCGCATCCGCGTCCCCGCGATCAAGGTGGACGCCCCGCTCATGGGCCTCGGCCTCACCCCGCAGGGCAGCCTGGACGTACCGCCCGCCCGGCGGAAGAACCTCGCCGGCTGGTACGAGGCCGGCACCACCCCCGGTGAGCGGGGCACCGCGATCGTCGCCGGGCACGTCGACAACACCGAGGGCCCGGCCGTCTTCTACGACCTGGGCGCCCTGGAGAAGGGCAGTCCCGTCGAGGTCGAGCGCCGGGACGGCACGGTCGCCGTCTTCTCCGTGGACGCGGTCGAGATGTACGACACCCGCGCCTTCCCCGACAAGAAGGTCTACGGCCCCGCCCGCCGCCCCGAGCTGCGCGTCATCACCTGCGGCGGCGGCTACTCCGAGGCGACCGGATACCAGGGCAACGTCGTCGTCTTCGCCCACCTGACCGGCAGCCGCTGAGACCGCGAGGGTCTACCGGTCACGCCAGCCACTGCTCGTACGCCAGGTTCGCGACCAGCGCGAAGACGACCGTCAGCAGGACCACCCGGACGAAACCGCTGCCCTTCTTGAGCGCGGTGTGCGCGCCGACCGTGCCGCCCAGCAGGTTGAAAACGGCCATCAGGCCCGCCAGGCGCCAGTGCACCGTGCCCTGCCAGGCGAAGGTGGCGAGGGCGCCCGCGTTGGTGCAGCAGTTGACGATCTTCGCGGTGGCGGAGGCGGTCACCAGGTCGAGGTGGAGCAGCGCGGTGAGCGCGAGCACGAGGAACGTGCCGGTGCCGGGGCCGATCAGGCCGTCGTAGAAGCCGATGCCGAGGCCCGCGAGCCCGATCGCGGCGAGGACGCGGCGCGCGGAGACGGGTCCGGGCGTGGGCGCCGTGCCGAAGGCGGGCCTGAGGATCACGAAGGTGCCGACGGCGAGCAGGACCACCATGACGACCGGCTTGAGCACGGCGGTGCTCATCCCGGCCGCGACGGACGCGCCCGCCGTCGACCCGGCGAGCGCCGCGAGCCCGATCCGTACGGCGAGCTTCACGTCGACGGGCGCCTTGCGGGCGTACGTCACCGCGGCGCCCGAGGTGCCGACGATCGCCACCGCCTTGTTGGTGCCGAGCGCGTACGCGGCGGGCGTACCGGCCGGCAGACCGAGCAGCAGCGCGGGCAGCAGAAGCAGTCCCCCACCGCCCACCACGGCGTCGATCCAGCCGGCCACCAGGGCGGCCAGACACAGGAGAACGACCGTGGTCAGCGATATGTCGGGCATGATCGCGACCCTAACGGCTGCGCACGGCCGCACCCCGTCCGGGCCCTCACACGCCGCGCCCTCCCCCGCTGAGGGCAGCGTTCCCCCCGGGAAACAGTCGTGATGCGGCCGGGTAACACCCGCCCCGCAGGCTCGGGGCATGACCTCGAAGCAGCGTGTGGTGGTGATCGGCGCCGGGCTCGCGGGCGTGCGGCTCGCCCAGCGGCTCGGCGAGCTGGGCGTGCCCGCGCTGCTCATCGGCGAGGAGGAGCACCGGCCCTACAACCGGGTGCTGCTCGCCGAGGTGCTGGCCGGGCGGTACGGGCCCGAGGTCGCCGCGCTGCCGGCGGCGGGCGAGCTGGTCCGGGCCCGGGTCACCGGCATCGACCGCGCCGCCCGCACCGTGCGCTGCGCGGACGGCTCGGCGATCGCGTACGGCACGCTGGTCCTGGCGACCGGCTCCAACCCCGTACTGCCTTCGCTGCGCGGGCTGTTCACGCCTGACCACGTGCTGCCCGAGGGTGTGCACGCCTTCCGCACCATGGACGACTGCCTCGGCCTGTCGAAGTCCGTACGGCCCGGCGTCCGTGCCGTCGTCATCGGCGGCGGGCTGCTCGGGGTGTCCGCCGCGCGGGCGCTCGCGGCGCGCGGTGCGCAGGTCGTCCTGGCCCAGCAGGCCGAGCGGCTCATGGAGCGCCAGCTCGACCCGGCCGCCTCCCGGCTCGTGCACCGGCACCTCACGGACCTCGGCGTCGAGGTACATACCGAGTGCCGGGTGCGGGACGTGCGCTGCGCGGGCGGCGCGGTCCGCGCGGTGGAGCTGGCCGACGGCTACGCGCTCGACGCCGATCTCGTCGTCCTGGCCTGCGGAGTACGCCCCCGTACGGGTCTGGCGGTGGACGCCGGGCTCGACGTCGGCAAGGGCGTGCTCGTCGACGACGAGCTGCGCACCTGTGACCCGCACGTCCGGGCGATCGGCGACTGCGCCCAGCACGCGGGCACGGTGTACGGCCTGGCCGCGCCCGCCCTCGACCAGGCCGACGCGCTCGCCGGCCTGCTCGCGGGCGACACCCGCGCCCGCTACACCGGCACCCGCGCCCTGACCCGCCTGACCCTCACCGGCCAGGCCCTTACCAGTGACGCCCCCGCCGGTCCCGCCCCCTTCGACCTCGCCGCCTTCGGCGACCCCGACCCGCTCCCCGGCGACGACGTCGTCCAGCTCGCCGACGCCACCCGTGGCACGTACCGCAAGGTCGTCGTCCGCGGTGACCGGCTGGTCGGCGGCGTGCTCGTCGGTGAGCTCGGCACGGTCGGCGCGCTCGCCCGCGCCTGGGAGGGAGCCGAACCGCTCCCCGCCGCCGGCGCCCCGCTGCTGCACCTGCTCACCAACGACGGAGGCTCCTGATGACAGCCACCCCGGGGGCCATCCCCACGAACGGCCGCCCCGCGGCCGACCGGCCCACGATCGTGCTCGTCGGGCACGGCATGGTCGGCCAGCGCTTCCTCGAAGCGCTCGCCGAGCGCGGTCTGACCGCCACGCACCGCGTGGTCGTCCTGTGCGAGGAGCCCCGCCCGGCGTACGACCGGGTCCAGCTCACGTCCTATTTCTCGGGGACGACTCCTGAGGAACTCTCCCTGACGGACGCCCGGTTCATCGATACGCACGGGATCGAGCTGTACGTCGGCGATCCGGCGGAGAGCGTCGACCGCGCGGCCCGGACGGTGACCGCACGCTCCGGTCTGGTCGTCGGCTACGACACGCTCGTCCTGGCCACCGGCTCCTACCCGTTCGTGCCGCCGGTCCCGGGCAAGGACGCCGAGGGCTGCTTCGTCTACCGCACGATCGAGGACCTGCTCGCGATCGAGGCGTACGCGAAGACGCGGGCGACGACCGGCGCCGTGGTCGGCGGCGGGCTGCTCGGCCTTGAGGCGGCCGGCGCGCTCAAGGGGCTCGGCCTCACCTCGCACATCGTGGAGTTCGCGCCCCGGCTGATGCCCGTCCAGGTGGACGAGGGCGGCGGCGCCGCGCTGCTGCGCACCATCGAGGACATGGGCCTTTCGGTGCACACGGGCGTGGGCACGCAGGAGATTGTGGCCGGTGAGGACGGCGCGGTCACCGGCATGAAGCTCTCCGACGGCAGCGAACTCGCCACCGACCTGGTGGTGTTCAGCGCCGGTGTCCGGCCCCGCGACCAGCTCGCCCGGGACTGCGGCCTCACCGTCGGCGAGCGCGGCGGCATCAGCGTCGACGAGCAGTGCCGTACGGTCGCCGACCCGCACGTGTTCGCCATCGGCGAGTGCGCGCTGGCCGCCGACGGCCGGGTGTACGGCCTGGTGGCGCCCGGTTACGAGCAGGCGGAGACCGCGGCCGCGACGATCGCGTCGGACGAAGCGGCCTTCACGGGCGCGGACGTGTCCACCAAGCTCAAGCTGCTCGGCGTGGACGTGGCGTCCTTCGGCGACGCGCACGGCACCGCCGAGGACTGCCTCGACGTGGTCTACTCCGACTCCCGCGCGGGCCTGTACAAGAAGCTGGTCATCGGCCGCGACGGCACCCTGCTCGGCGGCATCCTGGTCGGCGACGCGGAGGCGTACGGGACACTGCGGGCCTTCACCGGTTCCGTCCCGCCGGTCGCGCCGGAGTCCCTGGTGCTGCCCGCGGGCGCGGGCGCCCCCGCCCAGCTCGGCCCCTCCGCCCTCCCCGACGACGCGGTCGTCTGCTCCTGCCACAACGTCACCAAGGGCACGATCCGCGGCGCGGTCACGGAGCACTCCTGCACCACCGTGCCCGAGGTCAAGAAGTGCACCAAGGCCGGTACCGGCTGCGGCAGTTGCGTCAAGGTGCTCGGCCAGCTCGTCACCACCGAACTGGAGGCGAGCGGCGTCGAGGTCGACAAGGGCCTGTGCGGCTGCTTCGCCCAGACCCGCGAGGAGCTGTACGAGATCGTCCTCGCCCTGCGCGTCACCACGTACCAGGACCTGCTCGACCGGTACGGCCGCGAGGACGCCCGCGGCGGCGACGGCTGCGACGTCTGCAAGCCCGCCGTGGCCTCGGTCATCGCCTCCCTCGCACCGGCCATCGGCGCCAGCGGCTACGTCCTGGACGGCGAGCAGGCCGCGCTCCAGGAGACCAACGACCACTTCCTCGCCAACCTCCAGAAGAACGGCTCCTACTCGATCGTGCCGCGCATCCCCGGCGGCGAGATCACCCCGGAGAAGCTGATCGTCATCGGCGAGGTGGCCCGGGACTTCGGCCTCTACACGAAGATCACGGGCGGCCAGCGCATCGACATGTTCGGCGCGCGGGTCGAGCAACTACCGCTGATCTGGGCCCGGTTGGTCGACGCGGGCTTCGAGTCGGGGCACGCGTACGGCAAGTCGCTGCGCACGGTGAAGTCCTGCGTCGGACAGACCTGGTGCCGCTACGGCGTCCAGGACTCCGTCCGCATGGCGATCGACCTGGAGCTGCGCTACCGGGGGCTCAGGTCCCCGCACAAGCTGAAGTCGGCGGTCTCCGGCTGCGCCCGCGAGTGCGCCGAGGCCCAGTCGAAGGACTTCGGCGTCATCGCCACGGCCAACGGCTGGAACCTGTACGTGGGCGGCAACGGCGGCGCCACCCCGCGCCACGCGGACCTGCTCGCCCAGGATCTGTCGGACGCCGAGCTGATCCGCCTGATCGACCGGTTCCTGATGTTCTACATCCGCACCGCCGACCGTCTGGAGCGGACGAGTGTCTGGCTGGAGCGGATCCCCGGCGGCCTGGACCACGTACGGGACGTGGTGGTGGAGGACTCCCTCGGCATCTGCGAGGAGCTGGAGTCCCTGATGGCCGCGCACGTGGACGCCTACCGCGACGAGTGGGCCGAGACCATCAACGACCCGGAGAAGCTGGCCCGGTTCGTCTCCTTCGTGAACGCGCCCGACACCCCCGACCCGGTCGTCGGCTTCGTCCCCGAGCGCGACCAGATCAAGCCCGACCTGCCGCTGCTGTCCATCGGCACGCGGCCCCTGCAAGCCCTGGACCTGGAAGGAAGCGCCCAACGATGACGATCGCCCCGGAGACCACAGCTACCGGAAGCACTGAAGGCACTGCCACGGACCTCAAGGTGCAGCTGCTGCTGGCCGACGGCTGGCTGACCGTCTGCGACCTGTCCCTGCTGACGCCGGGCCGCGGCGTGGCCGCGCTGCTGCCCGACGGCCGCCAGGCCGCGCTCTTCCGCGACCGGGCGGGACACACGTACGCCGTCGACAACCGCGACCCGTTCAGCGGCGCCGCCGTCCTCTCCCGCGGCCTGACCGGCACCCACCAGGGCCGCCCGTACGTCGCCTCGCCGCTGCTCAAGCAGCGCTTCGACCTGGAGTCGGGGCGGTGCCTGGACGATCCGGAGGTCGCGGTGACGGTGTACGAGGTGCGGGCCGCGTAGCCGGCCCGACCGCGGGCGCGGCCCGGCGGGGCGCTCAGGACTTGGCCGCCGGCACGTCGTACGTCACGTCCGTCAGCCGTTCGGAGGCGGCCCACAGCCGCTCGCCCGCGGCGTCGTCCAGGGTCCACGGCGCCCGCCAGGACCTCGCCGGGGCGCCGCGCCACATGGCGAACCTCGGTCCGGTGAACGAGTCGGGCCGTACGCCGGGCGCGGTGGCCGCGTACAGCAGGGGCAGCGCGCCCGTCTCGGCGCTCTGTCCGAAGAACCGGTTGCCGGTCTCCATGAAGCGCTCGACGCCCCGGCGGCCCTCCATCCGCGGCCCGGCGGTCTGGAGGTTGGTGGTGGCGTACCCGGGGTGCGCGGCGGCGGCCACGACGTTCGAGCCCGCCGCGCCGAGCCGGCGCGCCAGTTCGTGCGTGAACAGCAGGTTGGCGGTCTTCGACCGGGAGTAGGCGAGCCAGCGCCGGTAGCGGTGGTGCTCGCTGTTGAGGTCGCGCGGGTCGATGTTGGCCAGGAGGTGCATGAAGCTCGACACGGTCACCACCCGGGCGTCCGGGGCGGCGCGCAGCAGGGGGAGCAGGCGCCCGGTGAGCGCGAAGTGCCCGAGGTGGTTGACGCCGAACTGCGTCTCGAAGCCGTCGGCGGTGCGCCCGAAGGGCAGTGCCATGACCCCGGCGTTGTTGAGCAGCAGATCGAGGCGGTCGTACTCCTTGTGGCAGGCGGCGGCGAACCGCTCTACGGAGTCCAGGTCCCCGAGGTCCAGGGACAGGAACTCCGCGTCCGCGCCCGGCACTTCGGCCGCCAGCCGGTCGCGGGCTTCGGTCCCGCGCCGCTCGCTGCGGCAGGCGAGCACGGTCCGGGCCCCCTTGCGCGCCAGCTCGCGTGCGGCGATGTAGCCGATCCCGCTGTTGGCCCCGGTGACGACGGCGGTGCGTCCGCTCAGGTCCGGGATGTCACTCGCGTTCCAGCCGGTCATGTCGCCACCCCTGCCCTCTCGGCGTCGGCCGTGCTTCACCGTACGCCGTACCCGGGCCGGTGCCGCCGTCCGAAACCGGCACGGATCCGCCGTACGGAACCGGCGCGGACGCCAGGGAGGGCGGCACCCCCCGCACAGGGGTGCCGCCCTCCTTCGGTGCACCGGGGCCGCCGCCGGGCCGGTTGAGGGTCGTGAGGTGGCGGGCGGCGGTCCCGGAGGTGGTGCGGGGCTAGCGGTGGTCGCTGCCCGTGGAGCGGGAGGCCGCGCGGCCCGCTTCGAGGCGGGCGACCGGGATGCGGAACGGGGAGCAGGAGACGTAGTCGAGGCCGACCTCGTGGAAGAAGTGCACCGACTCCGGGTCGCCGCCGTGCTCGCCGCAGACGCCGAGCTTGAGCCCGGGGCGGGTCTCGCGGCCCGCCTTGGCGGCGGCCTGCACCAGGGAGCCGACGCCGTCCTTGTCGATCGTCTCGAACGGCGAGACGCCGAAGATGCCCTTCTCCAGGTAGGCGGTGAAGAAGCTGGCCTCCACGTCGTCGCGGGAGAAGCCCCAGACCGTCTGCGTGAGGTCGTTGGTGCCGAACGAGAAGAACTCGGCGGCCTCCGCGATCTGACCAGCCGTCAGCGCGGCGCGGGGCAGCTCGATCATGGTGCCGATGGCCAGCTTCAGGTCCGTGCCGGTGGCCTCCTGGACCTCGGCGATGACCTGGTCGGCCTCCTCGCGGACGATCTCCAGCTCCTGCACCGTGCCGACGAGCGGGATCATGATCTCGGCGCGCGGGTCGGCCTTGTGCGCCTTCCGCTCGGCGGCGGCCTCCGCGATGGCCCGTACCTGCATGGTGAACAGGCCGGGGATGACCAGGCCCAGGCGGACGCCGCGCAGGCCCAGCATCGGGTTCTGCTCGTGCAGCCGGTGCACCGCCTGGAGCAGCCGCAGGTCGTTCTCGTGCGGGTCCTTGCGGGACTCGGCGAGGGCGACGCGGACCGACAGCTCGGTGATGTCGGGCAGGAACTCGTGCAGCGGCGGGTCGAGGAGGCGGATGGTGACGGGGAGCCCGTCCATCGCCTCGAAGAGTTCCACGAAGTCCTGCTTCTGGAGCGGCAGGAGCTGCTTGAGGGACTTCTCGCGCTCGGCGTCGGTGTCCGCCAGGATCAGCCGCTCGACCAGTTCGCGCCGGTCGCCGAGGAACATGTGCTCGGTGCGGCACAGGCCGATGCCCTGGGCGCCGAAGCGGCGGGCGCGCAGCGCGTCCTCGGCGTTGTCGGCGTTGGCGCGCACCCGCAGCCGGCGCTTGCGGTCGGCGAAGGCCATGATCCGGTGGACCGCCTCGACCAGCTCGTCGGCGTCGTCGGCGCCCGCGTGCATCCGGCCCTCGAAGTACTCCACGACCGGGGAGGGCACGACGGGCACCTCGCCGAGGTACACCTTGCCGGTGGAGCCGTCGATGGAGACGGTGTCGCCCTCCTCCACCACGATGCCGCCCGGCGCGGACAGACACCGCTTCTTGGTGTCGACCTCCAACTCCTCGGCGCCGCAGACGCACGTCTTGCCCATGCCGCGCGCCACCACGGCGGCGTGCGAGGTCTTGCCGCCGCGGGAGGTGAGGATGCCCTCCGCCGCGATCATGCCGTCGAGGTCGTCGGGGTTGGTCTCGCGGCGGATCAGGATGACCTTCTCGCCGGAGCGCGACCACTTGATGGCGGTGTACGAGTCGAAGACGGCCTTGCCGACGGCCGCGCCCGGCGAGGCGGCGATGCCCCGGCCGAGCTGCTCGGCCTTCGCCTGCTCGTCGAAGCGGGGGAACATGAGCTGGGCGAGCTGGGCGCCGGTGACGCGCTGGAGCGCCTCTGCCTCGTCGATCAGGCCCTGGTCCACGAGCTGGGTGGCGATGCGGAAGGCGGCACCGGCCGTCCGCTTGCCGACGCGGGTCTGGAGCATCCAGAGCTGCCCGCGCTCGATGGTGAACTCGATGTCGCAGAGATCCTTGTAGTGGTTCTCCAGGGTCTCCATGATCTGCATGAGCTGGTCGTACGACTTCTTGTCGATCTGCTCAAGATCGGCGAGCGGGACGGTGTTGCGGATGCCCGCGACGACGTCCTCGCCCTGCGCGTTCTGGAGGTAGTCGCCGTAGACGCCCTGGTGGCCCGAGGCGGGGTCGCGGGTGAAGGCGACGCCGGTGCCGGAGTCGGGGCCGAGGTTGCCGAAGACCATCGAGCAGACGTTGACGGCCGTGCCGAGGTCGTGCGGGATGCGTTCCTGGCGGCGGTAGAGCTTGGCGCGGTCGGTGTTCCAGGAGTCGAAGACCGCGTGGATGGCGAGGTCCATCTGCTCGCGCGGGTCCTGCGGGAAGTCCCGGCCGGCCTCGGTCTTGACGATCTTCTTGAACTTGGTGACGAGCTTCTTGAGGTCGGCGGCCTCCAGGTCGGTGTCGACCGCGACCTTCTTCGCCGCCTTCGCCGCCTCCAGCGCGTCCTCGAAGAGGTCGCCGTCGACGCCGAGGACCGTCTTGCCGAACATCTGGATGAGCCGGCGGTAGGAGTCCCAGGCGAAGCGGTCGTCACCGGCCTGCTTGGCGAGGCCCTGCACCGATTTGTCGGAGAGACCGATGTTCAGGACGGTGTCCATCATGCCGGGCATGGAGAACTTCGCCCCGGAACGGACCGACACGAGGAGGGGGTCGTCGGCCTGTCCGAGCTTTTTGCCCATCTTCTTCTCGAGGGCGTCGAGGTGCGCACTCACCTCGTCACGCAGTGCCGCCGGCTCCTCGCCGCTGCCGAGGTAGGTCTTGCACGCCTCGGTGGTGATGGTGAAGCCGGGCGGGACGGGAAGCCCCAGGTTGGTCATCTCGGCGAGGTTCGCGCCCTTGCCCCCGAGGAGGTCCTTGAGGTCCTTGTTGCCCTCCGTGAAGTCATAAACGAACTTCGCGGATTCGACGCCGTCTCCGGCTACAAGAGGATCTTTGTTTTCCGACACGACTCTCGACTCCTCGACGTCGCGGTGGCTGCCCTGACGGCGAGGAACATACCCAGATCGAAGGCGCCTGGGTACGTCTACTTGCGTGTCATGTGCCCGTAACCGATCGTCCGCCAGCACATCGAAAGTCAAGCCTTGGCAAGCGCCGAGGACCGGATGTTTTCACTTGTTGAATGAATCAACACCCGTAGACCTGCTTGAACGCTCACATGAGCACCGTTACCTACGCTTGAGTTCAGTCGGTGAACAACGAGAGGGTGGCACTGAGTGCCACCCCTTAGGGAAGTGCAGCCGGGCAAGATCCGCTCATCTGAGCACCACCCCTATCAGGGGTGGCGAGAATCACGCCGCGAGGCGGGCCGGATATCACCATGCGGACCGCGACGCGGTCACGACACGCGGACGTCATACGGCCGGGACGCGGCGGCGCGGGGCGGGCCGTCACACCCCGAGCGCAGCGAGCCGTTCCTCGGCCCGCCGGGGCGCGTACAGGTGCTCCACGACCAGCGCGCCCGCCCCGATCAGCCCGGCCCGCTCCCCCAGCCGCGAGGTCACCACCTCCAGGTGCGCGGTGGAACGCGGCAGCGCCCGCTGGTACAGCAGCTCCCGCACGCCCGTGAGGAACGGGGTTCCGGCCAAATCCCCGGCGATCATCAGAACGCCCGGATTCAGCAGCGTCACCACGGTCGCCAGGACGTCGCCGACGTGCCGCCCCGCCTCGCGGGCGAGGGCGACCGCCTCCGGGTGGCCCGCCGTCAGCAGCGCGCGGACGTCGGAGCCGGAGGCGGCGGGCACCCCGGCCGCGGTCAGCCGCCGGGCCACCGCGCCGCCGCTCGCCACGGCGGCGAGACAGCCGTAGGAGCCGCACCGGCACAGCGCCTCGGCGCCCGCCGGGACCCGGATGTGCCCGATGTCCCCGGCGCCGCCGTCGATGCCCCGGTAGACCGAACCGCCGACCACGACGCCGGCGCCTATTCCGGTGGAGACCTTGACCAGCGCGAAGGCGGAGCAGTCCGGGTAGGCGGTGCGCTGTTCCCCGTACGCCATCAGGTTGGCGTCGTTGTCGACCAGGACCGGCAGCCGGGGTTCGACGTCGCTCCCGGTGTGCTCGGCGAAGGCGCGGGCGAGGCGGCCTCTTATGTCGTAGCCGTCCCAGCCCGGCATGATCGGCGGCTGCACCACCCGGCCGGTCTCGCTGTCCACAGGGCCCGGCACGGCGAGCCCGATGCCGCAGACCGCGCCGGCCTCCTGGCCCGCCGCGGCCAGCAACTCGGCGAAGCGGCGCGCCAGTTCGCCCAGTACCTTCTCCGGGCCCTCCTCGATGACGAGGACCCCCGTGTGCTCGGCCAGGATCTCGCCGGTCAGGGTGAGGACGGCCGCGCGCGCGTGCCGGGTGTCCAGGTCCGCGGCGAGGACGACGGCGTGCGCGTCGTCGAACTCCAGGGTGATGGAGGGCCGGCCGCCCAGCGGCGAGTCCACCGGGCCGCCGGCGCCCTCGCGCAGCCAGCCGGCCCGGAACAGCCGGTCGAGGCGCTGGCCGACGGTGGCCCGGGACAGGCCGGTGGCCTGCTGGAGCGCGCCGCGCGTGGTCGCCCGGCCACTGCGCACCAGTTCGAGCAGATCTCCGGCGCTTGCCTGGTTACCGGCCCTCATGGCGTTCCCCTCGCCCTCTCGGTCGCACACACCCTCTTGCGTTCACCAACTCTGCCTTACATATTGGGTTTTGCGTGTTGCCTAGACGTAACCTCGCGGTAGCAACTGCCGAACCGGCCCGGCTGGACGTCTTCGGGGAGACCTGAGTGGACCGCACAACCCAGCTCACCGTCCATCGCACGGACATCAGCACGCCCGTACGGACCTCGGGCCCGCCTCCGGGGGCGGGCCCCACCGAGGCGGGACCGCCCGGGTACTCCGTATACGACCCGGCCGACCCCGTCGGTTCCCTGCGTGTCAGGGCGGCCCGGGTCCTCGATGGCAACTGGACCGGGTCGTCCACCGTGCCCTCCCAGGGCCTGTATCCGCACCAGTGGTCGTGGGACTCCGCGTTCATCGCGATCGGCCTGCGTCATCTGTCGCCGCTGCGCGCTCAGTCGGAGCTGGAGACGCTGCTCGCCGCCCAGTGGGCCGACGGACGGATCCCGCACATCGTCTTCAACCCCGCCGTCCCGCTGGACGCGTACTTCCCGAGCCCGGACTTCTGGCGCTCGTCCACCGCGGGCCGCGCCGCCGGAGCCCCGCGCACCGTGCAGACGTCCGGCATCGTGCAGCCGCCGGTGCACGCGCTCGCCGCCTGGCTGGTGCACTGCGCCGACCCGGTCCTGTCACGGACCCGCGGTTTCCTCACCCGGGTCTACCCGCGGCTCGCGGCCTGGCACCGTTACCTCCTGCACCGCCGGGACCACGGCGGCGGCGGGCTCGTCTCGGTGATCCACCCCTGGGAGCAGGGCATGGACAACAGCCCCTGCTGGGACGCGCCGCTGAGCCGGGTCGCGCCCGCCCCGCCCCGCTCCTTCCGCCGGGCCGACCTCGACCACTCGGCCGCCGAGGACCGGCCGACGGACCTGGACTACGGGCGGTACGTGCGGCTCGCCGCCGACTACCGGGACGGCGGATACGCGGACGGGCCCGGCGGGTTCGCCGTCGAGGACCCGGCGTTCAACGCCCTGCTGATCGCCTCCGAACACGCCCTGGCCCGGATCGCCCGCGAGCTGGGCGCCACCGGCACCGCCCGGCACGCCCGCGCCGAACGGCTCACGGCCGCCCTGGTGGAGCGGCTGTGGGACCCGGCGCTCGGCATGTTCCTCTGCCGCGACGTGCACACGGGCCCGATCCCCGAGCGCGGCGTGACGGGCCTGCTGCCGCTCGTGCTGCCCGGCCTGCCGCACGAGGTCGTCACCGCCCTGGTGCGCACCGTGCACGGCCCGCACTTCGGCCTGGGCGCGAGAACCCGGCTCGTCCCCAGCTACGACCTCACCGGCGAGGCCTTCGACCCGCACCGCTACTGGCGCGGGCCCGCCTGGTTCAACACCAACTGGCTGATCGAGCGCGGGCTGCGGCTGCACGGCGAACGGGCCCGGGCGGACCGGCTGCGGGCCGCGCTGCTCACCACGGCGGGCGAGTCGGAGTTCGCCGAGTACGTGGACCCGTGCACCGGGGCGGGCTGCGGTGCGGCCGGCTTCGGCTGGACGGCCGCGCTGACCCTGGACCTGCTGCACGAACCCTGCGGACCGGGCGGGTCCGCGTACCCGGCGACGACCGGCACGTCCGGCGCGTCCGAGGAGAACGAGACGGTAATGGGAGGGGTCCGGGCATGACGGAGCGGCATCATCTGCTCGTGCGCGGCGGCACGTTCGCCGCCGTGGGGGACGGAGGGGACATCAGCGGGGTGCGCGGCGGCAGCGCGCCCGACGGCCTGTTCGTCCGGGACGCGCGCCATCTCAGCCGCTGGCAGCTCACGGTCGACGGCGCGGTGCCCGAGGTGCTCACCCCGGTCGCCGACGGCGACACCGCGCGCTGCGTGCTCGTACCGCGCGGCGGCCGGCAGGAGCCGCCTGCCTTCACGCTGCTGCGCGAACAGGCCGTCGCAGAAGGCGCGTTCGTGGAGTCGGTGCGGGTCGTCAGCAACCGTCCGACACCGCTGACGGTGCGCGTCGCGGTGACGGCGGACGCCGACTTCACCGACCAGTTCGAACTGCGCTCGGACTACCGCACCTACGCCAAGACCGGCGCGGTGCGCTCGCGCGAAGCCCTCGACGACGGCGTGGAGTTCGGCTACCAGCGCGGCGAATGGCGGTCCTGTACGAGGGTCACCTCCGAGCCCGCCCCGGACGGCGTGGAGGAGACGGGCACGGGCGCCCGCCGGCTCGTCTGGACGCTGGAGCTGGACCCGCACGGCACGGCGGAGCTGGCGCTGCGGGTCACCGCCCGCCCGCACGGCACGGCCGCGGAGCCCGCGGTACCGCTCACCCCCACCGCCGCCCGCGAGCAACTGGGCGCGGTCGAGGCCGAGTTCGCCGAGGGCGTGCCCTTCCCGACCGGCTGGCCCGAGCTGGCGGCGGCCTGCGCGCGCGGCCTAGCGGACCTGGCGGCGCTCCAGGTCCCGGCGTACGGCCCGGACGGTGAGGAACTGCGGGTCCCGGCGGCCGGCGTCCCCTGGTTCCTGACCCTTCTCGGCCGCGACGCCCTGCTCACCTCGCTGTTCGCGCTCCCCTACCGGCCCGAGCCGGCCGCCGCGACGCTGGCCGCGCTCGCCGCGACGCAGGCGACGGAGACCGGCACGGGCCCGGTCGCCCAGCCCGGCAAGATCGTGCACGAGGTGCGCCACGGCGAGCTGGCGCACTTCGGGCAGGTGCCGTTCGGGCGCTATTACGGCTCGGTGGACGCCACCCCGCTGTTCCTGGTGCTGCTCGGCGCGTACACGGAGCACACCGGCGACCCGGGCCTGGCCCGCCGTCTCCAGCCGCACGCCAGGGCCGCGGTCGGCTGGATGCTCGACCACGGCGGTCTGACCTCGCGCGGCTACCTCGTCTACCGCGCCGACGAGGGCGGGCTCGCCAACCAGAACTGGAAGGACTCCCCCGGCGCGATCTGCTCCGCCGACGGCAGCCGCCCCACCGGGCCGGTGATGGCGGCGGGCGCGCAGGGCTACGCGTACGACGCGCTGCGCCGCACCGCCCACCTGTCCCGCACCGTCTGGGACGACGAGGTGTACGCGGCCCTCCTGGAGCAGGCGGCGGGCGATCTGCGCGACCGGTTCCAGCGGGACTTCTGGATGGCCGAGCACTCCTTCCCCGCCCTCGCCCTGGACGGCGACGGCCGCCATGTCGACGCCCTGGCCTCGGACGCGGGCCATCTGCTCTGGTCCGGGCTGCTGGACAAGGAGTACGGGGAACTGGTCGGCCGCCGGCTGCTCGAACCCGACTTCTTCTCCGGCTGGGGCGTGCGCACGCTGGCCGCCGGGCAGCCCGCCTACCACCCGCTCTCGTACCACCGCGGTTCGGTCTGGCCGCACGACAACGCGCTGATCACCCTCGGGCTCTCCCGCTACGGGCTGCACGACGAGGCCCGTACGGTCGCGCACGCGCTGGTCGACGCGGCGGCGACGACCGGGCACCGGCTGCCCGAGGTGATCGCGGGCTACGGCCGCGGGCTGTACGCGGAGCCGGTGCCGTACCCGCACGCGTGCGTCCGCGAGTCCCGCTCGGCGGCGGCCCCGCTGGCGCTGCTGACGGCGGTGGGCGGCGCCTGATCCGGCTGCCGCACGTGCGGTGCGCGGCCGGTGCGTGGTGACAGAACAGTGACGAAAGGGGCCACAACTTCCCCCGGGGGCGACGGGTCTCATCTCGTGTGCACGGCAAACACCGCTGTGCGCACACCAGTTGACCGCAATCACGGGGGAACACCATGAAGTCTTCGCGTCGTCTCACCACGGCCGCCGTCCTGACCGCCGCCGCGCTCGGCGGAGCCGTCGCCGTCGCCGGACCGGCCTCCGCGGCGCCCGTCGCCGCCGCCCAGGCCGAGTACAACGGCGTCTGCGGCACCGGCTACACCGTCATCGACTCCACGCCGGTCGAGGACAAGGGCACGGTCTACGTCACCTACAACAAGTCGACCGGCAAGAACTGCGCGGTCACCGTCCGCAACGCGCCCGGCGAGCCGGTGCGGATGGCCATCACCCTGGGCATCGACGCGGGCCGCGGCGCCCCGTACGTCATGGACAACGACGTGTACACGACGTACGCGGGTCCGGTGTACCTGGACGCGCGCGGCGAGTGCATCCTCTGGCTCGGCTCGATCGACGGGGCGCTGGGCAGCGGGCACGGGCACTGCGGCTGAGAGCCTGCGGGACAGGCTCGATGCTCCGCGCGTCCGGCGGCGGGCTCGCAGCAGGAAAGGCTCAGCCGCCGGACGTGTCCAGTTCCGCGTCCTCACCGACGCCCGCGCAGTCGTAGGGGTCCTTCAGCCAGCCGTCCGGCAGGACCACCCGGTTGTTGCCGGAGGTGCGGCCGCGGGGGCCGTCGGCGCCGGCCGGCCAGGGCTGGTCCTGGTCCAGTTCGGCGAGGCCCGCTGCCAGCTCGGCCAGGGACGAGGTGATCGCGAGCCGCTTGCGCATCTCGGAGCCGACCGCGAAGCCCTTGAGGTACCAGGCGACGTGCTTGCGGAAGTCGATGACGCCGCGCGCCTCGTCGCCGAGCCACTCGCCGAGCAGCGTGGCATGGCGCACCATGACGGCGGCGACCTCGCGCAGCGCCGGCCGCGCGAATTCGTCCGTACGCCCCTCGAAGGCGGCGACCAGGTCGGCGAAGAGCCACGGGCGGCCCAGGCAGCCGCGGCCCACGACCACTCCGTCGCAGCCGGTCTCGCGCACCATCCGCAGCGCGTCCTCCGCCGACCAGATGTCGCCGTTGCCGAGGACCGGGATCTCCGGCACGTGCTCCTTGAGGCGGGCGATGGCGTCCCAGTCGGCGGTGCCGCCGTAGTGCTGGGCGGCCGTGCGGCCGTGCAGCGCGATGGCCGTCACGCCCTCCTCGACGGCGATCCGCCCGGCGTCGAGGTAGGTGATGTGGTCGTCGTCGATGCCGATGCGCATCTTCATGGTGACGGGCAGGTCCCCGGCGCCGCCGACGGCCTCGCGCAGGATGGCGCGGAGCAGGTTGCGCTTGTACGGCAGGGCGGAGCCGCCGCCCTTGCGCGTGACCTTGGGGACGGGGCAGCCGAAATTCAGGTCGATGTGGTCGGCGAGGTCCTCCTCCGCGATCATGCGGACGGCCTTGCCGACGGTGACCGGGTCCACGCCGTAGAGCTGGATCGAGCGCGGCCGCTCGCTCGCGTCGAAGCGAATGAGCTGCATGGTCTTCTCGTTGCGCTCGACCAGCGCCCGGGTCGTGATCATCTCGCTGACGAAGAGGCCCTTGCCGCCGGAGAACTCCCGGCAGAGGGTGCGGAAGGGCGCGTTGGTGATCCCGGCCATGGGCGCGAGGACCACGGGCGGCTGCACCACGTGGGGGCCGATCGACAGCGGGGACGCGGGGGCGAGGGTGGGCGCGGACATTTCTCCATTGTCGCGTACGGCGGCGGGTGCTCGTACGCGAGGCGGGCGGAGCCCGGGGGAAGATCGTGTAGCAGTCATTAGTTAGGCGCACTACCGAAAGCGGCGTAGGCTGGGGAGATGCCCGAGCTGAGTCACCGCCGCCGCATGCTGGTGCTCGCGATCTGCTGTATGAGCCTGCTGATCGTGAGCCTGGACAACACGGTTCTGAACGTCGCCCTCCCCTCCATGCAGAAGGACCTGGACGCCGATGTGTCCGGCCTCCAGTGGACGATCGACGCGTACACGCTCGTGCTGGCCTCGCTGCTGATGCTCGCCGGTTCGACCGCCGACCGGATCGGCCGCCGCAAGGTCTTCTCGGCGGGCCTGGTGCTGTTCACCCTCGGCTCGGTCCTGTGCTCGCTGGCCCCGGACCTGAGCTCGCTGGTCGTCTTCCGCATGGTGCAGGCGGTCGGCGGCTCGATGCTGAACCCGGTCGCGATGTCGATCATCACCAACACCTTCACCGACCCCCGCGAGCGCGCCCGCGCGATCGGCGTGTGGGGCGCCGTCGTCGGCATAGCCATGGCCGCGGGCCCGGTGGTCGGCGGACTGCTGGTGGAGTCGGTCGGCTGGCGCTCGATCTTCTGGCTCAACCTCCCGGTCGGCCTGGCCGCGCTGCTGCTCACCCTGCGCTTCGTGCCCGAGTCCCGCGCGCCGAAGGCCCGCCGCCCCGACCCGGTCGGCCAGGTCCTGGTCATCGTCCTCCTCGGCTCCCTGACCTACGCCATCATCGAGGCGCCGAACTCCCCCGCGGCCCGCACCTGCCTGCTCGGCGCCGTCGCCCTGGCCGCCCTGCTGGCCCTCCTGCGCTACGAGCCGCGCCGCGCCGAACCCCTCATCGAGCTGCGTTTCTTCCGCTCGGCACCGTTCAGCGGGGCCACGGTGATCGCGGTCAGCGCGTTCTCGGCGCTCGCCGGCTTCCTCTTCCTCTCCTCGCTCTACCTCCAGAACGTACGCGGACTCGACGCGCTGCACGCGGGCCTGTGGATGCTGCCGATGGCCCTCATGTGCTTCCTGTCCGCGCCGCTGTCGGGCCGCCTGGTCGGCAGCCGGGGGCCGCGCCTGCCGCTGCTGATCGCCGGGGTCACGATGACCGTCAGCGGGGTGCTGTTCGCCGCCTTCGAGGCGGAGACGTCGAACGTCACGCTCGTCATCGGCTACGTCCTGTTCGGCCTGGGCTTCGGGTTCGTGAACGCCCCGATCACCAACACCGCGGTCTCCGGCATGCCCCGCACCCAGGCCGGGGTCGCCGCCGCGGTCGCCTCGACCAGCCGGCAGATCGGCCAGACGCTCGGCGTCGCGGTGATCGGGGCGGTCATCGCCTCGGGCGTCGGCTCCTCCTCGTACCGGGACGCCTTCGTCTCCGCGTCCCGTCCCGGCTGGTGGATCCTGACCGGCTGCGGTCTGCTGGTCCTGGTCCTCGGCATCCTGACGAGCGGCACGTGGGCCCGCCGCACCGCCGAGCACACGGCGCAGCGCCTCCGGGCGACGGACGTGCGCGAGGCGGCGAAGGTCCAGGCGTAGACCGCGCCGGCGCTCCCCCGCCACCACCGGCCGGACCGGCCTCCGCGCAAACCGCCCCGTTGATGTTGGTTCTGCTGCACACTCCTTGCTGCGCGGGCCGAGCGGTCGCGTGCGGAGGGGGCAGTCGGGCGTCATGGTGCAGATCAACACGAGCAAGGTGAGCCGCTGGGACCAGCACGGGCGCGAGCACGTGGTCCGGGTGCAGCGCACGGGCGTGCAGCGGACCATCAGATGCGACACGTGCGGCTGGCGGAAGGCGGCGCAGTTCCTGCCCTGGCTGAAGGCGGAGGAACACCTCGCCGACGCCCACCAGGCGACGGTGGACCCGGCGGAGACCTGAGAGCCTGTGGACCGGTTCTCCCCGGTACCGGTCGAGCGCCCTCGGCCCGGCGGGCGCGCGTCCTGCGCCCCCTGAGGCGGGCGCGGGCCCCGGGGGTGCCTACGCGCGCAGGCCGCGCAGCGTCAGCTCCACTACCGCGGTGAACGCCTCGTCGATGCCGGGCTGCCGCCAGTCGCGGACGTAACAGGGGTCGTGGAAGCGGCTGGTGGCGTCGAAGACGGCGCGCGCCGCGGCCGGGACGTCACCGGCGGCGAACGTGCCGTCGGCGACGCCGTCGCCGATGACGCGGGCGAGCTGTCCGGTGAGGTCGGCTATGTGCCGGTCGACGACCTCGCTCGTCTCACCGATCAGCACCTGGTAGGTGGCGAACAGTTCGGGGTCGTCGCCCGCCTTGTGCCGCTTGGCGGCGAACAGCGCCGCCAGCCAGTCCCGCAGCCGGTCCTCCGGGCCCCGGTCCTCGGCGACGATCCCGGCCAGCCGCTCCGACGTACGGTGCAGCCAGCGCTCGGTGACCGCCTCCCGCAGCGCCGCCTTGGTACGGAAGTGGCGGTAGACGCTGCCGTGGCTGACGCCGAGCGCGCGGGCCACGTCGACCACGGTCGCCTTCGCCGGGCCGTGCCGGCGCAGCACCTCCTCGGTCGCTTCGAGGATGCGCTCGGCGGTCAGGGTCTCGGTGGTCGGTGCCATGTCCGAAACCGTACCCGGCGGCGCGGTCAGCGCTCGCTGTCGAGGTGTGCCATCTGCGCCTCGGGGTAGCGCTCCCCGGCCGCCGCGTCCGCGGGCACCGCCTCCTCGATCGCCGCCAGGTCGGCCGCGTCCAGCGTGACGTCCAGGGCGCCGAGCGCCTCGCCGAGCCGCTCCCGGGTACGGGCGCCCACCAGCGGCACGATGTCGTCGCCGCGCGAGAGCACCCAGGCGATGGCGATCTGCGCGACGCTGACGCCCTTCTGTTCGGCGATCTTGCGCAGCGCCTCGACGAGGGTGAGGTTGTGCCGCAGGTTCTCGCCCTGGAAGCGGGGGCTGAAGGCGCGGAAGTCGCCCGCCCCCAGCTGCCGGTCCGGTGTGAAGTGACCGGAGATCAGCCCGCGCGACAGCACGCCGTACGCGGTGACGGCGATGCCGAGTTCCCGGGTGACCGGCAGGATCTTGTCCTCGATGCCCCGGGAGATGAGGGAGTACTCGATCTGGAGGTCGGAGACCGGGGCGACGGACGCGGCCCGGCGGATGGTCTCCGCGCCGACCTCGCTCAGGCCGATGTGCCGCACGTGTCCGGCCTCGACCAGCTCCGTGATGGCGCCGACCGTCTCCTCGATCGGCACGCCGGGGTCGACGCGGGCGATCCGGTAGACGTCGATGTGGTCCACGCCGAGCCGCTGGAGCGAGTACGCCGCGAAGTTCTTCACCGCCGCCGGGCGGCCGTCGTAGCCGGACCAGCCGCCGTCCGGGTCGCGCAGGGCGCCGAACTTCACGCTGAGCAGCGCCTGTTCGCGGCGGGCCGCGGGGGCCGCGCGCAGCGCCTCGCCGATCAGCATCTCGTTGTGGCCCATGGCGTAGAAGTCGCCGGTGTCGAGCAGGGTGACGCCCGCTTCGAGCGCGGCGTGGATCGTGGCGATCGACTCGGCCCGGTCGGCCTCGCCGTACAGGGCGGACATGCCCATGCAGCCGAGGCCGAGGGCGGAGACCTGGGGGCCGGTGGTTCCGAGGGGGCGCGTTCGCATGAGGACTCCTTGGGTTCCCGGAGCGACGGGCGCGCCGGGGCGGGACGTACATCCACTGTGCTGCGCCCACCCTCGCACGACAACTGACAGATTTCAATATCTGTCAGTTGACAGTCGACGACCGGCGGCCGACACCCTGCCTCCGACGTCCGGCGAAGTGGTCCAGACCTATTGACTAGAGGTCCAGACCACGCGAGTGTCATGCCTGCGACATGTACCCCTCACCGGCCGCCCCACCGGCCGCCCCCACAGGAGGAACCGCATGACCGTACGGAAACTGCGCCTGTTCACCGCCGCGCTGGCGGCCGCCTGTCTCGCCCCGCTCACCCTCGGACTGGCCCCCGGCGCCGCCGCCACAACCGCCGACGACACCTGCGCGGTCAAATCGAAGCCGGAGGGCAAGGTCCTCCAGGGCTACTGGGAGAACTGGGACGGCTCCGCCAACGGGGTCCACCCGCCGTTCGGATGGACCCCGATCACCGACTCCGCCATCGGCGCCCACGGTTACAACGTCCTCAACGCCGCGTTCCCCGTCATCCGCTCGGACGGCACCGCCCTGTGGGAGGACGGGATGGACTCGGGCGTGAAGGTCGCGACCCCGGCGGAGATGTGCGCGGCGAAGGCGTCGGGCCGGACGATCCTGCTGTCGATCGGCGGCGCGACGGCCGGCATCGACCTGACCTCGACCGCGGTCGCGGACCGGTTCGTCGAGACCATCGTGCCGATCCTGAAGCAGTACAACTTCGACGGGATAGACATCGACATCGAGACCGGCCTCAGCGGCAGCGGCGACATCGACCAGCCCTCCGCCTCGCAGTCCAACCTCATCCGCATCATCGACGGCATCCTCGCCGCGATGCCCTCGAACTTCGGCCTGACCATGGCCCCCGAGACGGCGTACGTCACCGGGGGCAGCGTCACCTACGGCTCCATCTGGGGCGCGTACCTGCCCGTCATCAAGAAGTACGCGGACAACGGCCGCCTGTGGTGGCTGAACATGCAGTACTACAACGGCAGCATGTACGGCTGCTCCGGGGACTCGTACGCCGCCGGCACCGTCGAGGGCTTCGTCGCCCAGACCGACTGCCTGAACGACGGGCTCGTCGTGCAGGGCACCACCGTCAAGGTGCCCTACGACAAGCAGGTGCCCGGACTCCCGGCGCAGTCCGGCGCGGGCGGCGGCTATCTGACCACCGCCCAGGTGTCCGAGGCCTGGCAGCACTACGGCACGAGCCTGAAGGGCCTGATGACCTGGTCCCTCAACTGGGACGGGTCGAAGAACTGGACCTTCGGGGACAACGTCAAGGCGCTTCAGGGGCGTTGAGCGGGTAGCGGGCCGAACGGGTAGCGGCAGCGACCCGTCGCGCTGCCGGTACCCGCCCCGCCCTACCGTGCTCCTGCGGCCTGCCGCCTACGCAAAGCCCGAGCCCGCAGTACGAGGCGAGGGAACCGCCGGTCAGGGCAGGCGCGCCCCTCGTGACTCCGCCACCCGCAACGCGTCCGTCAGGCACTCGGCCAACCGCCTGACCGCGTACCGCAGCTCACCCGGACCGACGCCGGCCTCTGACACCAACTGGCCTACCAGGCCGAGGACCTGCTCAGCGGCGGCAAGCTGCGCCGCCTCCGCCTCGTCCGCCACCCGGGAGAGGAAGCCGCCCTCGTCGTCGGTGCTCAGGAACGCGGGCTTCCCGTCCGGCCCGGACCACGGCAGCAGCCGCAGGGCGGTCATGCGCTCACCTCGTGGAAGTCGACGCCGACGGTCGCCAGGACGAAGGCGGCACGGCGGCCACTTCGCCACCGACCCTCCCTTTGCCGCTCCCACGCCGCGAGATACGGGCGGACCATGACCACCTCACCGGCGTCCAGCGGGGCGGTTTCCTTGGGTGCGCGGACACACGGCGCAGGACGAGGCGGTACGGATCGCGGGGCTTCCTTGGAACGATGCTTGCCCCTCCCCGGAAACAGCAGCCCGACAAGCCTACAGATAAGGTCTCGCACAGCCGAACCTCCGTTGTTCGGTCAGCCCCTGGGATTGGCCCTTGCCCGGCCGGCCCGGGGGCACTTTTTGTCGCTAACCCGATGTAGCGCCTTGTATCGCCACGTATCTACACATAGCCCAAAGTGCCCGCACGTCGGCATACGCCTAGCGTCTGCCTATGGCCATTGATCCGGATGCAGACATTGATCACGGGGCACCCCTCACCCCGTACCGCCAGCTTGCGGAGATTCTGCGAGCACGCATCGCTCGGGGCGATTGGGCACCCGGGCGGGCCATCGCGTCGGAGACTCAGCTTGTCCAGCAGTACGGCATCGCCCGGACCACCGTGCGGCGGGCCATCGCCGTCCTCGTCGACGCGGGGGAAGTCTTCACCGTGCCGCAGCGGGGAACTTTCGTTGTCACCGTCGACGAGGACGAGGCGGCGGACGAGGGCTAGCGTGGGCGCAGGAGACGGGTGCCGACCACCTCATCCCACCATTACTCAGGTTGACCACTGTGGAGCTAGACCGTTCGATTCCGTTCGCCGGTCAGGTCGCCGACGACCTACGCCGACGCCTTGATGCCGGTGAATGGCGCAGTGGAGACAAGTTCCCCGGGACGGTGGCCATCGCGGCGGAGTACGACATCAGTCAGTCCACGGCCGTGCGCGCCGTCGGCGTCCTCGTGACCGAGCGGCGCTTGCGCAAGGTGATCCCTCGCGGCTTCTTCGTGACGTAGCTCCGTCGACGGGGTGACTCGCCCCTGCTGCCCCTGCGAAGGCCTGGGACTCAGCGCCAGTTCCGCGCTCAGGGCCACGAACGAGCCCGCGATGCTTCGTCGCAGCCAGGTCATGACGCGGGGCCGCGGGGTGACCCGGCCGCGCACGGAGGCCGCGAGGACACCGTGGATCGCGAAGACGGCGTACGTCATCAGTAGGCGGCTACGCTCCCGGCCATGACCGACTCATCCCGGCGAGGAGCGGTGCGCGACGCCTCCGTCATCGTCGCCCGAGACGCGGGCGGCACGGTCGCCGTTCTGACCTCTGCATTCCCCCAGCACGGCGGCGATTACGTGTTCCTGCCCGGGGGGGCGCCGGGAAGACGGCGAGACACCGGAAGAGTGCGCACGGCGCGAGCTGCGCGAGGAAGCCGGCGTCACCGCCCGGACCTGGCAGTCCCTCGGCTCGTACGCCATCACCCTGGACTGCACCGCCCGCATCCACCTCTTCCTGGCCGAAGGTCTCACCTGTGGCCCGCAGCGGCTCACACCCAGCGAGGAGGGCTTCGAACTCATGTGGTGGCCGATGCCGGACGCGATTCGGGCCGCCACCGAGGGACGATTCCTGCTTCAAGGGGGCCCGCTTGCACTGCTGCTGGCCCAGCAGGTCATCGCAGTCTGAGCCGTACAGCTCACGGCCCGGACCCCGTTCGCCGAGTCCGCGGCGTTCTGGCTGGGAAAGCCCCGGTTCCGCGTGCGGAAAGGAACCGGGGGCTGGTCCGCGCGGAACCGCTCGTGGCAGGAGGTGTACTCGGTCAGCCGGACTTCTTGGTGATCACGAAGCGGCCGATGACCAGGTGGTCGATCTCCGTGGCGAGCAGGCACTCCAGGGCGTCGCGCGGCGAGCAGACGATGGGCTCGCCGGCCACGTTGAAGGACGTGTTGAGCAGGCAGGGCACGCCGGTCCGGTCCGTGAAGGCGCGCAGCAGACCGGCCAGCACCGGGTTCTGCCGGTCGTCGACGGTCTGCACGCGTGCGGTGCCGTCGACGTGGCAGGCCCCGGGTATCCGCTCGCGGTACTCCTCGCGGACCGGGAAGACGAACGTCATGTACGGCGACGAGGTCTTCTTGCCCAGCTCGAACACCCGGGGCGCCTCGGACTCGAGGACGACCGGGGCGAAGGGGCGGAACGGCTCGCGGTGCTTGACCCGGAGGTTGATGACGTCCTTGATCTCGGGGAAGGCCGGGTTGGCGAGGATGCTGCGGTTGCCCAGGGCGCGCGGCCCGTACTCGGCGCGCCCCTGGAACCAGGCGACGACGTTCGGCTCGGCCAGCAGCCCGGCCGTGCGCTCGGTGACCGCCTCGACGTCGGCCTCCTCCTGCCACTCGACACGGTCGGCGTACTCCTGGAGCACTTCCAGGACGTGCGGCTCGTCGTAGGAGGGGCCGAGGTAGGGGGTGGTGACGGCGTCGGCGGGGCGGTTTCTGAGTCCGGCCGTGTACACGGCCGCGCCGATGGCCACCCCCGGGTCGCTCGCGCCGAAGCTGACCTCCATGGCGGTGAACGGCGAGCGCTCCAGCATCTTGGTGTTGGCCACGCAGTTCAGCGCGAGACCGCCCTCGAACAGCAGGGTGTCCGACGAGGAGAGGGCCGTCAGCGCCCGCACCTGGTGGGCGGTGACGGCCTCCACCATGTGCTGGGCCATGGCGGCGACCTTCACCCGGAAGTCGAACTCCTCGCGCTTCTCGCCGTCCCCGCCGAACAGATCGTCGAAGAGCGCGTAGTACGCCGTCACGTCCGCGGGGACGTCCACGGTGTACGTGCCGTCCTCGTGCAGCCGGACGCAGCGCTCCAGCAGGGGATTGCGGCGCGGCGACGGGCCGTAGGCGGCCAGGCCCATCACCTTGTACTCGTCGTTGTTGGGGACGAAGCCGAGGTAGCGGGTGATGCGTCCGTAGGCCACGGCGAGCGAGCTGGTCATCGGGATGCTGCGGTCCTCGAAGAGGCGCACCACGCCGTCGCGCACCTCGCCCATCACCGAGGACAGCGTCTCGGCCCGTCCGTCGCTCACCAGGAACGCCGCGTCCCCGCCCCCGGCCAGATAGGCGCCGCACGTCAGATGGGCCAGGTGGTGGGGGACCAGGACCAGCTTGTTGGGGTCGAGGTCGTGGCCGGTGCGGCGCACGAAGTCGTCGTGGACCGCCTCACGGCTGACCATGTCGGTGTAGAACTCGCCGACGCGCCGCAGGACGTCGAACTTCTCGGCGGGCGACCGGCCGCCCGAGGCGATCTCGGTGATCATCTCGTCGGCCACCTCGGGCGAGAAGCGCCAGGGGAAGGCGACCACGTCCACCCGGTCCAGGGGGACGCCGGCCTGGTCCAGGCACCACCGGATCGCGTGGGCGGGAAAGTCGGAGGTCTTCTTGACGCGGCTGAGCCGCTCCTCCTCTACGGCGGCGACGAGTTCGCCGTCGACCACGAGGGCCGCCGACGCGTCGTGGCCCACGAGCAGGTTGCGGGCGACGCCGGTCGACCCGAAGAGGCGCCCGAAGATGTCGGCGCCGTTGGTGAATCCGTTGTATCCGAGCACGATCACGTCGGTTCAGCCTCCCTGGTGAGGATGGTTGCGCCCCGGCCGTACGGCGGCCGTCACGGTTCCCGCCCGAGGTCGATCGGCGCGTTCGGGCCGTCCTTGGACTCGACGGTCAGGAAGGACAGCGCCTCGTCGCCGATGTTCCTCAGGTCGTGCAGGTGGTGTCCGCCGCCGGCGACGGTGAAGTACCTCGTCTGCCCGCGGGCGTAGGTGATCTCCCGGCTGGTGCCGTCGCCCAGGTGCTGGCGGGCGCGGCCGTCGGTGAGGGCGATCCAGTGGTAGTCGAGGACATGACGGTGGACGGGGAGGCGCTCGCCCGGGTCCAGGCGCGTCTGCCAGACGCGCACGCTCTCGGTGTCGGCCAGCAGGATGCTGCCGACCCGGCCGTTGTGCTCGTTCGCGGCGAAGTCCGCGTGCAGCGGCGGGCTCCAGCGGTCGTAGTTCTCGGCGACGACCTCGCTGGTCAGCGGGCGGTCGGGCGCGCTTCGGTGGTCGGTGCGGGGGCGGTCGCCCACGGGCCGGTCCTTTCGGTTCGGTCCCGGGTGCCAGGTGGCGCGGCGGTCGGCCGGCGGCTCACCGGCCCCGGGACGGGGTGGTGTCCCGGCGGCTCACCGCACCCGGGACGGGGTGGCGTCACTGCACGGTGGACAGGGCGTCGAGCAGGGTGTCGTTGGCCCGCTCGTCGGCGATGGAGACACGGCAGGTGCCGGGGACAAGACGGGCGGTGTCGGCGACCATGATCCCGGCGTCCCGCAGCCGCTCCATGACGTGCTCGTGCCGGTGCGTGCGGACCAGGAGGAAGTTGGCCTCGGAGGGGAACACCCGCTCCACGGCCGGGTGCCGGGCGAGCTCACGGGCCATCCGGTCCCGCTCCGCCAGGATGCGCCGTACGGAGTCCAGCACCCGCGCGGAGTCGGTGAGCCGGTCGCGGACCGCCCGCTGCGAGGCGCCCGTGAACCCGAAGGGCACCTGGACCCGGCGCAGCGCCTCGACGAGCCCCGGCTGTGCCAGGGCGACTCCGCAGCGGGCCCCGGCCAGTCCCCACGCCTTGGAGAGCGTCCTGAGCACGATGAGGTTGTCGTGCCGGGCGACGAGCGGGGCGTACGACGGACCCGCGCTGAACTCCACGTACGCCTCGTCGATCACGACCAGGCCGCGGCTGCGGGTGATCAGGTCGAGCACCTGCTCCCGGTCGAGCCGGGTGCCGACCGGGTTGTTGGGGTCGCACAGGAACGTCACGCGCGGCCCGGCCGACAGGATCCGCTCGACGTCGAGGCGCGTCAGGTCCTCGCCGAGCAGCGGCGCCTCGACGACCGGCAGCCGCAGCACGCGGGCGAAGTGCGCGTACAGCTCGAAGGTCGGCGGGGTGACGCAGACCGCGTCGCCCGGTGCGGCCAGCGCGGCGAGGAGCAGCATGACGGCGTCGACGGCCCCGCTGGTGAACAGGGCCCACTCGGGCCCGAGTTCGCCGAGCCCCGTGTGCCCGGGCAGCCGTCCGACGGTGCTCAGGTACGTACGGGCCAGCTCGGCCGTGTCCAGTTCGGGGTAGCGTCCGTCCGCCCCGAGGAACGGGTTGGTGTTGCCGGAGAGGTCGAGCAGGTCGAACTTGGGCCGGCCGCGGAAGCGCGCCGGTCCCGGGACCGGCACCGCGGCGACCGGTTCCGTGGCGAAGGCCGAGACCTGGATCTCCGCGGGCTCGGGGGGCTGTTCGGGCCCTGCCTTCAGGTCCGGGGCGGACAGCCAGTGGTCGAGGGCCACGAAGTGGTCGGCGCCCAGGGCCCGCATCCGTTCGGCGTCGCCGGGGCCCAGGTGGACCCACTCCAGGCCGGTGCGCCGGGCGTGCAGGTACAGCTCGTACAGGGACGCCTCGTACAGGGCCTGCCGTGCGGCCGCGGTGTCGGGGGCCAGGGCCTGGGTGAGGCTGTGGATCCCGCGCCCGTTGTACGAGCGGACCAGCAGCCCGGCCTGTACGACGTCGCCGCCGCGGCGGCGCAGCAGCAGCTCGGTGCGGTCCGCCAGTGGCCCCCGGGCCAGGGCGTCGAGCGCCTCGGCGGTCCACAGCGCGCCGCGCCCCGTCTCCCGCCGGTGCAGGGCGGCGAACGCCTCGCGTGCCTCCGGCCGCCCGGACAGGTCGCCGAGCCCGGTCGGCTCCCAGCTCAGCTCGCGGTGCTCCGCGTGGCGGGCGCGCAGTTCGCCGAACCGCCGCTCGCCGACCCGGCCGCGCAGCACGTCGGCCACCTCGCCGGGCAGCCGTACGAGCCCCTCGCTGCCCGCGGCGACGGCGGTGAACCCGGCCGCGCGCAGCGGGCCGGTGTCGTCGCTGCGGCGCACGTACGGCACGAGGATCTGCCCGATGCCCGACCGAGCCGCCTGTTCGCGGAGTGCGGTCACCGCGAGCGGGCCGGGAGCGGGGCTGCTCGGGCCCTGGGGGACGCCCCCGAGCAGGGTGGGGCGCTCCGGGTCCCACCCGTCGGCCGGAGCGGACCCCTCGGGATGCAGACCGAGCCGGTCCGGCCTGCCGGCCGGCAGGCCGGACTCCGACCCGGCGCACAGCACCCGCCGCAGCTCGGTGACGTCCGCGTGCCTACGCATCGCCGTCCTCCGCTCCCCCGGCGGCGCCGGACGCCGCGCCGCCGCCGGTGGCGAGGTGCGCCTCGATCCGGTCGCGGTACTCCGGGTACATCCCGGCCAGCGTGCGGGCGATGCCCGGGCGCCAGTCGACGGTGCAGTCGCCGATGAGGTGACGGCGGACCCGGTGGTCGAAGAGCGCCGTCTCGCGGCTGGGTGACTCGCGGTCGAAGCGGGCCGGGACGCCGGTGAGGGCGGACATGTACCCGAGGAGGTCGGTCATGCCGACCTCCTCGTCACCGCCCCAGTTCACCACCTGCGCGGGTGTGCGGGCTGCCGCCCAGAGCAGCGGCACCTGCCGGACCACGTCGTCGGTGTGGAGCAGGTTGCAGTAGTTCTGGCCCTCGCGCGGCACCGCGGGGGCCCGGCCGCCGCGCAGCTGCTCGAAGAGGATGACCGGCACACCGCCGTGCCCGTACGGGCCGTAGGCGATGTTCAGCCGGGCGATGACCGTCGGCAGCCGCAGGCTCTCGGCGAGGCCGCGGGCCACGCCCTCGGCCGTGAGCTTGGCGACGGGGTACGTGGGCAGCCAGGGCGCCGCGCCGCCGACCGGGTCGCTCTCCCGGTAGCGGTGGGTGGCGTCGGCCCGGTTGTAGACGACCCCGGAGGACACGTAGAGGAACGCCTCGGCGGTGGCGCAGTGCGTCATCAGGCGCGCGGTGCTCACCGCGTTGACGCGCGCGGTCTCCTCGAAGTCGCGGCCGTCGCCCCGGTGGACGGCCGAGTGCAGTACGTGGGTGAAGTCCTGCGGCAGTCCGTCGAGTCCGTCGGCGGCCATGTCCCAGACGACGGTACGGGCGCCCGCGGTCTCCAGGGCCTTGCGGGCCCCGGCGTCGCCGAACCGGCCGAGGCACCACACCTCGTTGCCGGCGGCGAGCGCCTCGGCCACGGGGCGCGCGACCTGTCCGGTGGCGCCGGTGACGAGAATCCTCTTGCCTTGCATGGTCAGTCGCTCCCGGTCGGGTCGGAGGTGGTCAGGCGGGTAGTCGCGGGTCACCGGTCCAGCGCACGGCCCAGCTCCGCGCGCAGGGTCGCCTGGAAGCTCTGGACGTGCTGGGGGCTCATCAGCGTGTAGTGCTCGCCGTCCACCTCGATGTAGCTGTTGGTCTCCCGGGTGAACTCGTCCCAGTCGCGGAGCTGGCCGTCCAGCCACTCCTGCTTGGTGCCCTTGAGCGGGGTGCAGTAGAAGACCCGCACCCGTTCGACCGTGCCGGACGGCTCGTAGTCGCGGCCCAGGTGCACCATGCTCTGCGCCAGGCGCACCCAGGCGCCGAACCGCTCGGTGTTCAGGTCGAGTTCGGCCAGCCGCGCGGGCGGGGCGTGCTCGACGAGGTGGGCGAGCTGGTCGGCCTCGGGCAGCGGGCGCAGCGTCGCGGTCAGTCCGGGGATGTCGGCGGGGTCGATGAGTTCGAGGAACAGCGCCAGGTTGATGGCGCCGTCGGTGAAGGTGATCTCGTTCATCCGGTCCGAGATGCGCGGGGGCAGGTTGAAGACGCCGACGAAGTCGACCCGTTCGCCCTCGGCCTCCAGCCGCTTGGCGATCTCGAACGCGACGGCCCCGCCGTAGGAGTAGCCCGCCACGGCGTACGGGCCGCTCGGCCGGGTCCGGCGGATCGCCGCGACATACGCGCCGACCATCTCCTCGAAGGAGGCGAAGTGCGTCTCCCCCTGCCCGAAGCCCCGGGCCCGCAGCGCGTGGAAGGGCCGCTCCCCGGTGAAGTACTTGGCGAGGTTGACGAAGACCAGCACCTCGCCGAGGCCCGGGTGGACGCAGAACAGCGGGGTGCCCTCGCCGGTGACCTGGAGCGGGACCAGCGGGTCGTAGGCGGCGTCGCCGCCCGCGCCGGACGCCGAGGCGGCCAGCCGGGCCGCCAGCGCCCGCACGCTCGGGGCCTGGAGGAGCGTCGCCATGGGCAGGTCGTCCAGGCCGAAGGCGCGCTGGACGTGGAGCTTGAGCCGCAGCACGTCGAGCGAGGTGCCGCCCAGGTCGAAGAAGCTCGCGGTGGCCGGGACCCGCTCGACGTCCAGCACCTCGGCGAAGACCCGGGCCAGCGCGGTCTCGTCCTCGCCCGCCGGCTCCACGTGGTCGCCGAGGAAGCGGCCGGTCACCTCTTGGGCGCGCCGGACCGCCGCGTCCAGCGCCCCGGACTCGACGGCCGTACGCAGCCGGGAGCGCTGCACCTTGCCGAGGTTGCCGCGCGGAATCTGCGCCTCGGTGACGGGCAGGATCAGCTGGGGGCGGAAGCCCCAGTGCATCACCGTGGAGCTGCGGATCGCGACGAGCGTGCGGTAGAGGGCGGTCTCGTCGGCGGGGTCACCGGCCGGTGCGAAGGCGACGGCGAGCTGTTCGGAGTCGGCGCCCGCGGGCCGGATCGGGAAGGCGGTGACCTGTCCGCGCCGGACGCCGTCGAGTTCGTCGAGGACCGCTTCCAGGTCGTGGCTGTAGTAGTTGACCCCGTTGACGATGATGGAGTCCTTGGTGCGGCCGACGAGGGTCAGCCGCCCGGAGGCGTCGAGCCGGCCCAGGTCGCCGGTGCGGAACCAGCCGTCGTCGGTGAACGCCTCGGCGGTGGCCCCGGGGTTGCCGAAGTACCCGCCGGTGACCATGGTCCCGCGCAGCTGCACCTCGCCGGATGCCTCGGAGGCGGGGTGGTCGGCCGGGGCGGGGTGGTCGATCGAGACCGGGTGATCGGCCGGGGCGGGTTGGTCGATCGAGACCGGGTGATCGGCCGAGACCGGGTGATCGGCCGGGGCGGGTTGGTCGGTCGAGACCGGGTGGTCGGCCGAGACCGGGTGATCGGCCGAGACCGGGTGGTCAGCCGGGGCGAGTTGGTCGGTCGAGACCGGGTGATCGGCCGAGACCGGTCGGTCGGCCGAGACCGGTCGGTCGGCCGAGACCGGTCGGTCGGCCGAGACCGGTCGGTCGGTCGAGGAGAGCACCGTGCCGGTGCCGTCGACGATCCGGATGCTCAGCCCCGCCACCGGACGGCCCAGCGGCGGGAACTCCGCGCCGAGGTCGCGGTCTGCGAACTCGCGGTTGAAGACACTGCCCGCGCACGTCTCGGTCATCCCGAACGCGGGCACGACCACGTCGCCGCGCAGCCCGTAGGGGGCCAGGGCGTCCAGGAACGACCGCACGGTGGCGGTCACGGTCGCCTCGCCGCCGGAGATGATGTACCGGATCCGCGAGAGATCGACGCCGGACACGGTTCCGGCCGCGCGGGCGAGGCCCTGATTGATCTGCCCGAAGAGGAAGTTGGGGGTGAACGTCACCCGCACCCGGTGGGTCGTCAGGAGCCTGAGCAGGCCGACCGGGTCGGCGAGCACGGTGGCCGGGGTCGCGATGACCTGGTCCGCGCCGTTGCGCATCGGCAGCAGGTGCGCCTCGATGGCCGCGATGTGGTCGGCGGAGATCCAGTTCAGCATGGTGTCCGCGGGCCCCAGGTCCAGCGCCCCCGACTTTCCGGCCTGCGCCGCGAGCAGGTTCGCGTGGGTGAGCCGGACCGCCTTGCTCGATCCGGTCGACCCGGAGGTGAGCATCAGCAGGGCGAGGTCGTCCGGGCCGGCCGCGTGGCCGGGCTCCGGCCCGGCCGGGGCGGTGTCCAGCTCCTCCACGGTCACCGTGGTCAGCCCCACGTCGGGCAGCTCGTCGTGCGCCTTGTCCACGACGACCAGCGGATCGCCGAGGAGCGCACGCAGGTGCTCGAGGAGCGGGCGCAGCCGGGAGGGGTCGGCGGGCGGCGCGATCGGGCAGGGCACGGCACCCGCGTGCAGGCAGCCCCAGAAGGCGCGGAAGAAGGGCTCGGGCTCGCCGGCCGCGACCAGGACGCGGTCGCCCGGCGCGGTGCCCCGGGCCCGCAGGCCCTGGGCGATGCGCAGCGCGTCCTCGCGCAGGTCGGCGTAGGAGACGAACGGGCCGTCGACGAAGGTGACGCCGCGGGTGGTGTCCTGTGCGGCGCGTTCGAGGAGCTGCGGAAGCGTCGTGACGCTTGTGGCGTGACGTATGTCCGACATGACGGTGAAGACCCCCGATCGAGGTGGGACCGGAACTGGGTGGATCGGCGCGCACGTACTGGCGAAGGGGTGGGCCGACCGGCGGTGACGGCGGGCCGGGACAGGCGGCCGTACGGAATCCGGGACGCGTGGCGGCCGTGCCGCGTCGCGACGAGTGGCGGGACCGACCGCACTCCGATAATCGCCTGCATATATGCACGGCTATGCACAGCGAAATAACCGCGGATCGTTCTCGATGAGTCGACCGTAAAGGGAAGGTATTTTCGCTTCGCGAATTCGGCGGGCAGGGCCGGGCCGCTTTCAGGCGAGCGAGAAACCGCCCCGGACGCCGCCCGTCTCGTTGAAGCGGGCGATTTCGTCGATCGTGTGCCCGAGTCTCGACTCGTCCGTGTCGGAGACGACGGCCTCGCCGATACGGCCATAAGGACCGGCCGGTGCGTCGGGGTCGGCGGAATAGTGCAGTTCGTCGAAGGAGAAGGCGCGCTCGAAATCCTCCTGGGTCAGCGTGCCGACGCGCGGGCGGCGCAGGAGCAGATATCCGTGGAAACGGTCCGGCGTCCGGTGTCCGTACGGCGGCTCGGGCGTCTCGCCGAGGGCGAGGGCGATCTCGACGCCGAGGAGGTCGACGCCGTAGGTGAGTTGGTTGACCCGGGGCGAGAGGGCTCCCGGCAGCCGTACGGCGCATTCGCCGAAGGTCAGCCCGTCGGGCCGGTGGAACGCCTCCATGTGGAAGACGCAGTCGGGCGCGTCCAGGGCGCCGAGCACCCGGCGGGCCATGGCCTCAGCCTGCGCGAACAGGTCCGGACATCGTTGTCGGTCCAGCACGTGCGCGGCCAGGACGCCACCCTGGACGGCGCTGAGCGGGGAGATGTGATTGCTGCTCAGGGACGACCACTGGAGCGTGCCGTGCTGCCAGACGCCGTCGAGGTAGACCTCGGGCGCGTCGACGAACGACTCGGCGACGACCTCGACGTCCGAGCCTCCGGAGAACGGCTTCAACGCCCGGGCGTACTCCTCGGGCGAGCGGACGACGCTGGTGCGCTGGGCGCCCGCCCCGGTGGCCGGCTTGACGACGAAGGGGGTGCCGAGCTCGGCGGCCGGCTCCTCGTAGGGCGTACCGGCCGGCAGGTACCGGCACCGCGCGTGCCGCACGTCGGGCGGCAGCAGGCTCTTCTGGAGTCGCTTGTCGCGGAAGTTCAGGACCTTGCGGGCGTCCGCGTTCCCCGGCAGGCCGAGCTGCCGGCGCAGGCAGGCGGCCGGGAAGACACCCATCTCATGGACGCTGAGCACACCCGCGAGCTCGTCCAGCGGCTCGGCCAGCACCGCGCGGAGGACTTCCTGCACGTTCTCCATGTCGGCGACACGGCGGAATTTCGGTTTCTCCGCGGAGACGATCGCGGTCGGCACGACGTAGAAGGGGTCCACACCTCGACGCCGTAACGCCTCGTCAAGATCTTCTCTATACCCAATAACCACCATCGCAGGCATGCGTCGTCTCCCCCAGTGTTACGACTTGCCGATCCAGTGAGAAGTTATTGCGATTCCATTGCGGACGGCCGGATTTTTTCCGGCACCCGTGAATCATGACACAGGCCCGATGGATTTCGACTTGTGAGGTGGATCACATGACGCCGAAGTCAAGCATCACACGTAAAAGCGAATAAAAAGCGGAAACCGGCCCGCGCAAACCTCCCCTATATCGGCCGCGCGGATTGGACCGGGCACGGGGAAGCCCCCGGTTCCGCGGAGCGGGCCGGGGGCTTCGGTGACCGGGTGGCCGCCTGGGCGGCCGGGGGTCAGCAGCCGATCAGACGGGCGGCGAGGTAGCCCTCGATCTGGTCGAGGGAGACCCGCTCCTGCTTCATCGTGTCGCGCTCGCGGACGGTGACCGCGTTGTCCTCGAGGGTGTCGAAGTCGACGGTGACGCAGAACGGGGTGCCGATCTCGTCCTGGCGGCGGTAGCGGCGGCCGATGGCGCCGGCGTCGTCGAAGTCGATGTTCCAGTGCTGGCGCAGCGCCGTCGCCAGGCCCTTGGCCTTCGGGGAGAGCTCCGGGTTGCGGGACAGCGGCAGGACGGCGACCTTGACCGGCGACAGGCGCGGGTCGAGGCGCAGCACGACGCGCTTCTCCATCTTGCCCTTGGCGTTGGGCGCCTCGTCCTCGGTGTAGGCGTCGAGGAGGAAGGCGAGCATCGCCCGGCCGACACCGGCCGCGGGCTCGATGACGTAGGGGGTCCAGCGCTCGCCGGCCTCCTGGTCGAAGTAGGACAGGTCCTGGCCGGAGGCCTTGGAGTGCGCGGAGAGGTCGTAGTCCGTGCGGTTGGCGACGCCCTCCAGCTCACCCCACTCGCTGCCGCCGAACTGGAAGCGGTACTCGATGTCGGCGGTGCGCTTGGAGTAGTGCGAGAGCTTCTCGGCCGGGTGCTCGTACCAGCGCATGTTCTCCTCGCGCATGCCGAGGCCCGTGTACCAGTTCCAGCGCTCCTGCATCCAGTACTCCTGCCACTTCTCGTCCTCGCCCGGCTTGACGAAGAACTCCATCTCCATCTGCTCGAACTCGCGGGTGCGGAAGATGAAGTTGCCGGGCGTGATCTCGTTGCGGAAGGACTTGCCCATCTGCGCGATGCCGAACGGCGGCTTGCGGCGCGAAGTCTGCTGGACCTGGGCGAAGTTGGTGAAGATGCCCTGCGCGGTCTCGGGGCGCAGGTAGGCGACGGAGCCGCTGTCCTGCGTGGGGCCGAGGTGCGTGGAGAGCAGGCCGGAGAACTGCTTGGGCTCGGTGAACGTGCCCTTGTTGCCGCAGTTGGGGCAGTTGAGCTCGGCGAGGCTCTCGGGCGTCCGGCCGTGCTTGGCCTCGTACGCCTCCTCCAGGTGGTCCGCGCGGAACCGCTTGTGGCAGGAGGTGCACTCGGTCAGCGGGTCGGTGAAGGTGGCGACGTGACCGGAGGCCACCCAGACCTCGGTCGCCAGGATCACCGAGGAGTCGAGTCCGACGACGTCCTCGCGCGAGGTGACCATGTAACGCCACCACTGGCGCTTGAGGTTCTCCTTGAGCTCGACGCCGAGCGGACCGTAGTCCCAGGCGGCGCGCTGGCCACCGTAGATCTCACTACAGGGGAAAACGAAGCCACGGCGCTTGCTCAGGCTGACGATGGTGTCGATCTTGTCGGCGGCCACGGTGCTCTCTTCATTACGGGACGGACGGATTCAGCGGCGACGCTCGGCTCCGCGCTCGGGGTACGGGATACGGGAGACGCGCGAATGCTTCAGGTTACCGGCGCCGCCACCCCCTGCATCAAATCGGTTCGGGGTTACGGACCGACCGGGCGCTTGTTGACAATCGTTTCCAGATTTGTTGAAAATGAGTGTCATGAACGTACGACGACGCCTTATATCCGGGACCGCGGTCGCGGCGGCCACCGCCCTCGGTCTCGCGACCCTCTCCGCCTGCTCCGACTCCTCCGCGGCCGACGGCGGTGACAGCGGAAAGCTCGACGTGGTGGCGTCGTTCTACCCGATGCAGTACCTCGCCGAGGAGATCGGCGGGACGCACGTGAACGTCACCACCCTGACCGAGCCCGGCCAGGAGCCGCACGACCTGGAGATCAGCGCGCGGCAGACCGCCCGGCTCCAGGAGGCGGACGCGGTCCTCTACCTCAAGAGCCTCCAGCCGGCCGTCGACGACGCCGTGGCGCAGTCCGAGGTCAAGACCAAGATCGACGCGGCCTCGCTGACCAGCCTGGAGAAGCACGGCAACGAAGTCGGCGGGCACGCGGCCGAGCACGACGACGAGCACGGCGAGGAGTCCGGGGGCACCGACCCGCACATCTGGCTCGACCCGGTGAAGTACACCGAGGTCGCCGAGGGCGTCGGCAAGGCTTTCCAGAAGGCGGACCCCGACCACGCGGCGGACTACAAGAAGAACACCGCGGCGCTGGTGAAGAAGCTGGACGCGCTGAACACCCGCTACGCGGACGGGCTCAAGAACACCAGGACCAAGGTCTTCATCACCACGCATGCCGCCTTCGGCTATCTCGCCGAGCGCTACGGCCTGACCGAGGAGGCCATCAACGGTCTGGACCCGGAGTCGGAGCCCAGCGCGGCCCGGGTGAAGGACCTTGAGAAGATGGCAAAGGCGGACGGTGTCTCGACTGTCTTCTACGAGACGCTCGTCAGCGACAAGACGGCGAAGACCATCGCGAAGGACGCGAGCCTGAAGACGGATGTCCTCGACCCGATCGAGGGCATCACGAAGAAGTCGAAGGGCGACGACTACATCCAGGTCATGGACGCCAACCTGAAGGCGCTGCGGACGGCACTCGGCAGCGCGTGAGCAGCTGAACACGTGCGCACGCGGCACGTGAGCACATCGGCATGAGTACATCGGAGGGAACCGTGAGCGAGTCCGTCATAGCCCTGCGCGGTGTCACCGCGGAGCTGGGCTCGCGCCCGGTCCTGCGCGGCATCGACCTCACCGTGGGCCGCGGTGAGGTCGTCGCGCTGCTCGGGGCCAACGGTTCCGGCAAGTCGACCGCCGTGCGCAGCATCATCGGGCAGGTCCCGGTCAGCGGCGGCGAGATCGAGCTGTTCGGCACCCCGCGCCGCCGCTTCCGTGACTGGGCGCGCGTCGGCTACGTACCGCAGCGCACGACGGCGGCGGGCGGGGTGCCCGCGACCGTCACCGAGATCGTCTCCTCGGGGCGGCTGTCCCGGGCCCGCTTCGGCGTGCTGCGCAAGGCCGACCACGAGGCGGTCCGCCGGGCCCTGGACCTGGTGGGCATGGCCGACCGGGCCAGGGACTCGGTGAACGCGCTGTCCGGCGGGCAGCACCAGCGGGTGCTGATCGCCCGCGCGCTGGCCGCCGAGCCGGAACTGCTGATCATGGACGAGCCGATGGCGGGCGTAGACCTGGCCAGCCAGGAGATCCTGGCGGCCACCCTGCGCGGCCAGGTCGCCCAGGGCGCCTCGGTCCTGCTCGTCCTGCACGAGCTGGGCCCGCTGGAGCCGCTGATCGACCGCGCGGTCGTCCTGCGCGACGGCTGCGTACTGCACGACGGCCCGCCCCCGAAGGCCGTGGGGCAGCACGCCCTGCCCGGCCACGACCACGTACACCCGCACGCGGCTCACGACGCCGAACCGATCCGGACGGGACTGCTGAGCTGATGGAGATCCTCGACTACGCCTTCATGCAGCGGGCGCTGCTCGCCGCCGTCCTCGTCGGCATCACCGCCCCGGCGATCGGCATCTACCTGGTGCAGCGCCGCCAGGCGCTGATGGGCGACGGCATCGGCCACGTGGCGATGACCGGCGTCGGCCTCGGCTTCCTGCTGTCCGCCTCCCCGGTGTGGATGGCGACGGCCGTCTCGGTGCTCGGCGCGGTGCTCATGGAGCTGATCCGCTGGTACGGCCGCACGCGCGGCGACATCGCCCTCGCGATGCTCTTCTACGGCGGCATGGCGGGCGGCGTGATGTTCATCAACCTCGCGCCCGGCGGCTCCAACGCCAATCTCACCTCGTACCTGTTCGGCTCGCTGTCGACGGTGAGCGAGAGCGACGTGACGGCGATCTGCCTGCTCGCGGCGTTCGTAGTGCTGGTCACCGTCGGGCTGCGCCGCCAGTTGTTCGCGGTCAGCCAGGACGAGGAGTTCGCCCGGGTGACGGGGCTGCCGGTGCGCACGCTGAACCTGCTGACGGCCGTGACGGCCGCGGTGACGGTGACCGTCGCCATGCGAGTGGTGGGGCTGCTCCTCGTCTCCGCGCTGATGGTGGTCCCGGTGGCCGCCGCGCAGTCGCTCAGCCGGAGCTTCGCGGCGACCTTCGCGATCGCGGTGGCCATCGGCGTGAGCGTGACCCTCGGCGGCACCGTGACCTCGTACTACCAGGACGTGCCGCCCGGCGCGACGATCGTGCTGCTGACCATCGCGGCGTTCATCGTGCTCACCGCGCTGGCGACGCCGCTGGCCCGGCGCCGGGCCCGGGCCGCGGCAGCGGCGGCGGGCGCCGGTGACCCCGCGGAGTGCGCGATTCCGGCCACCCGGGCCCCGGAGCGGAGCGTCGGCGTCTGACCGTCCACACCCCGGGCTGGCACAATGGCCGGGCAAGGGCAGACGTGAGGAGGCAACGGTGACAACCGCTGGATCGCCCGTACGGGGCCGCTCCACCCGGCAGCGTGCCGCCGTGGCGGCGGCGCTCGACGAGGTGGACGAGTTCCGCAGTGCGCAGGAACTCCACGACATGCTCAAGCACAAGGGCGACTCGGTCGGGCTCACCACCGTGTACCGCACGCTCCAGTCCCTCGCCGACGCGGGCGAGGTCGACGTCCTGCGCACCTCCGAGGGCGAGTCCGTCTACCGCCGCTGCTCCTCCGACGAACACCACCACCACCTCGTCTGCCGCGTCTGCGGCAAGGCCGTCGAGGTGGAGGGCCCGGCGGTGGAGAAGTGGGCCGAGGCCATCGCCGCGGAACACGGCTACGTGAACGTCGCCCACACCGTAGAAATCTTCGGCACCTGCGCGGACTGCGCCACCACAGCCAAGGGCTGACCGGCACGGCCCGGCACCCGGAACCCCGGCCGCCCGGCCGGGGTTCCGTCATGCGCGGACCGGTGTACGGGCGGCCGCGCTTCCCGCGGGCAGGGTCCTAGGGATAACCCTCGGCGCCCAGGGATAACCCTCGACTCACCGGTGCTGTAGTGACATGTATCGGTCAAGGTGGGAGGCTGCCTTCGGTTCTTTCTCGGGTCGCGGGCGCTCCACCGCGCGTCGGTCGCGGCCTGTTGCACGGACTCGGTTCCGCACGGCCTTGCCAGCTCGTCCCGGACAGCACACCCCGTCTGTTCCGGTCTGTCCCCGGCCGCGCATCCGTGGCCGTCGCAGGAGGAGTACGAGTGAGACGAACCCCCCGTACCAGACGCACCCCCCGCACGGCGTCCGCCGCAGGAGCCCTTGTGGCCGCCGCCGCGCTCGTGGCCGTCGGCGTCCAGACGGTCCCGGCGACGGCCGCGCCCGCCGCCCCGCACCCCAGCCCCCTGCGCACCGGGGGCCTGCCGGCGAAGCTCACCCCGGCGCAGCACACCGCGCTGGTGAAGGACGCCGCGAAGGAGACCGCCGCGACCGCCGGCTCCCTGGGCCTGGGGGCCAAGGAGAAGCTGGTCGTCAAGGACGTCGTCAAGGACAACGACGGCACACTGCACACCCGTTACGAGCGCACCTACGACGGCCTGCCGGTCCTCGGCGGCGACCTCGTCGTGCACACCCCGCCCGCCGCCGAGGCCACCGGTACGGTGAGCACCACCTTCGCGGGCAAGCGGACCATCAAGGTCGCCTCCACCACCCCGGCGTACGCCAAGTCCGCCGCCGAGACCAAGGCGCTCAAGGCCGCGAAGGCGCTCGACGCGCAGGACCCCACCGCCGACAGCGCCCGCAAGGTGATCTGGGCGGGCGACGGCACCCCGAAGCTCGCCTGGGAGACGGTGGTCGGCGGTCTCCAGGAGGACGGCACGCCCAGCAGGCTGCACGTGATCACGGACGCGGCCACGGGCGCGGAGCTCTACCGCTACCAGGACATCAAGAACGGCACCGGCAACACCCAGTACAGCGGCACGGTCACGCTGAACACCACGCTGTCCGGCTCGACGTACCAGCTGTACGACACCACGCGCGGCGGCCACAAGACGTACAGCCTCAACAACGGCACGTCAGGCACCGGCACCCTGATGACCGACTCCGACGACGTCTGGGGCACCGGGTCCGGGTCCAACACCCAGACCGCGGGCGCCGACGCCGCCTACGGCGCGCAGGAGACCTGGGACTTCTACAAGAACACCTTCGGCCGCAGCGGCATCAAGAACAACGGCGTCGCGGCCTACTCACGCGTCCACTACAGCTCGTCGTACGTCAACGCGTTCTGGGACGACAGCTGCTTCTGCATGACCTACGGCGACGGCTCGGGCGGTACCCACGCGCTGACCTCGCTCGATGTCGCGGGCCACGAGATGAGCCACGGCGTCACCTCCAACACCGCGAACCTCAACTACACCGGTGAGTCGGGCGGCCTGAACGAGGCGACCTCCGACATCTTCGGCACGGGCGTGGAGTTCTACGCGAACAACAGCAACGACATCGGTGACTACCTCATCGGCGAAGAGATCGACATCAACGGCGACGGCTCCCCGCTGCGCTACATGGACAAGCCGAGCAAGGACGGCGGTTCCGCCGACTCCTGGTACTCCGGCGTCGGCAATCTCGACGTGCACTACTCCTCGGGCCCGGCGAACCACATGTTCTACCTGCTCTCCGAGGGCAGCGGCACCAAGGTGATCAACGGCACCACCTACAACAGCTCGACCTCCGACGGTGTCGCCGTCGCGGGGATCGGCCGGGCCGCGGCGCTCCAGATCTGGTACAAGGCGCTGACGACGTACATGACGTCGACGACCAACTACGCGAGCGCCCGCACCGCCGCGCTGAACGCCGCGACCGCCTTGTACGGGGCGAGCTCCACCCAGTACGCGGGTGTCGCGAACGCCTTCGCCGGCATCAACGTCGGCAGCCACGTCACCCCGCCGACCAGCGGCGTCACGGTCACCAACCCGGGCAGCCAGTCGTCCGTCATCGGCACCGCGGTGAGCCTCCAGATCGCGGCCTCCTCCACCAACAGCGGTTCGCTGACCTACGCCGCCAGCGGTCTGCCCACCGGCCTGTCGATCAACAGCTCCACCGGCGCGATCACCGGCACCCCGACCACGGCGGGCACCTACAGCACCACCGTCACGGTGACCGACTCCACCGGCGCCACCGGCACCGCCAGCTTCACCTGGACGGTCAGCTCCACCGGCGGCGGCACCTGCACCTCCACGCAGCTCCTGGGCAACGCGGGCTTCGAGTCGGGCAACACGACCTGGACCGCCAGCAGCGGCGTGATCACCAACGACAGCGACCAGGCCGCCCACGGCGGCTCGTACAAGGCGTGGCTGGACGGCTACGGGTCCACGCACACCGACACGCTCTCCCAGTCGGTGGCCATCCCGAGCGGTTGCAAGGCCTCGCTGACCTTCTACCTGCACATCGACACGTCGGAGACCACGAGCAGCTCGCAGTACGACAAGCTCACGGTCACCGCCGGATCGACGACCCTGGCGACGTACTCGAACCTGAACGCCGCCTCGGGCTACACCCAGAAGACCTTCGACCTGTCCTCGCTGGCGGGCTCCACGGTCACCCTGAAGTTCTCCGGTGTCGAGGACTCCTCGCTCCAGACGAGCTTCGTGATCGACGACACGGCCCTGACGACCAGCTGATTTCCGCGAGGGGAACGGCGGCACCCGGCACCCCGAAGGGGGAGCCGGGTGCCGCCGTGCGCCCGGAGCCCGTGCTCTCAGGCGTCCGGGCGCCCCTTCATGGCCGCCTCCATCGCGATCAGCTCCTCGTTCGGCACGGCGCCGCCGAAGCGGCGGTCGCGCTGGGCGTACTCGACGCAGGCGCGCCACAGGTCACGGCGGTCGAAGTCCGGCCACAGCACGTCCTGGAAGACCATCTCGGCGTACGCGCTCTGCCAGAGCAGGTAGTTGGACGTGCGCTGCTCGCCGCTCGGCCGCAGGAACAGGTCCACGTCCGGCATGTCCGGGTAGTAGAGGTACTTCGCGAACGTCTTCTCGCTGACCTTGGACGGGTCGAGCCGGCCCGCCTTCACGTCCTGTGCCAGCGCCAGCGCCGCGTCCGCGATCTCGGCACGGCCCCCGTAGTTCATGCAGAAGTACAGCGTGAGCTTGTCGTTGCCCTTGGTCTGCTCCTGGGCGACCTGGAGCTCCTTGGCCACCGACTTCCACAGCCTGGGCATCCGGCCCACCCAGCGCACCCGGATGCCGAGCGCGTCGAGCTGGTCGCGGGTCTTGCGGATGAAGTCGCGGTTGAAGTTCATCAGGAAGCGCACCTCGTCCGGCGAACGCTTCCAGTTCTCGGTGGAGAACGCGTACAGCGAGATCGCCTCGACGCCCACCTCGATCGCCCCCTGGAGCACGTCCAGGACGCGCTCGGCGCCGACCTTGTGCCCCTCGGTGCGCGGCAGCCCCCGCTCCTTCGCCCAGCGCCCGTTGCCGTCCATGACGATCGCCACGTGGCCGGGGACCAGCTCGCCGGGGAGCTTCGGTGCGCGGGCACCGGACGGGTGCGGCTCCGGCGTCTTGTACTCGCGCCGCTGGCGCCCCAGGATCCCGCGTACGGCCATGTGCTTCTCGTCTCCTCGGTCTCGACGTACTCGACTGCGCCCGGTCGGCCCGGCCGCCGCGGCGGCTACGCCTGCTTCTCCACGTACCGCAGCGAGCGCAGGCCCCGCTCCAGGTGCCAGTGCAGATAGGCCGACACCAGGCCGCTGCCCTCCCGGACGTACCGCGGCTCGCAGGCGTCCGCGGTCTCCCAGTCTCCCGTGAGCAGTGCGCCCAGCAGTTCCAGGGCACCCGCAGAGGGTACGACGCTGCCCGGCACCCGGCAGTCGGCGCACACCGAGCCGCCCGCCGCCACCGAGAAGAACCGGTTGGGACCGGGCATACCGCACTTCGCGCAGTCGCCGAAGCTGGGCGCGTAGCCGTTGACGGCGAGGGAGCGCAGCAGGAAGGCGTCGAGGACGAGGTGCGGCTCGTGCTCGCCGCGGGCCAGCGTGCGCAGCCCGCCGACCAGCAGCAGGTACTGCTGGACCGCCGGCTCGCCCTCGTGGTCGGTGAACCGCTCCGCGGTCTCCAGCATCGCGGTGCCCGCCGTGTAGCGCGCGTAGTCCGTCACGATGCCGCCGCCGTACGGCGCGATCGTCTCGCTCTGCGTGCACAGCGGCAGCCCGCGCCCGATCAGGTCGCTCCCCCGCGCGAAGAACTGCACGTCCACGTGCGAGAACGGCTCCAGCCTGGCCCCGAACTTCGACTTGGTGCGGCGCACCCCGCGGGCCACGGCGCGTACCCGGCCGTGACCGCGGGTGAGCAGGGTGATGATCCGGTCCGCCTCACCCAGCTTCTGGGTGCGCAGCACGATGCCGTCGTCGCGGAACAGACTCATGGCGTCCATTCTCCCCTACACCGCGGACACCCCGGCGCGGCAGCCTCCGCGGGGCCCGAGCCCCGGGCGGGGCGCCCTCACCCCACCCCGTGCGACTCCTGCGCCGCCCTCGCCTCGATGCCCCGGAAGTGGTCCGCCATCGCGCGCTGTGCCGACTCGACGTCGCGGGCCCGGAGGGCCGTGACGATGTCGCGGTGGCGGCGGACGGTGAGTTCGGGGGCCGGGTCGTCGGTCCAGCCGCGGGCGCCCGCCACCCGGCGGAAGACGGTCCAGAAGGCGCCGAGCAGCTGTGGGACCAGGGCGTTGCCGAGCGAGGCGTACAGCAGCTCGTGGAACTCGCGGTCCAGCTCGGGGAAGGGCAGCCCCTCGTCGCCCGCCTCCTCCATCCGTACGACGATCGCTTCGAGGCGGTCCAGCTCCTCCTCGGAGAGGGTCGCCGCGACGCGCCGGATCAGCCCCTCCTCCAGGACCTCGCGGACCTGGAGGATCTCGGTCAGCGCGCTGGTGTCGTCGTCGGGCCGGGCGAGCGTGCGGAAGGTGAGGCCGTCCACGAGCGGGGTCAGCGAGGCCTGCCCGACGTAGGTGCCGTAGCCGTGTCTGATTTCCACTATGTCCAGGGCCTGGAGGGCCTTGAGCGCCTCGCGGACGGAGTTGCGGCTGACGCCGAGGTCCTCCATCAGCTCCGTCTCGGTGGGCAGCGCCGCTCCCGCCGGAAGCCTGCGGTCCAGGATGAGCTGCGTCACCTCGCGCTGGATCTGGCTGCTCACCCGCCGCTCCCGGGAGATGCGCATCCCGGTGGGCCTGGGCCTGGGCCGGTTCCCGGTCTCCTCAGACATGCGCCGCATCGTACGCTCACTGGACATCCGACGTCCCACCTCCGGACGGAACAAACTCCAACTACCCTGTTTCACGCCGTCATTGGTCGCACCTCTGGAAGATACGCCATTCGTGCGCGAGCCCTTGACCGCCCTGACATGCCCTCTTATGGTCACGCTGCCCCCTATGACGTAGGACGTCGTATCTCCCACTTCTCGCTGGAGGACCCGTGCGCGACGTGACCCACACTCCTGCGCCGCAGCGCCGGACGTTCCTGAAGTACGGCGGCGCACTGGGCGCGGCCGCCGCCCTCTCCTCCTCGCTGTCCGCCTGTTCGTCGGGACCGGAGTCGACCAATGACACCAGCGGCGGCAAGGGCGGCAAGAACGCGACACTGACCGCGGTCATCGGGTACGGCAACGACGGAAGCTGGGACCCGACGCAGACCGCGTCCGCCTTCTCCATGGCCGCCAACAACCATATCTACGAGGGTCTGCTCGACACCGACCCGATCTCCCGCGAGCCCTACGCGGCGCTCGCCACCCAGGTGCCCTCCGACCTCACCGGCACCTCCTGGAAGTTCGAACTGCGCGCGGGCGCCACCTTCCACGACGGCAAGCCCGTCACCGCGGACGACGTCGTCTTCGTCTTCGACCGGATCCTCGATCCCAGGACCACCACGCTCGCCCAGGGGTTCTTCGCCTCCTGGCTGAAGGAGGCCAGAAAGATCGACGCCCAGAACGTGGAGCTGGTGCTCAAGTACCCGTTCCCGGAGGGCGTCTCGCGGCTCACCCTGGCCAAGATCATGCCCAAGCACGTGTTCTCGCGGCCGGGAGCCTGGGAGGACGCGATCAAGGGCAAGGCGATCGGCTCGGGCCCGTACCGGCAGACCGCGCACCACCCGAAGTCCAACACCACCTTCGAGGCGTACGCGGACTACAACGGCCCGCGCAAGGCCGCCTTCCAGAAGATGAACTGGCTGACGATCGTGGACGCCGCGCCCCGCGTCGCGAAGATCTCCGGCTCCAGCGCCGACGGCGAGATCGCCGACAACATCCCGTACGCCAACATCGAGCAGCTCAAGAAGGGCGGCCTCACCGTGCAGGGCGGGGCCGGCATGAACAACCTCTTCCTGATGTTCAACACCAAGCACAAGCCCTTCGACGACGTACGCGTCCGGCAGGCGCTGCACTACGCCATCGACACCGGCAAGATGGTCGAGGTGGCGCTCAAGGGCCACGGAAAGCCGTCGAGCTCCTTCCTCAACGAGGGCAATCCGTCCTACCGGCCGGCCAAGACCGTCTACGACTACGACCCGGACAAGGCGAAGAAGCTCCTCGAGGAGGCCGGGGTCGACAAGCTGAAGATCGAGATCCTGGCCGTCAACGTGAGCTGGATCGTGGACTGCCTGCCGACGATCAAGGCGTCCTGGGACGCGATCGGCGTCGAGACCACGCTCTCCCCGCAGGAGACCACGGCCGTCTTCACCAAGATGGACCAGAAGCAGGACTACCAGGTGGTCGCCGCCGCCTCGAACCCCAATCAGTTCGGCCTCGACGCCGACCTGATCATGCACTACAACTACGGCCCCGAGAACATCTGGATGGGCTACGCCCGCTGGGCCGGGAACTCCGTGGCCAGACAGCTCTTCAAGGACATGGACCGGGCGACGCGGGAGCCGGACGCCGACAAGAAGAAGACGATGATCCAGGACTACATCGACGTCGTCGCCGAACAGGCCGTGCTCTACCCGGTCGTCCACAACGAGCTGATGACCGCCTGGGACCCCGAGAAGCTGACGGGCGTACGGGCCCAGCCCTACCCGGGCATCAACCTCCTCCAGGCGAAGTGGGCCTGAGCAGGGGGAGACAGAGGTACGGGAGAGGCACGGGAGAGGTAGTCGTTCGTGGTCACCGTCGTCAGAATCCTGATCCGCCGCATCGCCCTGCTGGTGCCGCTGATGCTCGGCATCGTGCTCTTCGTGTTCCTGGTGATGCGGTTCTCGGACGTCGACCCGGCGTCCGCGTTCTTCCAGGGCGCCAATCCGACCCCCCGGCAACTGCACGACTTCCGGGAGGACAACGGGCTCCTCGATCCGCTGCCGGTCCGCTACGCCCACTTCGTCGGCGACCTGCTCCACGGTGACATGGGCACCAGCGCGCTGACCCGGGCGCCCGTCGTCGACCAGGTCACCACCGCCCTGCCGCTCACCCTCCAGCTGACCTTCCTCGGCCTCGGCGTCGCGGTGGTGCTCTCGCTGCTCGGCGGGGTCACCGCCGCGATCTACCGCGACCGGCTGCCCGACCAGGTCATCCGGATCGTCTCGCTCACCGGCGTCGCGGCCCCCGGTTTCTGGCTGGCGCTGCTGATGATCCAGTACCTGGCGGTCGACCTCGGCTGGTTCCCGACCGGCGGCTACGTCAACCCGGCCGACTCGCTGACCGGCTGGCTGAAGACGATGACGCTGCCCGCCCTCGCGCTGTCGCTGCCGGTCGCCGCCCAGCTCACCCGGATCGTGCGCACGGCCGTGGTGGAGGAACTGGACAAGGACTACGTCCGCACCGCGATCGGCAGCGGGCTGCCGCCGGTCGTGGTGGTCGGCCGCAACGTGCTGCGCAACGCCCTGATCAACCCGCTGACCGTGCTCGGCCTGCGCGTGGGCTATCTGCTCGGCGGTGCCGTCGTCATCGAGACGATCTTCTCGCTGCCCGGGATGGGCAAGCTGATGATCGACGCGGTGAAGAACGGCGACCCGGCGGTCGTCCAGGGCGTCGTCCTGACCACCGCCACCGGCTTCGTGGTGGTGAACCTCGCCATCGACATCCTGTACCTGCTGGTCAATCCGCGTCTGCGGGAGGCGACCCGATGATCACTCGCAGGCGTCTCGCGGAGACCCTCTCGCGCCCCGGCATCCGGCTGCGCGGCCCGCGCCGGCTCCCGCTGCTGTCCAAGGCCGCGGTCGGCTTCCTCGCCGTGGTCGTCCTGATGGCGCTGTTCGCGCCGCTGCTCGCGCCGCACGACCCGCTCGACCAGCAGCCGCTGGTGGACGGCACCGGCCACCCCTCCGGCAGCCACTGGACGGGCCAGGACAGTCTGGGCCGGGACATCCTCAGCCGGCTGATGTACGGGGCCCGCTGGTCGCTCGCCATCGGCCTGGGCGCCACCGGGCTCGCCCTCGTCGTGGGCGCCCTGATCGGCGCGGTCGCGGCGACCTCCCGCAAGGCGGTCGACGAGACGCTGATGCGCTGCCTGGACGTCGTGATGGCGTTCCCCGGAATCGCCCTCGCGGCGGTCCTCGTCGCCGTGTTCGGCGGCGGCATCACCGTCCTGATCTGCGCCATCGCGTTCCTGTTCACCCCGCCGGTGGCCCGGGTCGTCCGCGCCAACGTGCTCGACCAGTACGGCGAGGACTACGTGACCGCGGAACGGGTGATCGGCGCCCGCACCCCGCACATCGTGATCCGCCACGTGGCCGTCAACTGCGCGGCGCCGGTCCTGGTGTTCTGCACCGTGCAGGTCGCCGAGGCCATCGTCTTCGAGGCGTCGCTGTCGTTCATCGGCGCCGGTGTCCGCCCGCCCGACCCGTCCTGGGGCAGCGTCATCGCCGACGGCAAGAACATGGTGCTGACCGGCGGCTGGTGGGCGACCGTCTTCCCCGGGCTGCTGATGCTGATCACCGTGCTGTCCCTGAACATCCTCTCCGAGGGGGTGTCCGACGCCTGGGCGGCGCCCGCCGCCCGCGACGTCCCCGCGCGCACCGACGCCGACCGGCTCCAGGCGCCGGAGCCCGGCACCGGCGAGATCCTGCCGCTGCCGGGGCTCACCGAGGCGGCACGACGGCTGCGGTCCAGAGCCCGGCCACTGCCCGCCGGACAGCCGGTCCTCGCCGTGGAGAACCTGGCCATCGGCTTCCCCGACCGGCACCGCGGCGTCGACATCGTCGACGGCATCAGCTTCGAGGTGCAGCCCGGCGAGGTCCTGGGGCTGGTCGGCGAGTCCGGCTGCGGCAAGTCGCTGACCGCGCTCGCGGTGATGGGCCTGGAGCCGAAGGGCGCCCGGATCCGCGGCCACGTACGGTTCGGGCAGCGGCAGCTGGTGGGCGAGCCGGCCCGCGTCCGGCGCAGGCTGCTGGGCCACGAGATGGCCATGGTCTACCAGGACGCGCTGTCCTCCCTGAACCCGGCGATGACCATCCGCGCCCAGCTCAGGCAGGTCGTCCGCCGGGGCGGCAGGCGCACCCCGGCCGAACTCCTCGAACTGGTCGGCCTCGACCCCGAACGCACCCTGCGCAGCTACCCGCACGAGCTCTCCGGCGGCCAGCGCCAGCGCGTCCTGATCGCCATGGCGCTCTCCCGCAGCCCCAGGCTGATCGTCGCCGACGAGCCGACCACCGCCCTCGACGTCACCGTCCAGGCGCAGATCATCGAGCTGCTGCTGCGGCTGCGCGAAGAGCTGGGCTTCGCGCTGATCCTCGTCAGCCACGACCTGGCGCTGGTCGCGGACGTCACGGACCGGGTCGTCGTCATGTACGGCGGCCAGATCGTCGAGACGGGCGTGACGGCCGACCTGGTGGAGGCGCCGGCCCACCACTACACGCGCGGTCTGCTGGGCAGCGTGCTGTCCCTGGAGTCGGCGGCCGAGCGGATGACCCAGATCAAGGGCGTGGTGCCGTCCCCCGCCGACTTCCCCGCGAGCTGCCGGTTCTCCGGCCGCTGCCCGCTGGCGAGCGAGGTCTGCCGCACGACGGCGCCCGGCCTGCTGGGCGTCCCCGCGCACACGGCCGCCTGCCACCACCCCGCGATCGACCTGGCCGCGGACGCCACCACGGAAAGCGAGACCGTGAAGTGAACGCACTCGTCACGCTGTCCGGCGCGCACGTCGTCCACAAGGCGCGCAGCGGCGGCCTGCTGAAGCGGGACCGGGTGTACGCGCTCACCGGCGCCGATCTGACCGTGGCGCCCGGCGAGACGGTCGGCGTGGTCGGCGAGTCGGGGTGCGGCAAGTCGACGCTGGCCAAGGTGCTGGTGGGCGTGGACCGTCCGACCCACGGCACGGTGCGCTTCGGCGACCGGGACCTGTGGTCGATGAACCCGGCCGAACGGCGGACGGTCGTCGGCCGCTCCACCGGCATGATCTTCCAGGATCCCTCGACCGCCCTCAACCGCCGCCTGACGGTCCGGCAGATCCTGCGGGACCCGCTAGACGTGCACCGGCGCGGCACCTCCGCCGAACGCGAGACCCGGGTACGGGAGCTGATGTCCCTGGTCGGACTGCCCCGCGCGCTCGCCGACGGCCTGCCGGGACAGCTCTCCGGCGGCCAGCGCCAGCGGGTGGCGATCGCCCGCGCGCTGGCGCTCGACCCGGACCTGGTCGTCGCCGACGAACCGACCAGCGCCCTCGACGTCTCCGTCCGCGCCCAGATCCTCAATCTCCTGCTCGACCTCAAGGAACGCCTCGGGCTCGCGCTGGTCTTCGTCTCGCACGACATCCAGACGGTGCGCCGGATGAGCGACCGGGTGATCACCATGTACCTGGGCCGGATCGTGGAGGAGACCCCGGCGGACCGGGTGACCGACCGGGCCCGGCACCCGTACACGCGGGCGCTGTTCTCCGCGACGCCAGGACTGCTCGACCCCATCGACCCGATCCCGCTCGCCGGGCCCGTACCGTCGGCGGTCCGGCCGCCCAGCGGCTGCCCGTTCCGCACCCGCTGCTGGAAGGCCGACGAGGCGTGCGCCGCCGCCATGCCGGACGTCTCGACGGCCTCCTCCCCCGACCACCGCTACCGCTGCCACCACCCCGTGGCGGAGGACCAGTCGACGCGCGCCCTGGTCGTCCAGGCCGAGTCGGCCGCCCCCGCCCCGGCCACCGCCATGGCCGACAACATCCCCGCCCAGCCCGCCGGGAGCACCGAGTCCGCCCGGCGGCGAGAACCCTAGGGAGCCCGCATGCCGATCCCCACCCCGCTCACCGGTGTCGTACCGCCCGTCTGCACCCCGCTGACACCGGAGGGCGAAGTCGACGTGGACTCGCTCGTCGCACTGGTGGACCATCTGGTGGCGGGCGGCGTGCACGGCCTGTTCGTCCTCGGCTCCACCTCGGAGGCGGCCTATCTGACCGACGCGCGGCGCGAGCTCGTGGTACGGACCGTGGTGGCGCACGTCGCCGGGCAACTGCCGGTCCTGGCGGGCGTCATCGACATGACCACGCCCCGGGTGCTCGACCACGTGGCGTCCGTGACCGCGGCGGGCGCGGACGCCGTCGTCGCCACCGCGCCCTTCTACACCCGCACCCACCCCGCCGAGATCGCCCGCCACTACCGGCTGCTCGCCGGCCGCTCCACGGTCCCGGTCCTCGCCTACGACCTTCCCGCCTCCGTGCACAGCAAGCTCCCCGCCGAGCTGGTCCTCGAACTCGCCGCGGACGGCACGCTGTCCGGCCTGAAGGACTCCAGCGGCGACCTGGCCGCCTTCCGCTCCGTCGTCACCGGCGCCCGCGCCCTGCACGGCGGCGCCTTCTCCGTCCTGACCGGCTCCGAACTGACCGTCGACTCGGCGCTCGCGCTCGGCGCGGACGGAGCGGTGCCGGGCCTGGCCAACGTCGACCCGGAGGGGTACGTACGCCTGGACCGGCTCTGCCGGGCGGGCGACTGGCCCCGCGCCCGCGCCGAACAGGAGCGGCTGTGCGCCCTGTTCGGCATGGTCGGCGCGGGCGACCCGGCCCGCATGGGCGGCAGCTCGTCCGGGCTCGGCGCCTTCAAGGCGGCCCTCTACCTGCGGGGCGTCATCGCCTGCCCGGCGACGGCGGAGCCGCAGGTGCCGCTGTCGGCGGACGAGGTGGCGCGGGTGGGCAAGTACCTGGCGGGCGCGGGCCTGCTGTGACGGCGGGCCCGCTACGGCTGCGGGCCCGCTGTGACGGCGGCTATTCCACCAGTTCGTTCACCGGCAGCCGCCGGAACTCGATCCGCTCGTACGTCCCCGTGTCCCCCGTCTCGTACAGCAGGCCCACCCGGTGCGCGCCGAGCCGAACCAGGTCCGAGTACGCGGCCGGCCGCTCGGCGAGGGTCACCGCCCGGGTGAAGCTCGCGCCCGCGTCCGTGCTGCGCCAGACGGCCATGGTGCGGCGGGCGGTCGGCACGGAGGGGCCGGAGAAGAGCAGCGGAGCGTGCCGGCCGCGCAGTTGCAGCACGCTGCCCTGGACGACCGGCACGTCGTTCAGGCCGGGCTGCACCGCGTACGGGCGCTCCAGGGTCTCGCCGCCGTCGCGGGAGTAGCTGTCGAGCCGGTTCCCCGTGCTCGTGCCGTTCTGGTCACGTGCGCTGAAGTAGAGCCGCCCGTCGGGCAGTTCGGCCGCGACGGACTCGTTGGCGTTGTCCACGCCGTCGTAGGAGTCGTCCACGAAGCCGAGCCGCCAGGTGGCGCCGCCGTCGTCGCTGTAGACCGCGTGGGCGCCGTAGTACCTGGCCTCCTGCCCGGTGTCGGACGAGCCCGCGGGCGGTACGGCGGAGTGGTTGGACGGGATCACCAGGCGTCCGGCGTGCGGGCCGCGGGTGAGCGCGACGGCGTGCCCGGGACCGGTCGCGTACCACCGCCAGTCCGGCCGCTTCACCGCCGCCGTGATGTCCCGCGGCGCGGAGAAGCGGCGCCCGTCGTCCCGGCTCGTCTGCACGAAGACGCGGCGGCTCTGCTCGGGCGTGACCTCGCCGCGCATGATCTGCGCCTCGGTCACGGCACCGCTGTTGTACGAGGTGAGGAGGACGACCCGGCCGGTCCTCGGGTCGACGACGGGCGCCGGGTTGCCGCGCGTGTCCCCGTCCCCGGCGGCGACGACGGTGAGCGGGCCCCAGGTGCAGCCGCCGTCCGCCGAGCGTCTGAGGACGACGTCGATGTCACCCGTGTCGCCCGCGCTGTTGTGTCTGCCCTCGGCGAAGGCGAGCACCGTGCCCGCCCGCGTGGTGACGGTCGCCGGGATGCGGTAGGTGTCGTAGCCGTCCTGGCCCGCGGTGTACGGCACGGAGGAGACGCAGCCGTGCGCGGGCGAGGGCGTGGCGGCGGAGGCGGAGGCGGAGGCGGCGGACGTGCCGGTGACCGCGAGGGCGGTGAGCAGTCCGGTGGCCGCCGCCACCGTGACCGTGCGGCTGGTACGGCTCATGCGGCTCATGGCTCTCCCGGGGCGAGGCGCGGCGGGGCGGGGCACGCGAGGGCGAGTCGGGGGTTACTCCGCGCGGTGGCCCGGCGGCGCCGCTACTCCCCGGGGAGTACGTCCGGCGCCCCGGAGCCCCCGGGATGCTCAGGACGGCATGCGGGCCGACTCCAGGAGCCGGGTCACGTCCTCGGAGCAGAGGGTCAGCGCCGCGCCCACCGTGGCGAGCACGTCCCGTTCGGCGGTCGTGTAGGTCCCGTCGGCCAGGGCGATGCGGGCGCCCTGGAGCAGTACCGCCTCACGGCCCGCGGGGGCGAGGTGCGGGGCCAGCGGGTCGAGCGCCTCGTGCAGTTCTATGGCGAGCCCGGCGCCGCACGGCTCACCGTGGATGCGGCCGGTATCGGCGGCGAGCGCCTCGACGAGGGCGTTGAGTCCGTCCACCGTGCAGTCGTCGAAGCCTGCGGCGCGCACGGCGGTGGCGGCCGTCTCCAGGGCGGGGCGGGCGCAGCTGCCGCCCGCGGCGAGCACCGCGAGGGCCACGGTGTGCACGGCGTCGCGGAGCATCGCCGCGAAGCGGGTGGTGGTCGGGTGGTCCAGGACGTCGGTCCCGTAGTGGTGCCGGCAGGCGGCGCACTCGACGACGGGTCCGGTGTCGCCGCGCGCCAGGACCGGCAGGCCGAGCAGTGTGAAGCGGCGGCGTCCGGTGAGGCGCTGGTAGTTGCGGTCCCCTCCGCAGCCGGGGCAGAAGAACTCGCCGTCCCCGACGGCGGTCCACGCGGTGCGGACGCCCAGTACCCGGGACACACGACCAACGCGGGCAGTACGGCCGTTTCGTCCCCGTTCAGGCAGCACGTCGCACCTCCGTAGTGCCGCGGCAACATCGCCGCGCTGGCGTGATGTTAGCCACATTGTTGATGCGGAGTCAGTACCCCGGACGAGACCACTCCGTGACATCTGTGCGGATTGGCCGGTAAACGCCGTGGCCCCGCCCGCCGGTTCAGGCGGACAGGGCCGGGAAAAGCGCTGGTCGGACCGGTCAGCGGGCGGCGCGGTTCACCGCGGACACCACGGCCTTCAGCGAGGCACGTGTCGTATTCGCGTCGATGCCGATTCCCCACAGCACCTGACCGTCGATCGCGCATTCGATGTACGAGGCGGCCTGCGCGGAGGCGCCCTCGCTCATCGTGTGCTCCTGGTAGTCGAGCAGCCGTACGTCGATGCCGACCGACTGCAAGGCCTCGAAGAACGCGGAGATCGGACCGTTGCCGGTGCCGGTCAGGACCGTGTCGGCGCCGTCGACCGTCGCCTCGACGGTGAGCGTGTCGACGCCGTCCTTGTCGGTCGTGGTCTGCCCGGCCTTCACCTGGATACGGCCCCAGGGGTTCTCGGGGTTGGGCAGGTACTCGTCCTGGAAGATCGCCCAGATGTCGTTCGGCGTGACCTCGCCGCCCTCGGCGTCCGTCTTGGCCTGGATGATCTTCGAGAACTCGATCTGCATCCGGCGCGGCAGGTCCAGCTTGTGGTCGTTCTTCAGGACGTAGGCGATACCGCCCTTGCCGGACTGCGAGTTGACGCGGATGACGGCCTCGTAGGAGCGGCCGACGTCCTTGGGGTCGATCGGCAGGTACGGGACGGCCCACTCGATGTCGTCGACCGTGACGCCCCTGTCCTTCGCGTCGGCCTCCATGGCGTCGAAGCCCTTCTTGATGGCGTCCTGGTGGGAGCCGGAGAAGGAGGTGTAGACGAGGTCGCCCACGTACGGGTGGCGCGGGTGGACCTCCATCTGGTTGCAGTACTCGGCGGTGCGCCGGACCTCGTCGATGCTGGAGAAGTCGATCTGCGGGTCGACGCCCTGCGAGAACAGGTTCATGCCCAGGGTGACCAGGTCGACGTTGCCGGTGCGCTCGCCCTGCCCGAACAGGCAGCCCTCGACACGGTCGGCGCCCGCCATCACGGCCAGTTCGGCGGCGGCGACGGCGGTGCCGCGGTCGTTGTGCGGGTGGGCGGACAGGCAGACGTACTCGCGGCGGGAGAGGTTGCGGCTCATCCACTCGAAGCGGTCCGCGTGCGTGGACGGCGTCGAGCGCTCCACGGTGGCGGGCAGGTTCAGGATGATCTCGCGGCCAGGACCCGGCTGGTAGACGTCCATGACGGCCTCGCAGACCTCCAGGGCGAAGTCCAGCTCGGTGTCGGTGAAGATCTCGGGGCTGTACTGGTAGCCGAACGTGGTCCGCTCGTCGAGCAGCTTCTCCGCGTACTCCATGACCAGCCGGGTGCCGTCCACGGCGATCTGCTTGATCTGGTCCTTCGAGCCGCGGAAGACGACCCGGCGGAAGACCGGCGCCGTGGCGTTGTACAGGTGGACGGTGGCGCGCCTGGCGCCGACCAGGGACTCCACGGTCCGCTCGATCAGGTCCTCACGGGCCTGGGTCAGTACGGAGATCGTGACGTCGTCCGGGATTGCGCCCTCTTCCTCGATGATCGAGCGGACGAAATCGAAGTCCGTCTGCCCGGAGGCGGGGAAGCCGACCTCGATCTCCTTGTAGCCCATCTTGACCAGCAGGTCGAACATCTCGCGCTTGCGGGCCGGCGACATGGGATCGATCAGCGCCTGGTTGCCGTCGCGCAGGTCGGTGGAGAGCCAGCGGGGGGCGACGGTGATCCGGTTGTCCGGCCAGGTGCGGCCTTCGATGTCGACCTGCTGGTACGGCTGGTACTTGTGGACCGGCATGGACGTGGGCTGCTGGCGGTTCGGCATGATGCGAGGGCTCCTCGAAGGTGTCCGAGTGGACGGCCGACGGCGCAACGCCAGACTCCGCGGGGAGGGGGTCGGCCTCGACTACAGGCCCTCGCCGCGGCAGCTAAGGAGAAGCAGCCCGAAACGCATGATGTTCCGCAGCCTAACCGGTCCGCCGGGAATGCGAAGACCCGTTTCAGTATGCGGGATCGCCGGGAGGGAAGGGGCGGAAGGTGTCATATGCCACTCAGGGTCACCGACAACCACTCCTGATGCCACTTCCGGCGCGGCTCCCCATACCACCGTGAGGCGGATCAGGAGACTCCTTATCGCTGCATTTCACCAATCATGGTTGCAGGTGGTGACAGCTCAGGCACTCGGTGCGAATGTTCCGGCATGACCGCGAACCCGGCAGGTTTCGAGCCTGTCTTCTGCACCATCGTGCCGCCCCATGTCCTCGACACCCTGGCCCGGCAAGAGGACCCCGCGCTGTCCGGCCCGGCCCGCCGCACGCTGGAGCGCGACGCCCTCGAGCGCACCCGCCGCCGGCTCACCACGGTCATCGGCGCGCCCGCCGTCGCCGCGCCGAAGGACGCGGAGGCGGACCGGCCGCACCGCACGGTGTACGACGCCCGCCACCACCAGGACCTGCCGGGCAAGAAGGCGCGCGGCGAGGGCGACAAGCCCGGCAAGGACGCCACGGTCAACCGCGCGTACGGGGGTCTCGGCGCGACCTTCGACCTCTATCTCAAGGCGTACATCCGCAACTCGATCGACGGCCGCGGTCTGCCGCTGAACGCCACCGTCCACTACGACCGGGACTACAACAACGCGTTCTGGAACGGCGAGCAGATGGTGTTCGGCGACGGTGACGGCGAGATCTTCCTCGACTTCACCATCCCCGTCGACGTCATCGGCCACGAGCTGACCCACGGCGTCACTCAGTACACCGCCAACCTGACCTACTTCGGGCAGCCGGGCGCGCTCAACGAGTCGGTGTCGGACGTCTTCGGCTCGCTGATCAAGCAGCAGACGCTGGGCCAGACCGCCGCCGAGGCCGACTGGCTGATCGGCGCGGGCCTGCTCGCCCCCCGCGTCACCGGCGTGGCCCTGCGCTCCATGAAGGCCCCGGGCACCGCGTACGACGACGACGTGCTCGGCAAGGACCCGCAGCCCGCCACGATGGACGACTACGTCCGCACCGGCCGCGACAACGGCGGCGTGCACATCAACTCCGGCATCCCGAACCACGCTTTCTACCTCCTCGCGACCGCGCTCGGCGGCCACGCCTGGGAACGGGCCGGGCAGATCTGGTTCGACGTGCTGACCGGGGGCGAGCTGGCGCAGGACGCGTCCTTCGCCGACTTCGCCAAGCTGACGGTCGGCGCCGCGCGCGGCCGCTACGGGGAGGGCGAGGAGATCCAGGCCGTCTCGAAGGCGTGGGAACAGGTGGGCGTGCCGACGCTGTAGCGGCCCGCGCGGGCGTGGCCCGGCGGGACGTGGCCCGGCGGCGGCATTCGTACTAGACAGGGACGCATGCGTATCCAGGTGAGGCGGACCGGTGGGTTCGCCGGTATCGAGCGGCACGCCGAGGTGGACACCGCCGGGCGGGCCGACGCGCACGAGTGGCACACCCTGGCCGAGCGGGCGGTGGCCGAAGGCCGGGGCACGCCCCCGGTCGGCGTGCCCGACGGCTTCAGCTACCAGATCACGGTCGACGGCGAGACGGTCTACGCCGCCGACCCCCGCCTGACCGAGGAACAGCGCAGGCTGATTTCGCGGGTCCTGAAAGAGGGTGCCTGAAGTAGGGGCGTGAGCCGGGGGCCGGGGACCGCAGGCCTGTTGACTCAGGCCCGTTGACATCGGTCCGTTGGTTCCGGCCCGTTGACTCCGGCCCGCCGGGGTGCCGATGATCCGGCGCATGGCCTCGAATCCCGTACCCCCGGCAGCTCCGCTCCCCCGGTTCCCGGACGGTTTCCTGTTCGGTGTCTCCACCTCGGCCCACCAGATCGAGGGCGCCGTGGACGAGCGCGACCCCTCGGTCTGGGACGCGTTCACGGCCGAGCCGGGGCGGGTGAAGGACGGCTCGACGGCGGAGACCGCCTGCGACCACTACCACCGCTACCGCGAGGACGTGGCGCTCCTGCGCGACCTGGGCGTCGACGCGTACCGCTTCTCCGTCTCCTGGCCGCGGGTGAAGTCCCCGGGCGGCCTCGACTTCTACGACCGGCTGGTGGACGAGGTGTGCGCGGCGGGCGTCCGCCCCGTGCCGACGCTCTTCCACTGGGACCTGCCGCTGGAGCTGGACTGGCTGAACCGGGACACGGCCGCCCGGTTCGCCGAGTACGCGGCGGTCGTCGCCGGGCGGCTCGGAGACCGCGTCGGCACCTGGATCACCCTCAACGAGCCCGCCGAGCACACCCTGCTCGGCCACGCCCTGGGCGTACACGCGCCCGGCCGGCGGCTGCTCTTCGACGCGCTCCCGGTCGCCCACCACCAGCTCCTCGCGCACGGCCTCGCGGTACGGGCGCTGCGCGCGGCCGGGGCCACGGACATCGGCATCGCCAACTCGCACGGCCCGGTACGGGCGGCCTCCGAGGACCCGGAGGACGTGGCGGCGGCCGACTTCTACGACGTCCTCCTCAACCGCCTGTTCGCGGACCCGCTGCTGCTCGGCCGCTACCCGGAGGGCATCGCCGAGCTGCTGCCGGGGGACGTGGGGGCGGACCTGGAGGTGATCGCCGAACCCCTCGACTGGTACGGCGTGAACTACTACCAGCCGACCCGGGTGGGCGCCCCGCAGGGCACCGAGATCGAGTTCGGCGGACTGACCCTCCCCGCCGAACTCCCCTTCTCCGTCCGCGACATCCCCGGTCCGCCGAAGACGGACTTCGGCTGGCCGGTCGTCCCCGAGGCGCTCACGGAACTGCTCACCGGCTTCCGCGACCGCTACGGCGACCGCCTCCCCCCGGTGATCATCACCGAGAACGGCTGCTCGTACGGGGGCCTGGACGACCAGGACCGCATCACGTTCCTCGACGCCCACATCCGTGCCCTGCACCGCGCCTGGCAGTCCGGAGTCACCGTCCGCGGCTACTTCGTCTGGTCCCTGCTGGACAACTTCGAATGGGCAGAGGGCTACACCCAGCGCTTCGGCTTGGTACACGTGGACTTCGACACGCTGGAACGCACCCCGAAGGCGTCGTACAGGTGGCTGCGCGAGAAGCTGGACGGGAAGCAAATCAGCCCGTCCGGCGTTTGAGCACGAGGCCGTCAGGCCGAAGCGGGGGCCTGGGGGTGGCAGCCGCCGGAACCAAGGGACGGGAAGGGGCGGAGGGGCGAATCACACCGCGGCCCGCCCCCGCGGGTCAGAACCCCAGCTTCCGCAACTGCCGGGGATCCCGCTGCCAGTCCTTGGCGACCTTGACATGCAGATCAAGAAAGACGGGCGTACCGAGCAACGCCTCGATCTGCTTGCGCGACTTGATCCCGACCTCCTTCAACCGCTTCCCCTTGGGCCCGATGATGATCCCCTTCTGACTGGGCCGCTCGATGTAGACGAACGCGTGGATGTCGAGCAACGGCTTGTCGGCCGGCCGGTCCTCCCGCGGCAGCATCTCCTCGACCACGACGGCGATGGAGTGCGGCAGCTCGTCCCGCACCCCTTCGAGCGCCGCCTCACGGATCAGCTCGGCCACCATGACCTGCTCGGGCTCGTCCGTGAGGTCGCCCTCCGGGTAGAGCGCGGGACCCTCGGGCAGCAGCGGCACCAGCAGGTCGGCCAGCAGCTCCACCTGCTTGTCGCCGACCGCGGAGACCGGCACGATCTCGGCCCACTCGATGCCCAGCTCCTGCCCGAGCTGGTCGATCGCGATGAGCTGCTCGGCGAGCGTCCTGCCGTCGACGAGGTCGGTCTTGGTGACGATGGCGATCTTCGGCGTCTTCTTGATCGACGCCAGTTCCTTGGCGATGAACCGGTCGCCGGGGCCGAGTTTCTCGTTCGCGGGCAGGCAGAAGCCGATCACGTCGACCTCGGCCCACGTCGTCCGTACGACGTCGTTGAGCCGCTCCCCCAGCAGGGTGCGCGGCTTGTGCAGCCCCGGCGTGTCCACCAGGATCAGCTGCGCGTCGGGCCGGTGCACGATGCCCCGGACCGTGTGCCGCGTGGTCTGCGGCCGGTTCGAGGTGATCGCCACCTTCTGGCCGACCAGAGCGTTCGTGAGGGTGGACTTGCCCGCGTTGGGGCGGCCCACGAAGCAGGCGAAGCCGGCGCGGTGCTTCCCCCCGACCTCGCGGGCGCGGGAGCCGGTCCCGTCCTCGGGCGGCTCGGATGACTGGGTACGAACGCTCATGGCGCCCATTGTCCCTGATCCACGGAGCGCCGCCGCACCGGCGGCGGCCTCGCGGCCGGCTCGTGAGCTCCCCGAAACCCGCATGCAACGAAACGTCACGGAAACGCTGCCGTGCGCGACCGGAAACGCATGCCGGTGACCCTCGGACGAGTCCCCGCACCCGAGGAGAGCCGTTCGTGGAGACCCTGACCCTGGCCGCCGGACCGCCGTCCGCCCCGGACACCGGCGACACCGCCTGGCTGCTCGCCGCCACCGCGCTGGTGCTGCTGATGACACCGGGCCTGGCCCTGTTCTACGGCGGCATGGTCCGCGCGAAGAGCGTCCTCAACATGCTGATGATGAGTTTCGTGGCGATCGCCCTGGTCACGGTCGTCTGGCTGGCCTGCGGCTACTCGCTCGCGTTCGGCGACGACGCCTTCGGCGGGCTGATCGGCTCACTCGGGCACGCGGGCATGGCGGGCATCGGCCCGGACAGCACGCACGGCACCGTCCCCACGCTGCTGTTCGCGACCTTCCAGCTCACCTTCGCGATCATCACGGCGGCGCTGATCAGCGGGGCGGTCGCGGACCGGGCGAAGTTCTCGGCGTGGCTGGTCTTCGTCCCCCTGTGGGCGCTGCTGGTATACGTTCCCGTCGCCCACTGGGTGTGGGGCCCCGGTGGCTGGATCCTGGACTCCCTCGGTGCCCTGGACTTCGCGGGCGGGCTCCCGGTCGAGATCACCTCGGGCGCCTCGGGTCTTGCCCTCTGCCTGGTCCTCGGCCCGCGCCTGGGCTTCAAGAAGGACGCCATGCGGCCGCACAACCTGCCGATGGTGGTGCTGGGCGCCGGGCTGCTCTGGTTCGGCTGGTTCGGCTTCAACGCGGGCTCGGCGCTCGGCGCGAACGGGCTCGCCGCCGCCTCCTTCCTCAACACCCTCGCGGCCGGCTGCACCGGTCTGCTCGGCTGGCTCTTCGTGGAGCAGCGGCGCGACGGCCACCCCACCACGCTGGGCGCCGCCTCCGGCGCGGTCGCCGGGCTCGTGGCGATCACCCCGGCCTGCGGCACGGTCTCACTGCTCGGCGCGCTGGTCGTCGGCCTCGCGGCCGGAGTCGTCTGTTCGTACGCCGTGGGCTGGAAGTTCCGGTTCGGCTACGACGACTCGCTGGACGTCGTCGGCGTCCATCTGGTCGGCGGGGTGGTCGGCACGGTGCTCATCGGGGTCTTCGCGACCGCGGAGCTGACCGGCGGTACGGACGGGCTGGCGCACGGCGGCGGGTTCGGCCAGCTCGGGCGGCAGCTGGTCGCGGTGGCGGCCGTCGGCGCGTACGCCTTCTCGGTCACGTACGGGGTCGGGAAGCTGATCGACCGGTTCCTCGGCTTCCGGGCGGAGGAGGAGCACGAGCGGACCGGCCTGGACCTTACGGTGCACGCCGAGACGGCCTACGATCACGGGGTTCTGGGGCACGGCGCCCCGGTCTCCGCGTCCGTTGCGTCCGCCACGTCCGCTCCCACCGACCGGAAGGTCAAGCCCCAGTCATGAAGCTCATCACCGCGGTCGTGAAGCCGCACCGTCTCGACGAGGTCAAGACCGCGCTCCAGGAGCTGGGCGTGAACGGCCTGACCGTCACGGAGGCCAGCGGGTACGGCAGGCAGCGCGGCCACACGGAGGTCTATCGCGGCGCCGAGTACCAGGTCGACCTGGTGCCGAAGGTGCGGATCGAGGTCGTCGTCGAGGACGCGGTGGCGGACGCCGCCATGGACGCCGTCGTCGCGGCCGCCCGTACCGGGAAGATCGGCGACGGCAAGGTGTGGGCCCTTCCGGTGGAGACGGTGGTCCGGGTCCGCACGGGCGAGCGCGGACCGGACGCGCTCTGAGAGCCGGACGCCCCGGCAGCGTTCACCGGGGCGTCCGGGTGTCGCGGCTGTCTCAGTCGAACACGAACGGGCCCGGTGACTGCGGCGCGGTCGCCGTACAGGTGATGGTGATGCCGAAGACGACCATCTTCAGCGTCCCGCCGTACGCCTCCAGGGAGTCGCCGGAGGCCACCGTGCCGCCCACGGGTCCGACCGTGACGGGAGAACCGGCCGCCATGGCCGGGTTCTTCGTCCCGGTGAAGGTCCTGGTGCCGCCCGCCGCGTTCACCAGGGTGAGCGTGGAGGTGATCGAGTCGGCGGACAGGGCGAGCGGCGTGGTGATCGCCGACGCGGTGAGGGTGATGGTGGCGGCGGTGCCGTTCTGCGTCGCCGTCAGGGTGGCCGCGCCGCCGCCGAAGGAACCGCAGTTCGCGGTGATCGACGCGGTGTCGGGGGTGACGGCCACGGCGGTGGGCGCGAGGGCCAGTCCGGTGGCCGCGAGGGCCCCGGCCAGCAGTGCCGCACCTGTAGTCTTGCGCCTGATGTTCATGGGGATCCGGCTCCCTTCCCGGTGGGGAATGCCATGTGGGGATGGACGGGAGAGACGAACCGACGGCCGGGCGGCCCGCGAGCGCGGTGCGGAACGCTGCGCGGGCCGGATCCGGTGACAGACCGGATCCGCTGTCAGACCTGACGGGTCGTCGGAATTACCGGTTCCATTGATGCGCGAGTGACGGCGGATGGCAAGGGCGGTTTTGCGCCGCATATGCGCGAGGCAAGCGGAGCCCGGGTGCCGGACTCCGTCCCAGGGCGCCGGGAACCCGGGCGCCGGCGCCCTGAGCAGGGCCTCTCAGCCCGCGGAGACGGTCAGCCGTACGGTCCCGTCAGGACCGGCGAGCAGGACCGGCGTCCCCGGGCCGCCCAGGTCCCGTACCGCCGCCAGGTCCTCCGCGGCGGCCTCCGCCTCCTCGGTCACCACCGCCGCCGCCTCAAGGGACTTCGCGCCGGAGGCCACCGCCATCGCCACCGCCGTCCGCAGGGCGCTCAGCTCCAGCGAGGCGAGGGCCACCGTCCCGGCGACATACGTACGGCCCGTCTCGTCCCGTACGGCGGCGCCCTCGGGCACGCCGTTGCGGGCCCGCGCCGAACGGGCCAGGGTGACGATCTTGCGGTCCTCGGGGTCAAGCGCACTGTCGGTCATGGACCGAGCATACGAAGATCGGTGCCGCGCCGGACGCCACGGGGTAGGCCGGGGCCTCAGGGACGGTCGAGGCGGAGCCGTTCGGCCTTCGGCAGCCCGGCGACCACGAGGTCGTACGAGTCCTCGACGAGCTCCCTGACCAGCCGGTCCGGGAGCTCGCCGCCGGCCGTCACCGTGTTCCAGTGCCGCTTGTTCATGTGCCAGCCGGGGACAATGAGCCCCGGGTGCTCACCGCGCAGCCGGACCGCGTCGTCCGGGTCGCACTTGAGGTTGACCGTCAGGGGCCGCGCGTCCAGGGCGGTGAGCGCGAAGAGCTTGCCGAGCACCTTGAAGACGGAGGTCTCCGGGTTGAACGGGAAGTCCTCGACGGCCGCGTTGAAGGACAGGCACAGCGCGCGCAGCTCCTGGGGCGTCATTCCGGCTTCGTCTCCTCCTGGGGGTCCTCCGGCGGGGCGACGGGCTCCACGAGGACCGTCACGATCTTGTTGCGGCGGCCCGCCGACGCCTCCGCGGTCAGCCGCAGCTCGCGGGCGTCGGGCAGCGCCACCGCCGCCGAGGCGCCCGCGATGGGGACCCGGCCGAGCGCCTTGGCCAGCAGTCCGCCGACCGTCTCCACGTCCTCGTCGTCGTACGCCTCGATGCCGTACAGCTCGCCGAGGTCGCCGATGTCGAGGCGGGCCGTGACCCGGTAGCGGCCCTCGCCGAGGTCCTCCACCGGCGGCTTCTCCCGGTCGTACTCGTCGGTGATCTCGCCGACGATCTCCTCGAGGATGTCCTCGATGGTGACGATGCCGGCCGTGCCGCCGTACTCGTCGATGACGACGGCGACGTGGTTGCGCTCCTGCTGCATCTCGCGCAGCAGGTCACCGGCGTTCTTGGTGTCGGGCACGAAGGCGGCCGGGCGCATGGCGGTCGACACCAGCTCGCTCTCGGCGTCCCGGCTGATGTGCGTCTTGCGGGCCAGGTCCTTCAGGTACACGATCCCGACGACGTCGTCCTCGCTCTCCCCGGTGACGGGGATGCGGGAGAAGCCGGAGCGCAGGGCGAGGGTGAGGGCCTGGCGGATGGTCTTGTAGCGCTCGATGACGACGAGGTCGGTGCGCGGCACCATCACCTCGCGGACCAGGGTGTCGCCCAGCTCGAAGACGGAGTGCACCATCCGGCGCTCCTCGTCCTCGATCAGGGACTCCTTCTCCGCGAGGTCGACCAGCGCGCGCAGCTCGGCCTCGGAGGCGAACGGGCCCCGGCGGAAGCCCTTGCCGGGCGTGAGCGCGTTGCCGATGAGGATCAGCAGCGGCGGGATCGGTCCCATGACGCGGGCCAGCGGCAGCAGCACGTACGCGGCGGCGGTCGCCGTGTTCAGCGGGTGCTGGCGGCCGATGGTGCGCGGGGAGACGCCCACGGCGACGTAGGAGACGAGGACCATCACGCCGATGGCGACGGCGAGCGCCTGCCAGGTCGCGTCGAACTCCTTCAGGCAGGCGTACGTGACGAGCGCGGCGGCGGCCATCTCGCAGGCGACGCGCACCAGGAGCGCCACGTTGAGGTAGCGGGTGGGGTCGGCGGCGACCTGGGCGAGCTTGGCGCTGCCGCGGCGCCCGCCGCGGACCGCCTCCTCGGCGCGGAAGCTGGAGACGCGGGCCAGGGCGGCTTCCGCGCAGGCGGCCAGCCAGGCGATGACGACCAGCGCTATGGCGCCGGTGACGAGCTGCGGACTCATGACTCTCGACTCTGGGCTTGGACACAGGCTCTGACGGACGGTGACGGATCTCAGGAGCTCCCAGGTACCCGGAGGGCCCGAGGAAATTCTCAGGTGACGGTCGGGGCGGGGGACGGACCGGTCAGGCCCTGCTCCGCGCGCCAGCCGTCCACGATGGCCGCCTGGAGGCCGAACATCTCGGCCTTCTCGTCGGGCTCCTCGTGGTCGTACCCGAGCAGGTGCAGCACTCCGTGGACGGTGAGGAGCTGGAGCTCCTCGTCCATGGAGTGCTGGGTCGGGGCCTCCTTGCCCTGCCGCTCGGCGACCTCGGGGCAGAGCACGATGTCGCCGAGCAGGCCCTGCGGCGGCTCGTCGTCGTCCTTGGCCGGCGGACGCAGCTCGTCCATCGGGAAGGACATGACGTCGGTGGGCCCCGGGAGGTCCATCCACTGGATGTGCAGCTGCTCCATGGCGTCGGCGTCCACGACGATCACCGAGAGCTCGGAGAGCGGGTGAATGCGCATCCGCGCGAGGGCGTAGCGGGCGATGTCGAGGATCGCCTGCTCGTCGACCTCGGTTCCGGACTCGTTGTTGACGTCGATCGACATGGTGGTGTGCTTGCTACTTCCCCTTGTGCCCGGCCTTGCCCCGGCCGCCCTTGTGCGTGCCGTTCTCCGTGCCGTGCGTGCTGTCGTACTTCTCGTACGCGTCGACGATACGGCCGACGAGCTTGTGCCGTACGACATCGTGGGAGGTGAGCCGCGAGAAGTGGACGTCGTCGAGGCCCTCCAGGATGTCCTGGACCTGGCGCAGACCCGACTTGGTCCCGGAGGGGAGGTCGACCTGCGTCACGTCACCCGTGATCACGATCTTCGAGTCGAAGCCGAGGCGGGTGAGGAACATCTTCATCTGCTCGGGCGAGGTGTTCTGCGCCTCGTCGAGGATGATGAAGGCGTCGTTGAGCGTCCTTCCGCGCATATAGGCCAGCGGCGCGACCTCGATCGTGCCCGCCGCCATCAGCCGCGGGATCGAGTCGGGGTCGAGCATGTCGTGCAGCGCGTCGTACAGCGGGCGCAGGTAGGGGTCGATCTTCTCGTAGAGCGTGCCGGGCAGGAAGCCCAGGCGCTCGCCGGCCTCGACGGCGGGGCGGGTCAGGATGATCCTGTTGACCTGCTTGGACTGCAGGGCCTGGACCGCCTTGGCCATGGCGAGGTAGGTCTTGCCGGTGCCCGCGGGGCCGATGCCGAAGACGATGGTGTGCTTGTCGATGGCGTCGACGTACCGCTTCTGGTTGAGCGTCTTGGGGCGGATGGTGCGGCCGCGGGAGGACAGGATGTTCTGCGTGAGCACCTCGGCGGGGGTCTCCGGGCCGTCGCCCTCCCCGTTCTCGCTCGCCCTGAGCATGGCGATCGAGCGTTCCACTGCGTCCTCCGTCATCGGCTGCCCCGTGCGGAGCACCAGCATCATCTCGTCGAACAGCCGCTGGACGAGGGCCACTTCACCGGCGTCGCCCACCGCGCTGATCTCATTGCCCCGGACGTGTATGTCGGCCGCCGGGAAGGCCTTCTCGATCACGCGCAGCAGCGCGTCTCCGGAACCCAGCACGGTCACCATGGGGTGCTTGGCCGGGACGGTGAAATGGGCTCGTGCCTGCCCCTTCTGGTCCGAAGGGGTGTGAGCTGTGGGTGTCTGAGTCATGGGCCGGCTCTGTAGGCCTGCTTTTCCTCCTCGATCGGCACGCTTGCCACGGGGGCAGCCTTGCGCTTCCAGGGTACGACGGTGGGGTGACAGTGCTGTAGGACTTTTTGGCCGCCGCCCCGCTCCCCCGTCCTCAGGCCGTGCCGCCGAAGCCGATCGTGGGGACCGCCCGGCGCAGCGGCCAGGGGCGGGTGACCTCGGGGATCAGCCCCTCCAGGAAGGCGTAGCGGCGCAGCGCAGCCGGGTCCTGGTCGTCGACGGACTGCACGCGGCGCCACCAGGCGGCGATCTCGGACCAGCCGGGGGCGGACAGGGAGCCGCCGAACTCCTGCACGGAGAGCGCGGCGGTCAGCCCGGCGAAGGCGAGCCGGTCGGCGAGCGGCCAGTCGGCGAGCGCCCCGGTGACGAACCCGGCGACGAAGACGTCACCGGCGCCGGTGGGGTCCATGGCCTCGACGGCGATGGCCGGCACCTCCGCGGTCTCGCCGGTCCTGCCGTCCACCGCGTAGGCGCCCTCGGCACCGAGGGTGACCACGGCGAGCGGCACGTGCCCGGTGAGCGCGTGGGCCGCCGCCCTGGGGGAGGCGGCGCCGGTGTAGCGCATGGCCTCCTCGGCGTTCGGCAGGAACGCCTCGCAGTGCTCCAGGTCGGCGAGGCCGGCCAGGTCCCAGCGGCCGGTGTCGTCCCAGCCGACGTCCGCGAAGATCAGGCTGCCGGCGTCCGCGGCCTCGGCGATCCAGGGCGCGCGGACGCCGGGCGTCAGGGAGGCGACGGCGGCACGCGCGCGCGGGGCGTGGTCCGGGGCCGGTTCCACGGGCGGCGGCTCGTGGCCGTGGCTGACCATGGTCCGCTCGCCCTCGTAGGCCATCGACACGGTGACCGGCGAGTGCCAGCCGCGTACGGTGCGCGACGGCGAGAGGTCGATGCCCTCCCCCTGGGAGAGCGCGTCCCAGCAGTACTCCCCGTAGTGGTCGTCGCCGAAGGCCGCCGCGAGCGAGGTGCGCAGTCCGAGCCGGGCCAGCGCGGTCGCCATGTTGGCGACGCCGCCGGGGCTCGAACCCATGCCGCGGGCCCAGGACTCGGTCCCGCGCACCGGGGCGGAGCCGAGCCCGGTGAAGATGATGTCGAGGAAGACCGTCCCCGTCAGATAGACGTCCCAGGGCGGATCGTGCGGGCCGCGCAGCGCGGCGAGCGGGTCGACGTGGGCCTGGCAGTGCGGGATCTCCCGGCCGTCGGACGCGAGGTGGGCCTGGCGGTGATCCGGTACGCGCGCCGGCCCGCCGGATGCCCCGGGCGCGGCGTGGTGTGTGCGGTGCTGTCCCTCTCCGTTGGACGCGATCACGGTGCGCTCCCTGACGTGGTGCGGATCAGGCCAGTGTGCACCACGCCGGGGAGCGCCCGGCGCCGGAGCGGTGACCGGACGTGTCCTGATCCGGCCGTCGCGCCCGCCTTCTACCAGCGCGGGACGGAGGGGGTGACCCACTCGGGGTCGGCGACGCGCATGGCGGCCGCGTCGTCGCGGTCGCGCAGGGCGGCGTCTGCATCCAGCCAGCGCCGGTGCAGGAACGCCAGCTTGTCGCGGTCGAGTTCGACGCCGAGCCCGGGGGCGTCGGAGACCCGGACCCTGCCGCCCTCGAAGGCGAGGCGCTCGGTGAGGACGTCCTCGGACTGCCAGGGGTAGTGGGAGTCGCAGGCGTGGTGGAGGTCCGGGACGGTCGCCGCGACGTGGGTCATGGCGGCGAGGCTGATGCCCAGGTGGGTGTTGGAGTGCATGGAGACGCCGACGCCGAAGGTGCGGCAGACGGCGGCCAGTTCGCGGGTGTTGCGCAGCCCGCCCCAGTAGTGGTGGTCGGAGAGCACGACCTGTACGGCCCCCTTGGTGAAGGCCTCCGCTATCTCCGCGAACGTGGTGACGCACATGTTGGTGGCGAGCGGCACGGACGTGGCTGCGGCGACCTCGGCCATGGCGGCGGTGCCGAGCGCCGGGTCCTCCAGGTATTCGAGTACGTCGCCCAGCTCGTCCGCGACCTTCAGCGAGGTCTCCACCGACCAGGCGCCGTTGGGGTCGAGCCGCAGCGGATGCCCGGGGAACGCCTCCGCGAGCGCGCGGATGGCGGCGATCTCCTGCTCGGGCGGGAAGACACCGCCCTTGAGCTTGAACGAGGTGAACCCGTACCGCTCGGTGAAGGTGCGGGCCTGCGCGACGACCCCGGCCGGATCGAGGGCGGCACCCCAGTCGTCCTTCTCGCTCTCCACCCCCTCGGGATGGCGGCCCCACTTGTAGAAGAGATAGGCGCTGTACTCGACGGAGTCGCGCAGCTTGCCGCCGAGGAGGGCGTGCACGGGCAGCCCGAGCGCCTTGCCGAGCGCGTCGAGACAGGCGACCTCGAACCCCGACAGGACGGACAGCCGCAGCTTGTCGGCGGTCTGCACCCCGCGCAGCCCGCCGACGTCGACCTGGTTCTCCACCCGCCCCCGGTCGACGGCGACCTCGTCGGCGAGCACGAAGAGCCCGTTGAGGTCGGAGACCTTGTGCCCCACCAGCTTGTCGGCGAAGGGCCGTGCCAGCTCCAGGTACTTGGTGTCGCCGTACGTCTCGCCGGCGCCGGTGACCCCGTCGGCCGTGACGACCTCGACGATCAGCCGGGGTGTGTACGGCTGGTGCACGCCCTGGGTGTTCAGCAGCGGCGGGTCGGCGACCAGGATCGGGGTCAGCCGGACCTCGGCGATGGTCAGGTCAGCGGTCACAGGGCAACTCCTCGTCTCTGTATGTAGACGTGATCTACGTATGGAGATGGAGACTAGATAGATGACCACGCAGCGTCAATGGCAGGACTTGAGTCGCTTTACGATCTGCGCATGCCGGAACCGAGTCAGGAGCAGGAGCGCGGAGTCCGCGAGGTGAAGTCCGCCGCCCGCACCGTCGAGCTGCTGGAACTGCTGGCCGCGCGCGGCGACCGCCCGGCCCGCCTCCAGGAACTCGCGGACGCCCTCCAGGTCCCGCGCAGTTCGATGTACGCCCTGCTCCAGACCCTGATCGGCCGCGGCTGGGTCCGCACGGACGCCACCGGCTCCCTGTACGGCATCGGCATCCACGCCCTGCTCACCGGCACCAGCTACCTGGACTCCGACCCGAGGGTGCGCGCCGTCCGCCCGTACCTGGACGAGGCGTCCGAGGCGCTCGGCGAGACCATCCACCTGGGCCGTCTCGACGGCGCGGACGTGGCCTACCTGGCGACGCGCGAGTCCCACGAATACCTGCGCACGATCAGCCGGGTCGGCCGGCGCCTGCCCGCCCACGTGGGCGCGCTCGGCAAGGCACTGCTGGCCGAACGCCCCGACGACGCGCTGCCCGAGGGCCCCTATCCGGCCGCCACGCCCCACACCCTCACCGACCGCGCCGCACTCGCCGCCGACCTCGCGACGGTCCGCGCCCGCGGCTACTCCGTCGATCACGAGGAGGGCGTCCTCGGCATCGTCGGCTTCGGCTTCGCCCTGCGCTACGACACTCCCGCCCAGGACGCCATCAGCTGCTCGGTACCGGTGGCCCGGCTGACCCCCGCCCACGAGGCGCGGATCGTCGCGGTGATGCGGGAGATCCGGGCGAAGGCGGAGGCGGCTGCGCCGGGCGGCGCGGGCTCACCGAGCTGGCGCTGACGCCGGTCGTTTCTGCCTTACCCGGCTCACGCGCCATCGAGGCTGCCACCGGTCCACTCCGGGCGGCTGCGGCGCCTTCGTGGCTGGTCGCGCCCGCGCGGCGGAGCCGCACATCGATACAGCTTCGCGCCCCTTTTAGGCCGCTTCGCGAACCTTAAGAGAAACGGTCGGCAAACGTGGCTACCCCCTCTCCCTCACCCCAAACTCAATATGTCGTAGATCACATCCACTCAGCTTCTTTGCGCGCCTGTGCCCTTGATACAAATTGCCCGCGCGTTCCTGTCCGTCGACGGCCGCCCACCCCCCTTCATCGCGCTCGATCGAGCCGCTTCCTTCGCATGCCCTGGGAACGCCCGTGTCCGCCCGCACCACCCCGCCCTGGTCCCTCGTCGCCCTTTTCACGGCCGGGTACCTCGCTCCGTACCTCCTCCCCACCACCGTCGGCAGGCTGGACGCGGGGCTTCCGCTCTCCGCCACGCAGGCCGGTTCGACAGGCAGCGCCCTGCTGCTGAGTTCGGCCGCCGCCGGCTTCCTGCTCGCCTCCCGCGTCGACCGGATCGGCCCCCGCGGGCTGGCCCGCGTGGGACTGCTGCTGGCCGCCGCAGGCTTCGGCACCGCCGCCCTGACCACCTCGATACCCGCGGTCGTCGTCGGCGCGATGGCCGGCGGCTTCGGCTCCGGCACCGTGACCACCGTCGCCGCCACGGGCATCGCCGCCCAGCGCGACCCGCACCGTCTCTCCACGCTCGGCCTGCTCAGCGTCTCGGCGCTGGCCGGCGCGGTATACCTGACGGTCCCTCACCTGGGCCCGGGGCACGGCCAGCCGCTGGCCGCGATCGCGCTCACCGCGCTGCTGGCCTGGCCCGCGACCGGCCGCCTGGAAACCGAGACCCGCACCACCGCGCACACCCCGCACACCACTGCCCGCCGCCCCTTCCCCCGCGCCGGGTTCGTCCTCGCCGGGGCGATGGTCCTGTGGTCGTGCGCCCAGAACTCCCTGTGGGGCGTCAGCGGCCGGATCGGCCTGAGCCAGGCCGGGCTGAGCGAGGTCACCGTAGGTGCCGTCTTCGCCGTGGCGCTCGGCGCCGGACTGCTCGGCGTGATCGGCGCGGGCGCCGTGGGCCACCGGCTCGGCCGCGCGCTGCCGGTCGGCGTGGGCACGGTCCTGATCGCCTGCTGCATCGCGGCCAGCGCCGCGGCCGACGACCTGACGTCCTTCGCGACCGGCGAGATCGCCTGGAACACGCTCTACCCGATCGTGCTGTCCTACCTGCTGGGCCTCGCCGCCGCCATGGACCCGCGCGGCCGGTGGGCGGTGTTCGTGGGCTCGGCCTCCTCGCTCGGCACGGCGTGCGGCCCGCTGGTGGGCAGCCTGCTGTCGGCCGAGGCCGGCTACCCGGCGATGGGCCTGGTCCTGGCGGCCGTCCTGCTCCTGCTCGCGCTCCCCATGGCGGCGGTGGCACTGCACACCACCGGCCGCCCGTTGCTGCCCCGCGTCGTCCTGCGCGGCGGCCGCGCCCCGGAACCAGCGCTGGTCGAGGTCGTCGAGGTCCCGCTGGACGCCCTCCCCGCCCAGCGGACGGCGTACGACACGGCGGGCCCCCGGCAGACGGCGGCACCGGGCCCGGGCCCCGCCTGACGCGAGCAGCCTCTACGCGACCTCGTCCGCCGCCGTGAACTCGTACGCCTCGACCTCGGCGAGGTAGCGGGCCCGCCGCTCCTCGTCGTGCTCCAGGAAGGAGGCGAGGAAGGAGTTGCGGGCCAGCAGCCGCAACCGCTCCCGGTCGAGCCCGAGCGCCTCGTGCACGGCACGGAAGTTGTCGCCCGCGTAGCCGCCGAAATAGGCGGGGTCGTCGGAGTTGACGGTGCAGAGCAGCCCGGCGTCCAGCATCGCGGGCAGCGGGTGCTCCGCCAGGACGTCCACCGCGCGAAGCCGTACGTTCGACAGCGGGCACAGCGTCAGCGGCACCCGCTCCCGCACCAGCCGCTCGACCAGCCCGGGGTCCTCCATGCAGCGCAGCCCGTGGTCGATCCGCTCGACGCCCAGCTCGTCCAGGGCCTGGGTGATGTACGACGGCGGTCCTTCCTCGCCCGCGTGCGCGACCCGCCGCAGCCCGAGCGCGGCGGCGGCCTCGTACACCTCGCGGAACTTGGCCGGCGGGTGCCCCACCTCGGCCGAGTCGAGCCCGATGCCGGTAATGCGGTCGAGGTGGGGCCGGGCGGCCTCCAGCGTCGTAAGAGCCGACTCGGCGGACTCGTCCCGCAGGAAACACATGATCAACTGAGTGGAGACGCCGTGTGTCTCCACACTCCTCCCGAGCGCCCGGGACAGCCCGCCCACCACAACCCCCATGTCCACCCCACGGGCCAGATGGGCCTGCGGATCGAAGAAGATCTCCGCATGCCGCACGCCCTGCGCGGCAGCCCGCGCGAGATAGGCATCGGCAAGATCGGCGAAGTCCTCCTCCGTCCGCAGCACAGTCATGAGCCGGTAATAGAGATTGAGAAAGGACTGAAGGTCCTCGAAGAGATACGCCTCCCGCAGCTCCTCGGTATCCGCGTACGGCAGGGTGACGCCGTTGCGCGCGGCGAGCGCGAAGGCCAGCTCGGGCTCGAGCGTGCCTTCGATGTGCAGGTGCAGTTCAGCTTTGGGGAGGGGCATCGAAGCATCGTACGGCGATCTCGCTTCGAAATGACCGGCACCCCGTACGACGCGCGGCCGCCCGCGCACGGGAGGGGGCGTACCGGTACATCACATGCCCGTCGATTGCGTGGTCGTACCGATACGGGAGCCCCGTAGGGAAGTCAGGCGACCGCGCAAGCGACGGGCGGATGTACCAGGACGGCCCCGCCCCCCACCGGAGCCGGAGCCCACCCACCGGAGCCGCAGCCGAAGCCCCCGCACCGACCGTCAGACCCGCTTGGGCACAGGCACCCGAACCAGATCGTGCGCCACGGTCAGCTCCCCCTCGAACCCGGCCGCCCGAGCCTGCCGCTCGAACTCTCCCCCAGAATCCGAGTACCGCTGACTGAAGTGTGTCAGCACCAGATGCCGCACGCCGGACTCACGCGCGACCCGCCCGGCCTGCCCGGCGGTGAGATGCCCGTGATCCGTGGCGAGCCGCTCGTCCTCGTCGAGGAAGGTCGACTCGATGACGAGCAGATCGGCCCCCTCGGCGAGCGCGAACACCCCCTCGCACAGCCGGGTGTCCATGACGAACGCGAACCGCTGCCCCCGCCGCACCTCGCTGACCTCGTCCAGCGTGACGCCCCGCAGCACGCCCTCCCGCTGAAGCACCCCGACATCGGGCCCCGTCACCCCTCGCTCGGCGAGCAGCCGGGGCAGCATCCGCCGCCCGTCCGGCTCCACCAGCCGGTACCCGAACGCCTCGACGGGATGCGACAGCAACCGCGCCTCGAGCGTGTACGAGCCGGTCGTCACCACAACCCCATCGGCATCGACGGGCGCCTCGCTCACCCCCACGGTCTCGCGATACGCCGTCGCGTACCGCAGCCGGTCGAAGAACCGCTGCCCGGAGCGCGGATAGTGCGCGGTCACCGGATGCGGCACCTGGTCGAGGTTGATGCGCTGGATCACCCCGGAGAGACCCAACGAATGATCGCCATGAAAATGCGTCACGCAGATCCGGTGCAGATCGTGCGCGGCGACCCCGGCACGCAGCATCTGCCGCTGCGTGCCCTCGCCGGGATCGAACAGGAACCCCTCCCCGTCCCAGCGCAGCAGATAGCCGTTGTGGTTGCGGTGCCGGGTGGGGACCTGGCTGGCGGTGCCGAGGACCACCAGTTCACGTACGGACACGGTCTGGCGCCCGCCGCCTCAGCCGGGGGGCCACTGGAGGCCGCGGCCGCCCAGCACGTGGGCGTGCGCGTGGAAGACGGTCTGCCCCGCCCCCGTACCGGTGTTGAACACCACGCGGTAGCTGTCCAGCCCCTCCTGGGCCGCGACCTCGCCGGCCTCGCGCAGCACGTCGGCGGCGAGCGCCGGTTCGGCGGCGCCGAGCGCGGCGGCGTCCGCGTGGTGCGCCCGGGGGATCACGAGGACATGCGTCGGCGCCTGCGGGTTTATGTCACGGAAGGCGAAGGTGGTCTCGGTCTCGCGCACCACCGTCGCCGGAATCTGCCCCGCGACGATCTTGCAGAACAGGCAGTCGTCCTGCGGTTCTCCCGACATGCGTGTGCCTCCTCACGCCCGCTGATCACTGGTGTCGGCATCGTATCGGCCCGGTGCTTGCGCCTGTCGGGGTGCCGCCCGCCGAACACAGGACGGACGGCACCCCGATGTCTCACAGCCCAGCCACCCCAGGCGACTCGGGCAGCTCAGGCAACCCGGGCGCGGACTTGGCCGGATTCTCCGCCAGCGCGGCCAGCGCGATCCGCACCGCCTCGTCGAGCTGGACGTCCCGCCCGGCGGCGTAGTCCTGCGGCCGCTGAACCACCTCGACGTCCGGATCGACGCCGTGGTTCTCCACGCCCCACTCGTACCCCTCCAGCCAGATCGCGTACTTGGGCTGGGTGACGAGCGTGCCGTCGACCAGGCGGTACCGGCTGTCGATCCCCACCACGCCGCCCCAGGTGCGGGTGCCGACGACGGGCCCGATGCCGAGCGCCTTGATCGCCGCGTTCACGATGTCGCCGTCGGAGCCGGAGAACTCGTTGGCGACGGCGACGACGGGCCCGCGCGGCGCGTCCTCGGGATAGCTGAAGGGCCGCATCCCGCGGGGCACGTCCCAGCCGACGATGCGGCGCGCGAGCTTTTCGATGACGAGCTGTGAGGTGTGCCCGCCGCGGTTCTCACGGACGTCCACGATCAGCCCGTCCTTGGCCACCTCGATCCGCAGATCCCGGTGGATCTGGGCCCAGCCGGGCGCCTGCATGTCGGGCACGTGCAGATACCCGAGACGCCCGCCGGACTGCTCGTGGACGTAGGCGCGCCGGTCCGCGACCCAGGCGTGGTACCGCAGCGGCTCCTCGTCCGCGAGCGGCACGACCACGGCGTGCCGGTGGTCGCCGCCGCCGGACGGGGAGACGGTCAGCTCGACCGGCCGCCCCGCCGTGCCGACGAGCAGCGGCCCGGGCCCGGTGACCGGGTCGACCGCCCGGCCGCCGACCGCGACGATGGCGTCCCCGGCCCGTACGGCGACACCGGGCGCGGCGAGCGGGGCCCGCGCCTCGGGGTCGGAGGTCTCCGAGGGCAGGATCCGGTCGATGCGCCAACTCCCGTCCTCGTGCCGGGAGATGTCCGCGCCGAGCAGCCCTTGCGTGTAGTCGGCGCCGGCCCGGCCGCCGGACGGGGTGACGTAGGCGTGCGAGGTGCCGAGCTCGCCCTGCACCTCCCAGAGCAGGTCCACCAGGTCGTCGTGGGTGGCGACCCGCTCCAGGACCGGCCGGTACCGGTCGAGCACCGCGTCCCAGTCGACACCGCCCAGGTCGGGACGCCAGAAGTTGTCCCGCATCAGCCGGCCCGTCTCCTCGAACATCTGCCGCCACTCGGCGGCCGGGTCGACGCTCTGCCGGATCCGGGAGAGGTCGACGGTGATGTTGGAGTCGCTGTCGTCGTCGGCCGGGGCGCGCCGGTCGCTGGGTACGACCTTGAGCTTGCCGTCGGTCCACAGCAGCACCCGCTTGCCGTCGCCGCTGACGGCGAAGTGGTCGGCGTCGGCGGCGAGGTGCTCGATGCGCTGTTGCGCCAGGTCGTAACGTTCCAGCTCGGTGCGCGGGTCCGGGTCGTCGGGGGTCGCTCTGGAGGAGCCGAGCACGCCGCGCACCGGGTGCCTGAGCCACAGCACGCCGTCCTTGGCGGCGCGCAGCCCCGAGTAGCGGGCGGCCTCCACGGGGAACGCCACGATGCGGTCGGCGAGCCCGTCGAGGTCGATCCGGGTGGTGGAGGCGCCCTCGCTGTCGGGGGTCTCGTCCTTGTCCGGTGCCTCGAAGGGGCGGCCGTGGCGCTGCGGCCCGAACGGCGAGGGGGTGGTCGCGGCGAGCGTGATCAGGTGCGGCCGGGAGCCGCCGACGAAGGCGAGGTCGAAGACGTGCTCGTCGTAGACCGGGTCGAAGGAGCGCGCCGAGAGGAAGGCGAGGTGCTTGCCGTCGAGCGTGAAGGCGGGCGCGTAGTCGCGGAAGCGCAGGGGGGTCGCCTCGGTCACCGACAGATCGGCGGTGTTGGCGATCTTGAGCTGGCGGAGCGGCCGGGGCCCGGGGTGGGACCAGGCGAGCCAGGAGGAGTCGGGCGAGAAGACGAGTCCGGAGACCTCGCCGTCACCGCTGCGGTCGACCTCCCGTACCTCGCCGGTCTCACGCTCGACGAGCAGGACGCGGCCGTCGTGGGAGGCGACGGCGGCCCGGCTGCCGTCGGGGGCCATGGCGAGCCCGAGGACCCGGCCGAGCTGCCCGGCGGCGAGCCGGCGCGGGGTCGCGCCGGGGGCGGCGCCGGTCGCGGGGGCGAACTCCAGGGCGTCGTCGCCCTCGGCGTCGGTCACCCACACCACGTACTCCTCGCCGGCGGCGCGGAAGGTGCGGGGCAGCCGGGCGCGGACGCCCTGTTCGGCGGCGAGCGCGCGGGCAGGGCCCGAGCGGTGGGTGATCCAGTGGACGGCTCCGCGCACGGAGACGGCGCTGCCGCGTCCGGTGTGGTCGGGGGCGCCCGCGCCGAACCAGCGGGCGGCGCTCACCGGATGCGGCTGGAGGTCGGCGCGCTGGCCGCCGAGCCGGATGTCGAGGCGGCGCGGTTCGGCGCCGTCGAGGTCGTCGAGGAGCCAGAGTTCACCGGCGCACGAGTACACCACCCGGGTGCCGTCGGTGGACCCGTGCCGGGCGTAGAAGCCCTGGTCGACGGGGGTGTGGCGGCGCAGGTCGGAGCCGTCGGCGAGGGAGGACCACAGGGCGCCGGTGCCCTCGTGGTCGGAGAGGAACGCGACCCGTTCCGACCCCTTGGAGCCCACCCACATCGGGTACTCGATGTTGCCGTCGAGCCCTTCGTGCAGCCGGACGAACTCGCCGTCGCCCTCGCGGTCGATCCACAGCTTGCCCGCCGTGCCGCCGCGGTACCGCTTCCACCAGGCGGCCTCGCGCCCCATCGGCGCGGACAGCAGCAGGATGCCGGGCCCGTACGCGACGTCGCCCACGGGTCCGTACGGCAGGGTGGCCGGGGGGCCGCCGTCGAGCGGGACGGCGCGGGCCCAGCTGCGCCGCAGCGAGGCCTGGCCGTGGGTGCTGAGCGCCAGGACGTGTCCGTCCGGGGTCCAGCCACGGACCTGGGTCCTGTTGCTCCCCCAGTAGGTGAGGCGCTGCGACCGGCCGCCGTCGACGGGGGCCGCATGCACCTCGGGCGCTCCGTCCCGGGTGGAGGTCCAGGCGACGGTGGTGCCGTCGGGGGAGATACGCGGATGGTTCACGGGCACGTTGTCGGCGCTGACCCGCCAGGCGCGTCCGCCGCCGTCGATCGGGGCGACCCAGACGTCGTCCTCGGCGGTGAAGGCGACGAGGTCGCCGTGCACGTGCGGAAACCGGAGATATGCGGAGGGTACGGACTGTGTCACCCGATCACCCTATGCAGGGACGGCCCCCGCGGACAGAGGCGGGCACCACTTCCGGCTCTCCGACACCTTCCGCTGTCATGTGCCTCAGGCGTTTCAGAGGACCCCGGCGGTCATTTGCCGTTGGCGGGCCAGCACTTGGGGTCGTCCTTGCACCAGACCGTCTCGGTCACGGTGACCGTCGCGCCGGGCTCGTCGGGCTGGTCCGGCTCGTCGGGCTCCCAGGTGGCGGGCGGTGTGGGGGTCTCGGAGTCGGGGGCGTTGCAGTCGCCGAGCACGCCCACGTGGAACCATTCCTTGCCCGCGACCCTGGCCGTGAGGCTCCCCCGTACGCACTTGCCGTCGACCGCCTGCGTGACCTTGCCCCTGACGGTGATCTCACGGCCGTCCTTGGACTCGCCCTGACAGTCCACGTCGGCCACGGTCTCCCGGCCGGACGTCGGCGTGTTGCCGGGCGTGTACGCCTTGTTGCCGTCACCGTAGTTGGCCGTGCAGGTCAGCCACTGCACGTCGACGCCCTGCCGCTCCAGCTCCGCGGTCGCCTGTTCCTGCGTCGTGTACGCCACGGTGGCGGTGTTCATGTCACCGGGCTCGCACGCCGCCACACCGAACACCGCGGACCCACCCAGCGCGACCGCGGCGAACACCTTCCTGCGGCCCACGCGATGCCGTAAACGCCTCATAGCCCCCATGGACGGCAGGGTGCCACCGTCACGGGTCCGGCGGTAGACCTCATGCGGCCACACCCGGACCGCACACCCGTGCGACGTGCGTCAACTGCGGAGCAGCAGCCACTCCTGGAGTTCCACGAGATTGCCCTCGGGGTCCTTGAGATGGGCGACGCGCATGCGGTCGGTCAGCGGCGCGGGACCGTGCACCAGGACCCCGCCCCGCGCGGCGACCGCCTCGCAGTAGGCGTCCAGGTCGTCGACGCGCAGCACGACGAGCGAACGGTGCCCCGCCGCCTCACTGCCGACCTCGCCGAGGACCTCGGCCATGACCGCCCGGTCCTGGAGCGCTATCCCGGCCGACCCGGTGGCGGGCGAGAACTTCTCGTACGGTCCCTCCGCCGCGCCCGACTGGGGCTTCAGGGCGAGGACTTCGGCGTAGAAGCGGTAGCAGGCGGCGAAGTCCGTGACGAGCAGCCGCACCTGTGCGAGTTCCAACACGTCCCCCATGTACGTCGGTTCCACGCCGGTACCCGCGTACGCCGGTCGTACACCGGTGTCCGGCCGGCCGCTCGGTCCGGTCAGGACCAGCGGCCGGTGCGCCCGAGCAGCAGGGCCGCCGCGGCGGTCCCCGCGGTCGAGGTGCGCAGCACGCTGCGCCCCAGGCGGCAGGCGGTCGCGCCCGCCCCGGTGAACTGCGCCAGCTCCTCGGGAGAGACGCCCCCTTCGGGGCCGACGACCAGCACGATCTCCCCGGCGTCGGGCAGTTCGACGGTGGCGAGCGCTTGGCTTCCGACGTCCCGGTCCTCGTGCAGCACCACGGCCAGTTCGGCTCTGGCGAGAAGTGCGGCAACGTTTTTGGTCGTCATCGCGTCCGCGACCTCGGGGAAGCGGACCCGCCTGGACTGCTTGCCGGCCTCGCGGGCGGTGGCCCGCCACTTGGCGAGCGCCTTCTGCCCGCGCTCGCCCTTCCACTGGGTGATGCAGCGGGAGGCGGCCCACGGGACGATCGCGTCCACACCGGTCTCCGTCATGGTCTCCACGGCGAGCTCCCCGCGGTCGCCCTTGGGCAGCGCCTGGACGACGGTGATACGGGGGGCCTCGGCCGGTTCCTCGGCCACCGAGTCCATGTGGACGATCAGCCGGTCCTTGCCCTCGGTGTCCGTCACCACGCAGTCCGCCCACCGCCCCGCCCCGTCGGTGAGGATCACGTCCTCGCCGGGCCGCAGCCGCTTCACGGAGACGGCGTGCCGCCCCTCGGGCCCGTCGAGCACATAGCGTCCGCCGCCACCGGCGTCGAAGTGCTCGACCACGAACACGGGCGCTGTCATCCGGTCACCTCACCGTCGAGGAAGCCCTGCGCCACCCCGCCGACCGCTCCGGGCGGCCCTGACAACGCTGTCCTGGCCGCTTCGAGTTCGGCCGCCAGCACCTCCACGAGCTGTCCCGCGGGCAGTTCGCGCGCCAGCCGGTGCCCCTGCCCCGCCCACAGCGCCATGCCCTGCGCGTCGCCCGCCTTGGCCGCCGCCTTGCGCAGCGGCGAGGTGAGGTGGTGGACGTCGGGGTAGGCGGCGGGCGCGTACGGGCCGTGCTCGCGCAGGAAACGGTTGACCAGTCCCCGGGCCGGGCGCCCGGAGAACGCCCGGGTCAGTTCCGTACGGACGAACAGCGGGTCGGTCAGGGCCCGCTTGTGGATGAGGGCGGCACCCGATTCCGGGGTGGCGAGGAAGGCCGTGCCGAGCTGGGCGGCGCTCGCGCCCGCCGCGAGCACCGCGGCGATCTGGCTGCCGCGCATGATGCCGCCGGCCGCGATCAGCGGGAGATGGACGGTCTCGCGGGTACGGGCGAGCAGGGCAAGCAGTCCGAGTCCGGCGCCGTCGGTCTCGACGCTGTCGCGGTGGGTGCCCTGGTGGCCGCCCGCCTCGACGCCCTGCATGATCACCGCGTCGGCGCCCGCCTGCTGCACGGCCAGCGCCTCCTCGGGCGTGGTCGCGGCCACCATCGTCGTGGTGCCGACGCGGGCCAGCGCGGCGAGGACGTCGGGCGCCGGGCAGCCGAAGTGGAAGGAGACCACCGGCACCGGGTTGTCCAGCAGGACGGCGAGCTTGACCTCGTAGCCGTCGTCGCGGCCGCTGTCGGGGTCGCCCAGCTCGGTCCCGTACCAGGCGGCCTCTCCGGCGAGCTGGTGGGCGTAGACGCCGACGGCCGACGGGTCGGCCAGATCGGGCTGCGGCATGAAGAGGTTCACGCCGAACGGGCCGGACGTGAGCCCGCGGAGCTGCTTGATCTCCTGGTACATGCCGTCGGCGGTCTTGTACCCGGCGGCGAGGAATCCGAGGCCGCCGGCGTCGGACACGGCGGCGGCGAGCTGCGGCACCGAGACGCCGCCCGCCATGGGGGCCTGCACGATCGGATACCGGAGGAGACCGGTCAGCGCGGAGGACATGACGGCATGTTGTCACGTCCTGGGGACAAGTCCGAATCCGCCCTTCCGCCCGGCAGCGGCCGCGCGGAACGGCGGTCCCCGGCCGCTGTCCGCGGCCGGGGAGGGCGTCCGTCAGCGGCCGTTGAAGGCGTCCTTGAGGCGGGAGAACAGGCCCTGCTGGCCCGGCTGGAACTGCCCCGTGGGCCGCTCCTCGCCGCGCAGCTGCGCCAGCTCGCGCAGCAGCCGCTCCTGCTCCGGTTCGAGCTTGGTCGGCGTGGTCACCTCGACGTGCACGATGAGGTCGCCGCGGCCGCCGCCGCGCAGATGCGTGATGCCCCGGCCGTGCAGCGGGATCGACTGCCCGGACTGGGTGCCGGGCCGGATGTCGACCTCTTCGAGGCCGTCGAGGGTCTCCAGCGGCACCTTCGTGCCGAGCGCCGCCGCGGTCATCGGGATGGTGACCGTGCAGTGCAGGTCGTCGCCGCGGCGCTGGAAGGTCGCGTGCGGCAGCTCGTGGATCTCGACGTAGAGGTCACCTGCCGGGCCGCCGCCGGGGCCGACCTCGCCCTCGCCCGCGAGCTGGATCCGCGTGCCGTTGTCCACACCGGCCGGGATCTTCACGGTCAGGGTCCGGCGGGAGCGTACGCGCCCGTCGCCCGCGCACTCCGGGCACGGGGTCGGCACGACCGTCCCGAAGCCCTGGCACTGCGGGCAGGGCCGGGACGTCATGACCTGGCCCAGGAAGGACCGCGTCACCTGCGACACCTCGCCGCGGCCGCGGCACATGTCACAGGTCTGCGCGGTGGTACCGGGCGCGGCGCCCTCGCCGTTGCACGTGGTGCAGACGACGGCGGTGTCGACCTGGATGTCCTTGGTCGTGCCGAAGGCGGCCTCGTCGAGGTCGATCTCCAGCCGGATCATCGCGTCCTGGCCGCGGCGCGTGCGCGAGCGCGGCCCGCGCTGCGACGCCGTCCCGAAGAACGCGTCCATGATGTCCGAGAAGTTGCCGAAGCCGCCGGCGCCGAAGCCGCCCGCGCCCTGGCCGCCGCTCTGCGAGAGCGGGTCGCCGCCGAGGTCGTAGACCTGCTTCTTCTGCGGGTCCGACAGGACCTCGTAGGCGGCGTTGATCTCCTTGAAGCGCTCCTGCGTCTTCGGATCGGGATTCACGTCCGGGTGCAGCTCGCGCGCGAGCCTCCGGAACGCCTTCTTGATCTCGTCCTGGGACGCGTCGCGGCGCACGCCGAGTACGGCGTAGTAGTCCGTGGCCACCTACGACTCCGCCAGGATCTGTCCGACGTACCGTGCCACTGCGCGTACCGCTCCCATCGTTCCCGGGTAATCCATGCGGGTCGGTCCGACCACGCCGAGTTTGGCCACTGCCTCGCCGCCCGAACCGTAGCCGACCGAGACCACGGATGTGGAGTTGAGTCCCTCATAGGCGTTCTCGTGACCGATCCGTACGGTCATGCCCGAATCCCCCGCCTCGCCGAGGAGTTTGAGGAGAACGACCTGTTCCTCCAGGGCTTCGAGGACGGGCCGGATGGTGAGGGGAAAGTCATGCCCGAAGCGGGTGAGATTGGCGGTGCCGCCGATCATCAGCCGCTCCTCGGTCTCCTCCACCAGCGTTTCGAGGAGGGTGGAGAGCACCGTCGAGACCGTGCCGCGGTCCTCCGCCTCGAAGGCCTCCGGCAGGTCCTGCACCAGCGGCGGGACGTCCGCGAAGCGGCGGCCCGCGACCCTGCTGTTCAGCCGCGCCCGCAGGTCCGCGAGCGAGGCCTCCCCGAACGGGGCCGGACAGTCGATCATGCGCTGCTCGACCCGCCCGGTGTCCGTGATGAGGACCAGCATCACCCGCGCCGGGGCGAGCGACAGCAGCTCCACGTGACGCACGGTCGACCGGGTCAGCGACGGGTACTGCACCACCGCGACCTGCCGGGTGAGCTGCGCGAGCAGCCGCACCGTACGGCCCACCACGTCGTCGAGGTCGACGGCGCCGTCGAGGAAGTTCTGGATGGCCCGGCGCTCGGGCGCCGTCATCGGCTTCACGCCGGCGAGCTTGTCGACGAACAGCCGGTAGCCCTTGTCCGTGGGGATGCGCCCGGCGCTGGTGTGCGGCTGCGCGATGAACCCCTCGTCCTCCAGGGCCGCCATGTCGTTGCGCACCGTCGCCGGGGAGACGCCGAGGCTGTGCCGCTCGGTGAGGGCCTTGGAACCGACCGGCTCCTCGGTCCCGACGTAGTCCTGGACGATGGCGCGCAGCACCTCGAGCCTGCGTTCACTGAGCATCGCGCACACCTCCAAGATCGCTCCGCGTCCTTCACCCTGGCACTCAGCGCACGGGAGTGCCAGCTTCCCCGGCCCAGTGTACGGCCGTGAGGTACGGCCCCGGCAAGGGCGGGCCCGCCCGCCGTGACGAGGTGCACCGACCTGTCCTGCGATGTCCTGCCGTCGCGCGTCCCCGCCGTTAGCGTCATGGCATGAAGGTGACTTGGGAAGAGCCCGCGTGGCAGGAACTCGCGCCGGCGGTCGGCCGGACCCGCCTGCCCGTCTGGGACTGCACGACCGGACTCGTGGTCGGCGACGGCGCCGCGCTGCTGGTCGACACCGGTTCGAGCCTGGCCGAGGGGGCCGCGCTGCGGGCGGCGGCGGGCCGGCTGCTCGGCCCCGCGGGGCGTGTGACGCACATCGCGCTCACGCACCCCCACTTCGACCACGTCTTCGGCACGGCGGCGTTCGCCGGGGCGGAGGTGTTCGCGGCGGTGGGCATGCCCGCGCTGCTGGCGGCGGACCGCGAGGGACTGCGCGCGGACGCGGTGGCCCAGGGCCTGGACCCCGAGGCGGCGGACGAGGCGGCGGACCTCCTGGTCCTCCCCCACCACCAGGTCTCCGGCGAATGGACCCTGGACCTGGGCGGCGGCACCCGGGTCCTGCTGGCGAACGTGGGCCCCGGCCACACCGCCCACGACCTGGCGGTCCTGGTCCGGGGCGACGCCGGCTCCCCCGAGATCGTCTTCTGCGGCGACCTGGTCGAGGAGTCGGGCGAGCCGCAGGCGGGCCCGGACGCGGTGACCTCCCAGTGGCCCGCGGCCCTGGACCGGCTGCTCGCGCTGGGCGGCGAGGACGCGGTCTACGTGCCCGGCCACGGCGCGGCGGTGGACGCGGCGTTCGTCCGCGCGCAGCGGGACGCACTGGCGACCCGCTTCGGCGTGTCGTAGCGGTTACGAGGTATGCGGGCCCCCCTTCTCCTATCGTCATCCGAATGCGCCAGTACTCGCCGGACCTGACCCCTCCGTGGAAGAAGAACAAGCCCGTGCCCGAGGTCCCGGCGGACCCCGGTCTGGTGGTCGAGGACCCCGGCACCGGGTTCTGCGGTGCCGTGATCCGCTGCGAGGCGGGCACGGTGACCCTGGAGGACCGCTTCGGCAAACACCGGGTCTTCCCGCTCCAGCCCCGCGGCTTCCTCCTGGAGGGCCGTCCGGTCACCCTGGTCCGCCCCTCCGCCGCCGCGCCCGTACGGCCCACCCGGACCGCCTCCGGTTCGGTCGCCGTCCCCGGCGCCCGCGCCCGGGTGGCGCGCGCCGGGCGGATCTACGTGGAGGGCCGCCACGACGCCGAACTGGTCGAGCGGGTGTGGGGCGACGATCTGCGCATCGAGGGCGTCGTGGTCGAGTACCTGGAGGGCGTCGACGACCTGCCCGCCGTCGTCGCGGACTTCGCCCCCGGGCCGGACGCGCGGCTCGGCGTCCTGGTGGACCACCTGGTTCCCGGCACGAAGGAGTCCCGTATCGCGGAGTCGGTGACCAGCGACTACGCCCTGGTCCTCGGCCACCCGTACATCGACATCTGGGAGGCCGTGAAGCCGTCGGCCGTGTCCATCACCGCCTGGCCCCGGGTGCCGCGCGGCCAGGACTGGAAGACGGGGGTCTGCCGGGCGCTGGGCTGGCCCGAGAACACGGGCGCCGCCTGGCAGCACATCCTGTCCCACGTCCACTCGTACAAGGACCTGGAGCCGGCCCTGCTGGGCAGGGTGGAAGAACTGATCGACTTCGTGACGGCGCCGGGGGCGAGTGATTTCAGCCCGTCCGGCGCTTGAGGACGAAACCGTCAGGCCGAAGCGGGGGCCTGGGGGGCGGCAGCCCCCGGAGACAAGGGACGGGCAGGGGCGGAGGGGGCGAAAAACCCCGGGTCAGTCCACCAGGTCCCGCACCACCGCGTCCGCGAGCAACCGCCCCCGCAGGGTCAGCACGGCCCGCCCCGCCCCGTACGGCCCGGCCTCCAGCAGCCCGTCCTTTAGGGCCCGGCGGGAGGCGGCCACCCCCGCCTCCCGGAGCAACGCAAGCGGCACCCCCTCCCGAAGCCGCAGCTCCAGCAGGATCCGCTCCACCCGCCGGTCCTCCGCGGCCAGCACCTCCCGCCCCGCCCCCGGCGACCGCCCCGCCGCCAGCGCCCCCGCGTACGCGCCGGGATGCTTCACGTTCCACCACCGCACCCCGCCCACGTGGCTGTGCGCGCCCGGCCCGGCGCCCCACCAGTCGGCGCCGCGCCAGTACAGCTCGTTGTGCAGGCAGCGCGCCGCCGCCGAGGTCGCCCAGTTGGAGACCTCGTACCACTCGAAGCCCGCCGCGCCGAGCACCTCGTCGGCGATGAGGTACCGGTCGGCGTGCACGTCGTCGTCCGTCATCGGGACCTCGCCGCGCCGGATCCGCCGGGCGAGCTGGGTCCCCTCCTCGACGATCAGGGCGTACGCCGAGACGTGGTCGGGGCCCGCGCCGAGGGCCGCGTCGAGGGAGGCGCGCCAGTCGTCGTCGGACTCGCCGGGGGTGCCGTAGATGAGGTCCAGGTTCACGTGCTCGAAGCCGGCCGCGCGGGCCTCGGCGACGCACGCCTCGGGGCGGCCCGGGGTGTGGGTGCGGTCGAGGACCTTGAGCACGTGCTGCCGTGCGCTCTGCATGCCGAAGGAGATCCGGTTGAAGCCGCCGGCCCGCAGGGTCGCGAGGTACGCCGGGCCGACGGACTCCGGATTGGCCTCGGTGGTGATCTCCGCGTCGTCCGCGAGCCCGAACTCCTCGCGGATCGCCGCGAGCATCCGTACGAGGTCACCGGCGGCGAGCAGGGTCGGCGTGCCGCCGCCGACGAAGACCGTGCGGACGGGGCGGGGGTCGTCGCCGAGCACCTTGCGGGCGAGGCGGACCTCGTCGATCAGGGTCTCGGCGTAGTTGTCGCGGGAGGCGAGCACGCCGCCGGTGCCGCGCAGCTCGGTGGCGGTGTAGGTGTTGAAGTCGCAGTAGCCGCAGCGGGTCGCGCAGTACGGCACGTGGAGATAGAACCCGAGGGGCCGCTCGGCGGCCCCGGCCAGGGCGTGCGCGGGCAGCGCCCCGTCGTCGGGGACGGGCTCACCATCGGGAAGTGCGGAAGGCATACCTTCCATTGTCCCGCACCCCTCGCCCTTCTCCCGCGCACAGCCGACCACCCACCGATCCCGCACGCCGAACACCTGCCGACCCGCGCCAGCGGCCACCGCCAGTCCGAGCCGGCCACCGCCAGTCCGAGCGGGCGACCACCCACCGATCCCACACGCCGAACACCTGCCGACCCCGCACGCCGAACACCTGCCGACCCGCGCCAGCGGCCACCGCCAGTCCGAGCCAGCGACCACCAGTCCGAGCGGGCGACCGCCAGTCCGAGCCGGCCACCGCCAGTCCGAGCGGGCGACCACCCGCCGACCCCGCACGCCGAACACCTGCCGACCCCGCACGCCGAACACCTGCCGGCCCACCCTGGCGGGCACCCACCGACCCGCACCGCCGACCACCCGCCGGTCCCGTCCCGTCGCTTTCTCCTCCCCCCTCACTCCGCTCACTCCGCCTGAAGCACGAGCAGCGCCAGGTCGTCCTCCGGGGCGTTCGGGCCGAACTCGTGTACCAGGCGTCTGATGCGTTCCGCGACGAGCTGGGCGTTCAGGCCGGTGCAGCCGGAGAGCGCGGTCGCCAGGCCGTCGTCGTCATCGAACTGGCGCGAGCCGTTGCGGCGCTCGGTCACGCCGTCGGTGACGCACAGCAGCGTGTCACCGGCGTGCAGCTCGAAGGTTTCGGCGGTGTAGCGGGCGTCCTCGATGACGCCGAGCAGGGTCTGCGGCGCGGCCACCTCCCGGACGCTGCCGTCCGGCTCCAGTACCAGCGGCAGCGGATGCCCCGCGGAGACCAGCGTGCAGCGCACGCCGCCCTCCACCGGCACCAGCTCGCCGTAGAGCATGGACAGGAAACGTGTCTGCGGACCCTCCGGTTCGAGCAGGCCGGGACCGCCCGTCGCCACGAGCGCGCGGGCCGCCGCGTCCGCCGCCTCCGTCGCGTCGTCGAGCAGGAGCTGATTGAGCCGGTCGAGGACCTCCGCGACCTGATAGCCCTCGCGGGCCAGCAGCCGCAGCCAGGGCCGGGCGAGCCCGATGACGACGGCGGCCTCGGGGCCCTTGCCCTGCACGTCGCCGACCGCGAAGCACCAGCGTCCGTCACCGGCCGGGAACAGGTCGTAGAAGTCCCCGCTGGGCCCGCCCTTGTCGCACGGCTCGTACACCAGCGCGCTGCGCACCCCGGGGATCTCGGCGACGGCGCCGGGCAGCAGCCCGCGCTGGAGCACCCGGCTGATGGTGGCCTGGCGCGCGTACTGGCGGGCCGCGCCGATGGCGAGCGCCACCCGGCGGCTGAGGTCCTCGACAAGGCCGGTCACCTCGTCGGGGAAGCCGGCGGACCCGGCCCGCCCGATGACGATGGTGCCCATCGGCCGGCCGCCCGCGAGCAGCCGGTACGCGAGCGCCGCGCCACCGGCGTCCGCACCGCCCGGCACTCCACCGGCGTCCGCACCGCCCGGCACTCCACCGGCGTCCGCACCGCCCGGCACTCCACCGGCGTCCGCGCCGCCCCCGACCCCGGGCGCGGCGCCCGTACCGCCTGGGATCGCACCAGCGGCCGTACCACCCGGCATTCCACCGGCAGCCGTACCGCTTGGCACCACACCAGCGGCCGTGCCGCCCGGCACCCCGCCCGCGGCCGTACCGTCCGGTGTCCCGCCACCGGGCCAGGGCACGGGTACGGCCCGCGAGCGCACCGTGTCCGAGAGCCGCGGCGGGTCCTTCTCCAGGGCGCGGCGCAGCTCCTCGATGCGGTTCTCGCTGACGTGCCAGACGCGGGCGAGCCGCGGTCCCGGGGCGCCGGGCGGCCGGTCGGAGCCGCGCCAGGCGGTGACCTCGTCCTCCAGCCAGACCGCGCACCAGTCGGCGATCCGGGGCACCAGGAGCTGCCCGGCGAGCGCGGCGACCAGGTCCTCGTCGAGCTGTCCGGCGAGCAGGTCGGACGCCTCGGCGAGGAACGTCAGGGCGCCGCGGCTGACCCAGTCGTGGTCCTGCGGCCGGGCCCCGCGCCCGGGTTCCGGGGCGAGCAGGTCGGCGACCCGCACGCCGTGCTCCGGCGCCTGCTCGCCGCCGTACGCCTCGATCTGCTCCTCGACGGCCGCCGGCCCGCCGGCCCGCAGCCGCGACCAGACGGTCTTGGCGCCGGTGCGGTACGAGATGCCCCACTCGGCGGACAGGGCGGCGACCAGCCGCAGTCCCCGCCCGTACTCGGGGGTGCCGTAGGGCCGTTCGGAGCCGTCGTCCCGTATGACGCGGCGGGGGTGGTGGTCGGAGACCTCCAGGACGAGGTCGGCGGCGTCCCCGGCCTGCGGTTCCTCGGCGGGGCCCGCCGGGCCGGTGTCGGCGCGGTCGAGCCGGCACTGAAGGTCGACGTCCGTGCCGGCGTGCACCACGGCGTTGGTGACCAGTTCGCTGACGACGACGGTGGCGTCGTCGGCGAGCCGGTCGGTCAACAACTCGGTGCCCGGCAGGGCGTTGTCGGTCCACTCCGCGAGCGTGGCGCGGACGAAGCGGCGGGCGGCGCCGGGCGCGAGCGGACCGCCGGGCAGCGTCGCCCGTGCCACCGCGCGACGGCCCGGCCCCTGGTGCGCAAGAGCACCACGGGCCCGGGACGCGGCCTCCCGTTGCGGCGATATGGCCCCCACTGTGCGACTCCCTGAGCAGTTCGGTCGAATACACCTCAGCGGATGCGGACAGAGTGACAGACTGGCCACGCCCATAAGCGCCGAGTTACCGAAGTGGGCCGCCATGAGTGAGAACAGTGCTATTGATGCGCTCGAAGACGGACACTTTCGAGCGTCGGATCTCCGTCCGCTGCTCGCCGCGATGACCGCGGCCCGTGACGGCAACTTCGTGAAAGCGCCGGAGACGGGCAGCGGCCTGGCGGCCGAACTGACCACCGTCTTCAACCAGATCATGGACCGGACCACCCACTTCAACATCGAGGTGCAGCGGGTCCGGCGCGAGCTGGTGCGGCACGGGCGGCTCGACGAACGCATCTCGGCCAGCCCCGGGCAGGGTGGTTGGACCTCCCGGGTCGACGACGTGAACCAGTTGCTCGACGCGCTGGTGGCGCCGGCGGCCAACGCCACGCGCGTCCTGGACGCGGTGGCCGGCGGCGACCTGACCCAGCGGGTCGATCTGCACGACGGGAACCGGCAGCTCCGGGGTGACCTGCGCCGCCTCGGCCGCGCCGTCAACAAGATGGTCGACCAGTTGTCGCTCTTCACGGGCGAGGTGACGCGGGTCGCGCGCGAGGTGGGCACCGAGGGGCGGCTCGGCGGCCGGGCGAAGGTGACCGGCCTCTCCGGGAGCTGGCGCGACGTGACGGAGGCCGTCAACACGATGGCGGCCCGGCTCACCGCCCAGGTGCGGGACATCGCGCTGGTGACCACGGCGGTGGCGCGCGGCGACCTGACCCGTACGGTGACCGTCGAGGCGACCGGCGAGCTGCTGGAACTGAAGCTCACGGTGAACACGATGGTCGAGCAGCTCTCGGCGTTCGCCGACGAGGTCACCCGCGTCGCCCGCGAGGTCGGCACCGAGGGCCAGCTCGGCGGCCGGGCCCAGGTGCGCGGCGTCTCCGGGGTCTGGAAGGACCTCACCGACAACGTCAACTTCATGGCGTCGAACCTGACCTCGCAGGTGCGCAACATCGCCCAGGTGACGACGGCCGTCGCCAACGGCGACCTCAGTCAGAAGATCACCGTCGACGCGCAGGGCGAGATCCTGGAGCTGAAGTCGACCATCAACACCATGGTCGACCAGCTCTCCGCCTTCGCCGACGAGGTCACCCGCGTCGCCCGCGAAGTCGGCACCGAAGGCAACCTCGGCGGCCGGGCCCAGGTCCGCGGCGTCTCCGGGGTCTGGAAGGACCTCACCGACAACGTCAACTTCATGGCCGACAACCTCACCTCGCAAGTCCGCAACATCGCGCTGGTGTCGACGGCCGTCGCCCAGGGCGACCTGGGCAAGAAGATCACCGTCGAGGCGAAGGGCGAGATCCTGGAGCTGAAGTCGACCATCAACACCATGGTCGACCAGCTCTCCGCCTTCGCCGACGAGGTCACCCGCGTCGCCCGCGAAGTC
>NZ_JBHWHV010000017.1:127268-151024 GCF_042732375.1 Streptomyces sp. NPDC059785
GGCACCGAAGGCAACCTCGGCGGCCAGGCGCAGGTCCGCGGCGTCTCCGGGGTCTGGAAGGACCTCACCGACAACGTCAACTTCATGGCGCTGAACCTGACCTCGCAGGTGCGCAACATCGCCCAGGTGACGACGGCCGTCGCCAACGGCGACCTGTCGAAGAAGATCACCGTCGACGCGCGCGGCGAGATCCTGGAGCTCAAGGACACCGTCAACACGATGGTGGAGCAGCTGCGCGCCTTCGCCGACGAGGTCACCCGCGTCGCCCGCGAGGTCGGCACCGACGGCCGGCTCGGCGGGCGCGCCCAGGTGCTCGGCGTCTCCGGCGTCTGGCGCGACCTGACCGACAACGTGAACTACATGGCGGACAACCTCACCTCGCAGGTGCGCAACATCGCGCAGGTCGCGACCGCGGTGGCCCAGGGCGACCTCTCCAAGAAGATCGACGTGGACGCGCGCGGCGAGATCCTGGAGCTGAAGACCACCATCAACACGATGGTGGACACGCTGTCCTCCTTCTCGTCCGAGGTCACGCGAGTGGCCCGCGAGGTGGGTTCCGAGGGCCAGCTCGGCGGGCAGGCCCGGGTCGAGGGCGTGTACGGCACCTGGAAGCGCCTGACGACCAACGTGAACGAACTGGCGTCGAATCTGACCACCCAGGTCCGCGCCATCGCCGAGGTGGCCTCGGCCGTGGCACAGGGCGACATGTCCCGCTCCATCACCGTGGAGACCCAGGGCGAGGTCGCCGAGCTCAAGGACAACATCAACCTGATGGTGGCCAACCTGCGCGAGACCACGCGCGCGAAGGACTGGCTGGAGTCGAACCTGGCGCGTCTCGCCGCGCTGATGCAGGGCCACCGGGACCTGATGGAGGTCGCCGACCTGATCCTGCGCGAGCTGACCCCGCTGGTGAACGCGCAGTACGGCGCCTTCTTCCTGGCCGACCCGGACCAGGACGGCACCCCGCTGCGCACGACGGTCCCGACCAAGGGTCTCGCCTTCATCGCCGGGTACGGCTCGGCGCACTCGGTGACCGTCGACACGGGCGGCATGCCGGTGCACGGGCTCGTCCGGCAGGCGGCGCGGGAGAAGAAGCGGATCCTGGTGGAGGAGGCGCCACCGGACTACATCAAGATCAACAGCGGTCTGGGCGAGGCCGCGCCCGCCAGCGTCGTCATCATCCCGATCCTCTTCGAGGACAAGCTGCTCGGCGTGATCGAGCTGGCCTCGTTCTCCCGCTTCTCCGACGTCCACCTCGCGTTCTTCGACCAGTTCGTCAACACGATCGGCGTCGCGATCAACACCATCATCGCCAACTCCCGCACCGAGTCGCTGCTCGGCGAGTCGCAGCGCCTCGCCGTCCAGCTCCAGGACCGCTCGGACGAACTCCAGGCACAGCAGGCCGAGTTGCAGCGGTCCAACGCGGAGCTGGAGGAGAAGGCCGCGCTCCTTGCGACGTCCTCGCAGTACAAGTCCGAGTTCCTGGCGAACATGTCGCACGAGCTGCGCACCCCGCTGAACTCGCTGCTGATCCTGGCCCGGCTGCTCTCCGACAACCCGGACGGCCACCTCTCCGACCAGGAGGTGCAGTTCGCGACCACGATCCACCGCTCGGGCTCGGACCTGCTCCAGCTCATCAACGACATCCTCGACCTGTCGAAGATCGAGGCGGGCCGGATGGACGTACGCCCGAAGAAGCTGCCACTGATCAAGCTGCTCGACTACGTGCACGCCACGTTCCGGCCGCTCACGCTTGACCGGGGGCTCGCCTTCGAGGTGGCGGTCGGCGAGGACGTACCGCGCGAGATGTACTCGGACGAGCAGCGGCTCCAGCAGATCCTGCGCAATCTGCTCTCCAACGCGATCAAGTTCACCGCGTCCGGGCGGGTCGAGCTGCGGGTCAGCCGGCTGCGGGACCCGGGCCAGACGTACACCCGCGACCACAGCGACGACGTCATCGCCTTCGCCGTCTCCGACACCGGCATCGGCATCGCGCCGGAGAAACTGCCGGTGATCTTCGAGGCGTTCCAGCAGGCCGACGGCACCACCAACCGCAAGTACGGCGGCACCGGGCTCGGCCTGTCCATCAGCCGCGAGATCGCCGGACTGCTCGGCGGCCGGATCGTCGCCGAGAGCGCGCCCAACCAGGGCTCCACCTTCACGCTGTACGTGCCGGTCATCAGCCCCGGGCACGCGGCCACCGGTCCCACGCTGGAGGACCACCCGCTGCCGCAACTGCCCGAGCAGTTGTCCACGGAGCCCTTCACGGCCCACGACACCGACGACTCCTGGCCCACGCTCACCAAGCTGGAGGCCTGGAAGGCGGGCCGGGCGGGCCAGGTGCTGCCTGGCCGGCGGGTGCTGATCGTCGACGACGACATCCGCAACGTCTTCGCGCTCACCCACGTACTGGGCCGGGTCGGCATGCCCGTCCTCTACGCGGAGAACGGCCGCGAGGGCATCGAGACGCTCGAACGCAACCCTGATGTCGAGCTCGTCCTGATGGACATCATGATGCCGGAGATGGACGGCTACGAAACGATCGCCGCCATCCGCCGGACCCCCCGCTGGGCGGGTCTGCCCATCGTCGCCCTCACCGCGAAGGCGATGCCGGGAGACCGCGAGAAGTCCATCGCGCGGGGCGCCAACGACTACGTGCCCAAGCCCGTGGACGTCGATCAGCTGCTGACCGTCGTCTGCGGGCTCCTGGACACGGAGAGTACGACCACGGGTGGTGAACAGGCCGACTCCGCCGGGTCCGTTGTCCCCGGACCCGGCGGCACGGAGGAGCCGGCCGTCCCCCCGCTGACCGAGTGAGGCAAGTCACCATGAGCGCTGTGACAACGACCGACGGGCGCGCCAGCATCCTTCTCGTCGACGACATGGAGGACAACCTGGTCGCCCTGGAGGCCGTCCTGGGGTCCCTCAACGAGCCGCTGGTGCGCGCGCGTTCGGGAGAGGAGGCGATGAAGGCCCTGCTCCGGCAGCGGTTCGCCGTCGTCCTCCTCGACATCCGGATGCCGGGCATGGACGGTTTCGAGACCGCCGCGAACATCAAGCGGCTCGACCAGACCAAGGACGTCCCCATCATCTTCCTGACCGGCACGGACGCCGACGCGGGCTACGCCTTCCGCGGGTACGCGACCGGGGCCGCCGACTATCTGACGAAGCCGTTCGACCCGTGGGTGCTGCGGGCCAAGGTGACCGTCTTCCTCGACCTGCACCGCAAGAACCAGCAGCTCGAACGGATGCTCGCCCGCGAGCAGGCGCAGTTCGACGAGCTCGCGGCGCGGCTGAGCGGGATCGAGACGGCCATGGCCGCGAGCGGCGTCCAGGACGTCGCGGACCTGCGCCTGCAAGTGCGGCAGATGGAGGAACTCCTGCGGGAGATGCGCCGGTTACGGGGACTGTAGACGCCCTCGCCGGACAGCGGCGGGGGCTGTGGACGCCGTCGCCGGACGGAGTGCGGGACCGCCCGGCGACGTGCGGGCCCGACGGACGTGGTCGGACCGGCCGGACCCCGGCGCGCACTCCGCCGTGGGTGGGGTGTGCGCCGAGGGGCGGCGGCGCGTGCGGGAGCGTACGAGAGCTTGCGGGCCGCTGGCTGGAGCCCCGCCGCCCGCTCGCTGGACGCGCGTGCGCCGTGACGCGGCCTGGCAGGGTGTCGGGACGCGACGGCGGGTGCCGGGCCGCGACGGCGGGTGCCGGGCTGCGGCGGCGGGTGCCGGGCTGCGGCGGGGACGAGGCACGGCCCCGCCCCCGCGCCGGTTCACGCCCCGCGCGCCGCGTACGTAACGGCCCCGCGCGCCCCGTACGTCACGCCTCCCGCGTGCCCGCGTACATCTCGTCGATCAGGTTCTTGTACTCGCGCTCCACGACCGGGCGCTTCAGCTTCAGGCTCGGGGTGACCTCGCCGTGCTCCACGTCGAGGTCGCGCGGCAGCAGCCGGAACTTCTTGATGGTCTGCCACCGCTGGAGCCCGGCGTTGAGCTCCTTCACGTACCCCTCGATGAGGGCGACCGTGGCGGGCGCGGCCACGACGTCCGCGTACGACCGGCCCCCCAGGCCGTTCTCCTTCGCCCACTCCAGGATGGACGGCTCGTCCAGGGCGATCAGCGCCGTGCAGAAGTTCCGGTCGGCGCCGTGCACCAGGATGTTGGAGACGTACGGGCACACGGCCTTGAAGTGGCCCTCGACCTCGGCGGGCGCGATGTACTTGCCCCCCGACGTTTTGATCAGGTCCTTCTTGCGGTCGGTGATGCGCAGGTAGCCGTCCGGGGACAGTTCGCCGATGTCACCGGTGTGGAACCAGCCGTCGGACTCCAGCACCTCGGCGGTCTTCTCGGGCAGCCCGTGGTAGCCCTCCATGATGCCGGGGCCGCGCAGCAGGATCTCGCCGTCGTCCGCGATGCGCACCTCCGTGCCGGGCAGCGGCTTGCCGACCGTGCCGGTGCGGTACGCCTCCCCAGGGTTCACGAAGGACGCGGCGGACGACTCGGTCAGTCCGTAGCCCTCCAGGATGTGGATGCCGGCGCCCGCGAAGAAGTAGCCGATCTCGGGCGCGAGCGCGGCGGAGCCGGAGACGCAGGCGCGCAGGTTCCCGCCGAACGCCTCGCGGATCTTGGCGAAGACGAGCGCGTCGGCGACCTTGTGCTTGGCGCCGAGCCCGAAGGGGACGGAGGCGGTGCCGGTGCGCCGGAAGTTGTCCTGGCTGACCTTGGCGTACTCGCGCCCCACCTCGGCCGCCCACTGGAAGATCTTGTACTTGGCCGGGCCGCCGGCCCGCGCCTTGGCCGCGACGCCGTTGTAGACCTTCTCGAAGATCCGCGGCACGGCCGCCATGTACGTCGGCTGGACCACCGGCAGATTGTCGATGATCTTGTCCACCCGGCCGTCGACGGCGGTGACGTGCCCGACCTCGATCTGCCCGGAGGTCAGCACCTTGCCGAAGACGTGCGCGAGCGGCAGCCACAGGTACTGCACGTCGTCCACGGTGACCAGGCCGGTCGCGGCGATGGCCTTGGCCATGTACGACCAGTTGTCGTGCGGCAGGCGCACGCCCTTGGGGCGGCCGGTGGTGCCGGAGGTGTAGATCAGCGTGGCGAGCTGCTCGGCGGTGATCGCGCCGACCTTCTCCTTGATCAGGTGCGGGTTCTTCTCCAGGTACGCGGCACCTCGCGTCTCCAGGTCGGCGAGCGAAATGACCCAGTCGCCCTCCGCGGCGGTGTCCACGCCGGCCGGGTCGATCAGCACCACATGGGTCAGCTCGGGCAGCTCCGCGCGCTTGTCACGCGCCTTGGCGAGCTGCGCCGCGTCCTCGGCGATCAGCACCCGGCTCTCGGAGTCGGACAGGATGAACGCCGATTCGTCGGCGTTGGTCTGCGGATACACCGTCGTCGTGGCCGCGCCCGCGCACATGATGCCGAGGTCGGCGAGGATCCACTCGACCCGCGTGGAGGAGGCCAGCGCCACCCGCTGCTCCGGCTGCACACCCAGCTCGATCAGTCCTGCGGCGAGGGCGAAGACCCGCTCGGCCGCCTGGGCCCAGCTCAGCGACTTCCACTCGTCCGGGCCCGCACCGGCGCCGCCCGGCACCGGGTAGCGGTACGCCTCGGCGTCCGGTGTGGCCGCCACGCGCTCCAGGAACAGGGCCGCCACGGACGGCGGACGGTTCTCGATCAGGGTCTGTGTGTCGCTCACGACATCCTCCGGGCCTGCGACAGTCTGCGACGGTGCGTGCGACCTGCTCGATCGACTGACTGCTGTGCGACTGACTGCTCTGCGGCTGGCTGGTTGCGGCTGACTGCTCTGCGGCTGGCTGGTTGCGGCTGACTGCTCTGCGGCTGGCTGGTTGCGGCTGTGTATTCATCCACGCGACGTTGTTTAACTCGCGAGTAACTATCGAGCGAGATCAGAGTAGAGCGCGACCGCGCGGTGCGTAAGAGGCCGCGGCTTGTCACTTCCTACAGAGCGCGGCCCATGACATGCGCAGTCACGCACAGGGGCCCGTCGCGCGTGAGCGGAACGGACCCCTGGCGCCCAGGTTGTTTCCGGGCATTTTCGGTGTAACAAGCACTTACCTCGGCGGCTACTTCTTGCCCTTGCCCGATCCGCCACCGTCGTCACTGGACAGCACGGCGATGAACGCCTCTTGCGGAACCTCCACAGAGCCCACCATCTTCATCCGCTTCTTGCCCTCCTTCTGCTTCTCCAGCAGCTTCCGCTTACGGGAGATGTCACCGCCGTAGCACTTGGCGAGGACGTCCTTGCGGATGGCGCGGATGGTCTCGCGGGCAATCACCCGGGAACCGATGGCCGCCTGGATCGGCACCTCGAACGCCTGCCGCGGGATCAGCTCGCGCAGCTTGGCGACCAGCCGGACACCGTACGCGTACGCCGCGTCCTTGTGCGTGATCGCCGAGAAGGCGTCGACCTTGTCGCCGTGCAGCAGGATGTCGACCTTGACCAGGCTGGAGGTCTGCTCGCCGGTGGGCTCGTAGTCGAGCGAGGCGTAGCCGCGGGTCTTGGACTTGAGCTGGTCGAAGAAGTCGAAGACGATCTCCGCGAGCGGCAGCGTGTAGCGGATCTCGACCCGGTCCTCGGAGAGGTAGTCCATGCCGAGCAGCACACCGCGCCGGGTCTGGCACAGCTCCATGATCGAGCCGATGAACTCGGACGGCGCGAGGATCGTGGCGCGCACGACCGGCTCGTACACCTCGTCGATCTTGCCCTCGGGGAACTCACTCGGATTGGTGACCGTGTGCTCGGTCTTGTCCTCCATGACGACGCGGTAGACCACGTTCGGCGCGGTGGCGATCAGATCGAGACCGAATTCGCGCTCGAGGCGCTCCCGGATCACATCGAGGTGCAGCAGGCCGAGGAAGCCGACGCGGAAGCCGAAGCCGAGCGCGGCCGAGGTCTCCGGCTCGTAGACCAGCGCGGCGTCGTTGAGCTGGAGCTTGTCGAGCGCGTCGCGCAGCTCCGGGTAGTCGGACCCGTCCAGCGGATACAGCCCGGAGAAGACCATGGGCTTGGGGTCCTTGTAACCGCCCAGCGCCTCGGTCGCGCCCTTGTGCAGGGTGGTGATCGTGTCACCGACCTTGGACTGGCGGACGTCCTTCACACCGGTGATCAGATAGCCCACCTCGCCGACGCCGAGGCCGTCGGCCGGCAGCATCTCGGGCGAGTTCGTACCGATCTCCAGCAGTTCGTGCGTCGCGCCCGTGGACATCATCCGGATCCGCTCACGCTTGTTGAGCTGCCCGTCGATGACACGTACGTACGTCACGACGCCCCGGTAGGAGTCGTAGACCGAGTCGAAGATCATCGCGCGCGCGGGCGCGTCGGCGACGCCCTGCGGCGCGGGGATCTCGGCGACCACCTTGTCGAGCAGCGCGTCGACGCCCAGGCCGGTCTTGGCGGAGACCCGCAGCACGTCGTCCGGGTCGCAGCCGACCAGGTTCGCCAGCTCCTCCGCGAACTTCTCCGGCTGCGCGGCCGGCAGGTCGATCTTGTTCAGTACGGGGATGATCGTGAGGTCGTTCTCCATCGCCAGGTAGAGGTTGGCGAGGGTCTGGGCCTCGATGCCCTGAGCTGCGTCGACGAGCAGGATCGTGCCCTCACAGGCCGCGAGCGACCGCGACACCTCGTACGTGAAGTCGACGTGCCCGGGGGTGTCGATCATGTTGAGGATGTGGGTCCTGCCCGGATCCTCCGTCGGTGCCCAGGGCAGCCGGACCGCCTGGGACTTGATCGTGATGCCGCGCTCGCGCTCGATGTCCATACGGTCGAGGTACTGAGCGCGCATCTGCCGCTGCTCGACCACCCCGGTGAGCTGGAGCATCCGGTCGGCGAGCGTGGACTTGCCGTGGTCGATGTGCGCGATGATGCAGAAGTTGCGGATCAGAGCCGGGTCGGTACGGCTCGGCTCGGGCACATTGTTAGGGGTCGCGGGCACGCAGGGTCCTGTCTCTTGAGGCGCCTGTCGCCTCGGGTCGGATCGATACGTAGGCTCCATCGTCCCACGGGCGGCGAACTGCGACCGGTTTGGGCCGGTCGTGGGGCGGCTGGTAGCCTGAGTGGCTGTGTCTCATGCCCTCTCAGCAGGAGGCACGGACGGCTCGGCCGGGCGACCGGCCGGCTGCCGAAGTATTCGCAGTACCCGAAGTATCAATCATCGGCACGTGAGGCGGGCCCTCGCGTGCCTGAACCTGAAAAGGCTCATTCGTGGCGAACATCAAGTCCCAGATCAAGCGGATCAAGACCAACGAGAAGGCCCGGCAGCGCAACAAGGCCGTCAAGTCCTCTCTGAAGACCGCGATCCGCAAGGCCCGCGAGGCCGCTGCCGCGGGTGACGTCGAGAAGGCCACCGAGTACACGCGCGCCGCGTCGCGCCAGCTCGACAAGGCCGTCTCGAAGGGCGTCATCCACAAGAACCAGGCCGCCAACAAGAAGTCGGCACTTGCTTCGAAGGTCGCTTCCCTCAAGGGCTGAGTCGGCCGGGCCCCCGCGGCCCGACCTGGCCGGGTCCTCGCGATCCGACCCCTGACTTGACCGCCGGACGGACCCAGAGCGGGCCCTCTCTCATCCGCTCCCACCCGGCACTCCGGACCCACGCGCGGCCTGCGTTCGCCACGCGGGCGTGGATCCAAGATCTTGAACCGAAGACCCCCGCACCCTCCTTCCCCAGGAGGGGGCGGGGGTCTTCTGGGTTGTACGGGGTGGGCGGGCACCCGTACGGGGCGCCCGTACGGGGCGCAGGGGGCCGGGGGGAGCTGGGCGGGGGGGTACGAATATCAGCGAGCCGGGGTCGCGTAGGGCCGGGCGAGAAGCGGGGACGAACCAGCGAACCGGGGTCGCATAAGGCCGGACAAGAGACGGGGACGAACCAACGAACCGGGGTCGCATAAGGCCGGACAAGAGACGGGGACGAACCAACGAACCGGGGTCGCATAAGGCCGGACAAGAGACGGGGACGAACCAGCGAACCGGGGTCGCATCAGGCCGGGCTTCAGCCCCGGCGGGAACGCGCCGCCCGGGCGATCGCGACGACCGCCTTCTCCAGCGCGTACTCGGGGTCGTCCCCGCCGCCCTTGACGCCCGCGTCGGCCTCGGCCACCGCGCGCAGGGCGTAGGCGACCCCGTCCGGCGTCCACCCCCGCATCTGCTGCCGGACCCGGTCGATCTTCCAGGGCGGCATGCCCAGCTCACGGGCCAGGTCGGCCGGACGACCCCCGCGCGCCGAGGACAGCTTGCCGATCGCCCGCACGCCCTGCGCCAGCGCGCTCGTGATCATCACCGGCGCGACCCCGGTCGACAGGGACCACCGCAGCGCCTCCAAGGCCTCCGCGGCCCGCCCCTCCACCGCCCGGTCCGCGACGGTGAAGCTCGACGCCTCGGCCCGTCCCGTGTAGTACCGCCCGACCACGGCCTCGTCGATCGTCCCCTCGACATCCGCGGTCAGCTGGGACACCGCCGACGCCAGCTCCCGCAAGTCGCTCCCGATGGAGTCGACCAGCGCCTGGCACGCCTCGGGCGTCGCCGACCTGCCGAGCGCCCGGAACTCCTGGCGCACGAACGCCAGCCGGTCCGCCGGCTTCGTCATCTTGGGACACGCCACCTCCCGCGCCCCCGCCTTGCGCGCGGCGTCCAGCAGCCCCTTGCCCTTGGCCCCGCCCGCGTGCAGCAGCACCAGGGTGATCTCCTCGGCGGGCGCCCCCAGATACCCCTTCACGTCCTTGACCGTGTCCGCCGACAGGTCCTGCGCATTGCGTACGACCACGACCTTGCGCTCGGCGAACAGCGAGGGGCTCGTCAGCTCCGCGAGCGTCCCGGGCTGCAACTGGTCCGGTGTGAGATCCCGCACGTCCGTGTCCGCGTCCGCGGCCCGGGCGGCGGCCACCACCTCCTGCACGGCTCGGTCGAGCAGCAGATCCTCCTGGCCCACGGCAAGCGTGACGGGAGCGAGCGGGTCGTCGTGTGCAGTCTTCCTGGCCATCGCAACAAGCATCCCACGCACTACTGACAACACGGCCGGGCCCGGGAGGGAAGGCGGGGGTCCGGCCCGGCAAGGATCATGGCGGTCCAGCCGGACAGGGATCATGTGGGCCTGTGGACATGCGGGCACGCAGCCCTGTGAACATGCGGGCACGCAGCCCTGTGGGCATGCGGGCCTGTAGGCATGCGGCGCGGCAAGGCGATACCCGCCGGGGTGGCTTAAGGCTCTTCCCGCCAGCCGTCCCACTCGGCCGCGAACTCGTCCAGCTTCCCGGCGTCGAGCCGCTCCTCCGCGTCCCGCAGTACGACCAGCCACTGCGCGTCCTCGGCATCGTCCTCGCCGGCCAGCGCGTCCCGTACGAGCTGCGGCTCCTCGTCCAGCCCGAACCGCTCCCCCAACGCCTCCAGCGCCTCCTCCGCGGCGTCACGGTCGGGCAGCACCAGCACATGTCTCACGTCACTCACGAGGACATCTTCCGCCATGCCGGAAGCGGTCGGCTCCCCGCGTCCGGCCACGACCGATCAGGCCGACCACGACCGGTCCGATCAGGCCGACCACGACCGGTCCGATCAGGTCCGACCGCGACCGGCTACTACGTCCGGCCACGGGTCACGAGGCCGGACCGGCGCCGGACCCCCGCGCCTCCGGAACCCGGTCGAGCTCGATCCCGAACCTCTCCCGGTACACCCCCAGCACCTCCGCGTCCGTACCCAGCTCCGTCACTTCCTTCGTACCGTCGACCGCGGTCACTGTGAACCTCCGACCGCTCAGCGTGATCCGTCCGCCGTCCTCGGTGAGCCGCGAACACACCAACGACCGCGTGAAGTGCGACCGCGGCGACGTTCTGTGCCACCATGCGCCCGCGACGAAGTCCCCGAGCACCCGCCCCCGCACCTCCAGCCGGTACTGCGGCCCGCCGTCCCGCAACACGTCAAGATCCCCGAACTTTGCAGCCTCCTCCTCGCCCGTTGCCGTCGCCTCCGTCAGTCGGAACGTGCCACCCGGGTCGACCTGATCACCCCGGTCACCGAAGTCGAGCGGCCAGTGGCTGTGCGCCCCGAACCCGACGTCGACCAGCCAGTCACCCCCGTCCGCCGTCCGCACCCGCAGCGCCAGATGGTCGTACGGGATCCCGAGCCGCTCCTCCTCCCCGTAGACCCGGCCCGCGAGCACGGTCACCTCGAAGCCCAGCGCCGCGAGCAACACCCCGAACGCACCGTTCAGTTCGTAACAGAAGCCTCCCCTGCGAGCCCCCACCACCTTGTCCAGCAGCCGCTTCTCCTCCAGCACGATCTCCTCGCCGAGGTGGATCGAGAGGTTCTCGAACGGCACCGCTCTCAGGTGGTGGAGGTGGAGCTCCCGCAGCGCCTCGGCAGTGGGCCGCTCGGGGCGCCCGAGCCCGAGACGGCGGAGATAGTCGCCGACCTGTGTGGAATTCATGCCGTCAAGTCTGCCGCTCGCCGCTCCCTTCCCCGGACCCCTCAGCCCCGACGCCCCCGCAGTCACGAAGCCCCCGACGCCCTGGCCTCCGACTCACGCCCCGTGTCTCCGGTCGCTCACCACCCGTATGTCCGGCCTTCCCCGGTCCCCCCGCTTCTCTCGATTCCCTCGCGTACCTCCCCCTGTTCCGGCGACCGCGATCGCCCCGTCCTCGTCCGTGCGCATCACCACGGCGCCCGAGGCCCGCAGCACCGCGACGGTGCTCGGCGCCGGGTGCCCGTACGTGTTGTCCTCGCCGACGGAGATCAGCGCGAGCCTGGGCGCCACCCTCCGTATCAGCTCCGGCTCCTGGTACGCCGACCCGTGGTGAGCCACTTTCAGCACGTCCACCCGGCCCAGCCCAGCACCGGCGGACGATCTCAACAGGGCCTGCTGTGCCGGTGGTTCCAGATCACCGAGCAGCAGCAGACTTAGCCCCGCCGACCGTACGAGCAGGGTGACGCTGGCGTCGTTCGGGCCGTCCGGTGCCGGAGCCTGGCCGGGAGGCGGCCACAGCACCTGCCAGTCGAGCATGCCCGTGTGCCGTATCTCCCCCGCGACGGCCCGGGTCACCGGGATGCGCCGGGCGGCAGCCTGCACCCGTACGAACTCCGCCTGGTCCGCCGGCTCCTCAAGACTCGTGGTCTCGATCGCAGCCACGGAACGCCCGCGCAGCACCCCGGGCAACCCCGCCACGTGATCGGCGTGGAAGTGCGTCAACACCACGAGCGGGATCCTGGTGATACCGAGCCCGCTCAGGCACCGGTCGACCAGCACCGGGTCCGGACCCGCGTCCACCACCACCCCCGTACCGTCCCCGGCCGCGAGCACCGTCGCGTCACCCTGACCCACGTCACACATCGCGAACGTCCAGCCGGGCGGCGGCCAGCCCTTGATCACCCGGGTCAGCGGCGGCGGCTGCACGACGATCAGCAAGAACAGCACCAGGCACAACCCGCACAGCCGAGGGTGCCGAACCAACCGTCTGCCGACGAGCACGACGACCACGGTGACCAGCGCCAGCAGCAGCGCCCCCGTCCAACTGCCCGGCCAGCCCACTCCCCCGCCGGGCAGCGCCGCCCCGCCGCGCGCGATGTCGGCGATCCACCCGACGGGCCAACTCGCCAGCCACGCCAGCGCTTTGGCCACCGGCATCGCCACCGGAGCCGTCGCAAGGGCCGCGAACCCCAGCACCGTGGCCGGCGCGACCGCGAACTCCGCGAGCAGATTGCACGGCACCGCCACCAGACTCACCCGGGCCGACAGCACCGCGACGACCGGCGCGCACAGCGCCTGCGCCGCCGCCGCGGCGGCCAGTGCCTCCGCGAGGCGCGGCGGCACCCGGCGCCGCCGGAGCGCGGCGCTCCACCGCGGGGCGACGGTCAGCAGGGCACCGGTCGCCAGGACGGAGAGCAGGAAGCCGTAACTGCGGGCCAGCCACGGGTCGTAGAGCACGAGCAGCAGGACGGCCGTGGCCAGGGCAGGGACGAGAGATCTGCGCCGGCCGGTCGCAATGGCCAGCAGTACGACAGCTCCGCACGCCGCGGCCCGCAGCACGCTCGGGTCCGGTCGGCACACCACCACGAACGCCAGCGTCAGGACGCCGCCGAACAACGCGGTCCCGCGCAGCGGAACGCCCAGCCAGGAGGCGAGGCCGCGGCGCTCGGTCCGCTGGGCCAGTCCTGGCGGACCGATGAACAGCGCCAGCAGGATCGCCAGGTTGCCCCCGCTGACCGCCAGCAGATGCGCGAGGTCGGTCTCCCGGAAGGCGGCGTCCAGCTCCGCGGGTACCTCCGAGGTGTCCCCAACGACCAGCCCCGGCAGTAGGGCCCGTGCGTCCGGAGGCAGCCCCTCGGCCGCCTCCCGCAGCCCGTCCCGCAACCGTCCCGCGAACCGCTGCGACGCCGATGGTGCCCGCACCACCTCGGGCGGCGCACCACCCCGCACCCGCAGAACCCCGGCGACGCGATCCCCGCCCACCAGCGCCGGCTGAAGCTGCCCGGACATCCGCACCCACGCCGAGGGCAACAGCCCGAGCCACGGCGAACTTTCCGGCTCACCTCGCCGCCCGAGCCACGGCGGACCCTCCGGCTCACCTCGCCGCCCGAGCCATGGCGAGACCTCCGGCTTCCCTTCTCTGCCGACCTCCTCGGACGCACTGCCGGTCACGATCACGAGCACCGGCGTGCGGGCCGACACCACCGTCCCGTCCCTCTTCGTAAGCCGCCGCACCTCCGCGTCGAACAGCACAGCGGTCGGCGCCACATGATCCCCCGTGACGCGCGGCCGGGTCAGCCGCGGATCGGAGGTGATCTCCACATCGGCGCTCACGCGCCCGTACTCCCGCGCCAGGGCAGGGACGGGTCCGCGCCGCAGGTCCGCTCCGTGCACCCCGGCCGAGGTGGCGGCCGCGGCAGCGCAGAGCAACACGGCGGCGAGAGACACCCGCGACCAGGCGCCCCAACGCCGAGACCCCCGCTCGGGCCGTGCGTAGGTCCTGTCCTCTGGACGTGGGCGCACGGGACCCCGCCGGACGCACAGCAACGCGCCGGCGACGGCCAAGCAGACCACCACTCCGCCGGTGATCCAGCCGGGCGGGGCCGTCAGCGTCAGTGCCGCCGTCGCCCAGGCCGCCAGGGCCGGTGGCACCAGCCGCAGGTCCATCGGCCCTTCGTGCCGCGGGTCCGGCGCCCCGGGCGGATCACCGGAGGACACGGCCACGGTCGCACCGCCTGAGGCGATCACGGCTGCACCAGATCGCGCAGGTCGGCGAAGCGCCGGTCGCCGATGCCGTTGACCTCGCGCAACTCGTCGACCGAGCGGAAGCCGCCCTGCTGAGTGCGGTAGTCGATGATGTGCTGGGCCAGGACGGGGCCCACGCCCGGCAGGGTGTCGAGCTGCTCGGGGGTGGCCGAGTTGAGGGAGACGGGGGCCGCGGGTGCGGCACCCACGCCCGACGCACCGGAGGCCCCGGCACCCGACGTACCGGAGCTCCCCGCACCGGCCGGCCCCTGCGCTCCCGGAGGCGCGGGCCCGCCGACCACGACCTGCTCGCCGTCCACGAGCAGACGCGCGCGGTTGAGGCCGTCCGTGCTCACCCCGGGACGCACACCGCCTGCCGCGCGCAGGGCGTCCATGACCCGCGAGCCCGCCGGAAGCCGCTGGACCCCTGGGCTGCGCACCTTGCCGCCGACATCCACGACGATCATGGTCGTGGGCGTTCCCGTCGGTACGGAGGCCGCTGCCGCACCCGGCTGTGCCGCCTGTTCACCGTTGCCTTGCTCGTAAGGGGCGGCGGCGGCCCGCACCACGTCGGGTGCCCGCACGGTCTGGGCCCGGCCGGACCAGAAGTGCTGCACGGCGAAGACGACGGCGACGGCCAGCAGCACGGTGAGTGCGGCGACGCTGCGGCGCTCCAGCCCGCACCGCGACTGGAGCCACAGCGGCATGCGCTCCCGCACGGCCGCCCCGACGCGTTCCCGCCATGGCTGCGGTGCCGCAGCGCTCGCGCCCGGCACCTCCGGCGTCGGCGCCTCGTCGGGCACAGTCTCCGGTGCCTTTCGCACCTCTGATGCCCGTCGCGCCTCCGGTGCTCCTCGGGCCTTCGGCACCTCCGGCGGCCCTGTCGCGTCCGGCACCCGCAGGGTCCGCGTACTCGGCTCGGCGAAAAGCACCTCCGCGCGTCGCCGGAGGGCGTCCGCCGACGCCTGGCGGTGCCGGACGCGGACCCGGTGGGGATCGCGGCGGTGTCGGACGCGCCCGTCGGAGGCGGGACGACGGCCCGGACCGCTGGTGGCAGGGCTGGTGCGTGTGCGTGATTGAAGTGCCATGCGTCGAGGATCGACTCATCCACCGTCACCGCGATGATCTTGGTCAATTCCCGTGGATTACCGGGCGGTTGTGGATAACCGGCTCACCCACAGGCGCCACAGACGCCCGCCTGCACCGCCAGACGCCCACAGGCACGACGGGCACCCACCCAGCCCGTCACAGCTTCCGAGCCCTCACCGAGGCGAAACCACCGCTCCCAGCAGCCCCGGCCCCGTGTGCGCCCCGATCACCGCCCCGACCTCACTCACGTGCAGGTCCGCGAGGGCGGGTATCCGCGCCCGCAGCCGGTCGGCCAGGGCCGCCGCGCGCTCGGGCGCCGCGAGATGGTGCACGGCGATGTCGACCTGGGCGCCGGCCGCCCGGTCGGCCACGATCTCCTCGAGGCGGGCGATCGCCTTGGACGCCGTACGCACCTTCTCCAGGAGTTCGATGCGTCCGCCGTCGAGCTGGAGCAGCGGCTTCACGGCCAGCGCGGAGCCGAGCAGGGCCTGCGCGGCGCCGATCCGACCGCCGCGGCGCAGATAGTCGAGGGTGTCGACGTAGAAGTAGGCGGAGGTCCCCGAGGCGCGCTTCTCCGCGGCGGTGACCGCCTCGTCGAGCGTGCCGCCGCTCTCCGCGGACTCCGCCGCCGCCAGCGCGCAGAACCCGAGGGCCATCGCGACCATCCCGGTGTCCACCACCCGCACGGGCACCGGCGCCTCGCGGGCCGCGAGTACGGCGGCGTCGTAGGTGCCGGAGAACTCGGCCGACAGGTGGAGTGAGACGATGCCCGACGCGCCCGACTCGGCGACCTCGCGGTAGGTCTGGGCGAAGACCTCGGGGCCGGGCCGGGACGTGGTGACGGAACGCCGCTTCTGCAGGGCCTGGGCGAGGGAACGGGCGGAGATCTCGGTGCCCTCTTCGAGCGCCCGGTCGCCGAGGACCACGGTCAACGGCACCGCCGTGATGCCGTGGCGCTCCATCGTCCGCGGCGGCAGGTAGGCCGTTGAATCGGTGACGATCGCGACATGGCGGGACATGAGCTGGAGGTTACCTGCCGGGACGGATGAGCGGCAGCCCGGCCCCGCCCGCCTGCGGACGGGACGGTCGAATCAAGTCGTACCCCCGGATCTTCTCGCGCTTTCGGATCAAGTCGTGCTCTCCGGACGGGTCTTCTTCTGCCACGGGTAGGCGGACCGCCGGCCGGACGGAGTGATCGCGGGCCGGGCCGGCTCTTCGCCGGCGCGGGGCTGCTCGGGCGTCTCCGGCCAGGTCTGTCCGGCGGAGGTGGCCTCCTCGGAGGCGGGGGCCTCCGGCCAGGACGGCGCCGTGCCGGGCTCCTTGGTCCAGTGCCGCAGCGCTCCGGCCTCCACGTCGATCTGCGCGCTCAGCGAGTCGAGGTCGTCGTCCGCGAACCGGCGCGCCCGGTCACGGGCCGCCCAGCGCAGCGAGTCGGCCCCGTGCGTGATCCGCTCGGTGCGCTCGCGCAGTTCGGGCAGCCGGGCGGTGAGGGCGGGCCGGTCGGGCTCGGACTCCAGCCGTCTGAGCTCGTCGTCCAGCTCGTGTCCGTGCGCGCTCAGCCGCTGGAACAGGCCGAGCGACTCCCGCAAAGATTCGTCCTGCCCCACGCCCGCGTGCAGCGCTTCCTGTGTGGCGCGCATCGACGTGCGCAGCTTCAGCCGGAGCTGGGCCAGCTCACCCGCGGGGCCCGGCCGGGCGTAGGTCCTGGCGCGCAGCGTGACGTCCTCGACGGAACGGCGCGCCTGGCCGACGGTGCGGTCGACGCTCCGCTTGGCGGCTCCGACCGCCTTCACCGTGGCGTACACACCAAGGACCACGCACAGCAGGAACAGCAGGGCGATCACTGCGCCCACGGCTTCCACCACGCTCCTCCTCCGGTCGGGCTCCGGTGCACCACGGCGTGCGCCGCGCTGCTCTTCCACGGTAAACGCAACGGGCAGGAACGGAGTTCCAGAAAAACCCCGAACCTGCCCGTAGGGGACTACCCCGACCGCGGACGGCTACCCGGACCGGGTCCTACGCCGGAACGATGTTCACCAGCTTCGGCGCCCGCACGATCACCTTGCGGATCCCGGCGCCGCCCAGCGCGGCCACCACCTTCTCGTCGGCCAGCGCCGCCTTCTCCAGGTCCTCGTCGGAGATGGCGGGGGAGACCTCCAGGCGAGCCTTGACCTTGCCCTTGATCTGCACGACGCAGGTGACGGTCTCGTCGACGACGTAGGCGGGGTCGGCGACGGGGAAGTCCCGGTGGACGACGGAGTCGGTGTGGCCCAGGCGGTGCCACAGCTCCTCGGCGGCGTGCGGGGCCAGCGGCGCGATCAGCAGCACCAGGGACTCCGCGACGGAGCGCGGCACCGGGCCGCCCGCCTTGGTCAGGTGGTTGTTCAGCTCGGTGACCTTGGCGATGGCCGTGTTGAAGCGCAGGCCCTCCAGGTCCTGGCGGACCCCGTCGATCGCCTTGTGCAGGGCTCGCAGCGTGTCCTCGCCGGCTTCGGCGTCGACCACGGTGACCTCGCCCGTCGTCTCGTCGACGACGTTGCGCCACAGCCGCTGCAGCAGCCGGAACTGGCCCACCACCGCGCGCGTGTCCCACGGCCGCGACACGTCCAGGGGGCCCATCGCCATCTCGTACAGGCGCAGCGTGTCGGCCCCGTACTCGGCGGCGATCTCGTCCGGGGTGACGGCGTTCTTCAGGGACTTGCCCATCTTGCCCAGCAGCCGGGAGACCTTCTCGCCCTGGTAGTAGTAGGCGCCGTCGCGCTCCTCCACCTCGGCGGCAGGTACGGCGATGCCCCGGCTGTCCCGGTAGACGTAGGCCTGGATCATGCCCTGGTTGAACAGCTTGTGGAAGGGCTCGGCCGACGAGATGTGGCCCAGGTCGAACAGGACCTTCGACCAGAAGCGCGCGTACAGCAGGTGCAGCACGGCGTGCTCGGCGCCGCCGACGTACAGGTCGACGCCGCCGTGCGGCTGTCCCTCGCGCGGGCCCATCCAGTACTGCTCGATGGCCGGGTCGACCAGCTTCTGGTCGTTGTGCGGGTCCAGGTAGCGCAGCTCGTACCAGCAGGAACCGGCCCAGTTGGGCATGGTGTTGGTCTCGCGGCGGTACTTCCTGGGGCCCGCTCCGTCGCCCAGGTCCAGGGTGACGTTGACCCAGTCCTCGTTGCGGGACAGGGGGGTCTCCGGGGACGTGTCGGCGTCGTCCGGGTCGAAGGTGCGCGGCGAGTAGTCCTCGACCTCCGGCAGCTCCAGGGGCAGCATCGACTCGGGCAGCGGGTGGGCGATGCCGTCCTCGTCGTAGACGATGGGGAAGGGCTCGCCCCAGTAGCGCTGCCGGCTGAACAGCCAGTCGCGCAGCCGGAAGTTGACCGTGCCCTCGCCGACGCCCTCGCGCTCCAGCCACTCGGTGATGCGCGCCTTGGCGTCGGTGACGCTCAGGCCGTCCAGGGAAACGCTGTCGTTGCTGGAGGCGATGATCTTCGCGTCGTACGAGGCGAAGGCGTTCTCCCACGTCGAGGTGTCGGTGCCGCGGCCGTCGGTCGGCTCGACGATGCAGCGGATCGGCAGCTCGAAGGCGCGGGCGAACTCGAAGTCGCGCTGGTCGCCGGCGGGGACGGCCATGATCGCGCCGGTGCCGTAGCCCATCAGGACGTAGTCGGCGATGAAGACGGGGACCTGCTCGCCGTTGACCGGGTTGGTCGCGTACGCGCCGGTGAAGACGCCGGTCTTGTCCTTGGCCTCGGCCTGCCGCTCGACGTCGGACTTGGAGGCGGCCTGCGCGCGGTAGGCGGCGACGGCCTCGGACGGGGTGGCGTGTCCGCCGGTCCACACGTCGTGGGTGCCCTCGGGCCAGGCGCCGGGCACGATTTTGTCGACCATGGGGTGCTCGGGGGCCAGCACCATGTAGGTCGCGCCGAACAGGGTGTCCGGGCGGGTGGTGAAGACCGTGATGCGCTCGTCGTCCAGCGGGAAGTCGACACGGGCGCCCTCGGAGCGGCCGATCCAGTTGCGCTGCTGCAGCTTGATGGCCTCGGGCCAGTCCAGGGCGTCCAGGTCGTCCAGCAGGCGGTCGGCGTACGCGGTGATCCGCATGTTCCACTGGCGCAGCTTGGCCTTGAAGACGGGGAAGTTGCCGCGCTCGGAGCGGCCGTCCGCGGTGACCTCCTCGTTGGCCAGCACGGTGCCCAGGCCGGGGCACCAGTTGACGGGCGCGTCGGAGGCGTAGGCCAGGCGGTACTCGCCCAGGACGTCGGCACGCTCCGTCGCGGTCAGCTCGCTCCACGCGCGCGTGGTGCCCGGTACGGCACGCTCACCGCTCTCGAACCGGGCGACCAGTTCGGCGATCGGACGGGCCCGGCCGGCCTCGTCGTCGTACCAGGAGTTGAAGATCTGCAGGAAGATCCACTGGGTCCACCGGTAGTACTCCGGGTCGATCGTCGCGAACGACCGGCGCTTGTCGTGGCCCAGGCCCAGCCGGCGCAGCTGGCTGCGCATGTTGGCGATGTTGGCCTCGGTGGACACGCGCGGGTGCGTGCCGGTCTGCACCGCGTACTGCTCGGCGGGCAGGCCGAAGGCGTCGAAGCCCAGGGTGTGCAGCACGTTGTGGCCGGTCATCCGCTGGAACCGGGCGTACACATCGGTGGCGATGTAGCCCAGGGGGTGGCCGACGTGCAGGCCCGCACCCGAGGGGTACGGGAACATGTCCATGATGAATTTCTTGGGCCGGGCGGCCAGCTCGGGGTCGCCGTCCAGGTCACCGCTGGGGTTCGGCGCCTCGTACGTGCCCTCGGCGTCCCAGACGTCCTGCCAGCGTGCCTCGATGTCGGCGGCCACGGCGGCCGTGTAGCGGTGCGGCGCCGCCACCTCGGAGGCGGAGGGGCTACCGCCCGCGCTTTCGGCAGCAGCGGAGGTATTCGTCTCGCTCATGATCCTCAAAGCTCCATCGATCGTCTCTGCCTGCGGCTCGGAAATGAAAAATCCCCTCGCACAGGAGGGGACGCCGCGCCGATTCCGACCACGATTCGTCAGCGGTCGGGACTGATCAGCGCGGCTCGCTAAGCAGAAGGCGTACGGCACGCATGGCGTCAGGGTACCGCAGCCCCGCCGCGGGCCGCGACGAGCACCCATGGGGGCCGTTTCAGGCCCCGCGCACACCCATGGGCCGCGCACAGAATTGAACAAGGTTCAAACATTACTTCGCGTACCGGTCGGTATGGGACAACACAACGAGCACACCACTCATTGATAACAACGCAATAACTCAAACCTCTCACCCCTCCCTATGGCTCGACTTAGAGTGCCGCTTCGGGACCGCTTCCCCGAACCGTTTGGGAGTTCCCCCATGAAACCTCGCCGCAAGAACAGCTCGCTCCCCCGCCCGGGCCGCTCGGCCTACGGGGTGGCGTCGGCTGCCGTTCTGCTTCTCATACCCGTGATCGTGCTGGTCGGAGGGGACGACTTCAGGGAGTTCCTCAACTTCGGCGCGGGCGTGCTGTCCCTGGTCGCGCTCACCTGCTCGGTGATCTGGGGGCTGGTCGCCTCCGACCGGCTGTTCCTGAACACCCGCCAGCGGATCGTCGCGCAAGCCGTCCACCGGACGACCGCCGTCTCCTCGGTGGCCTTCCTACTGCTGCACATCACGGTGAAGCTGGCCCTCGACCACACCGAGCCGATCGCCGCCGTCATCCCGTTCGGGCTCGGCGTCACGGGCACCGCCGGGCTCATCGGCCTCGGCTCCACGGCCGCCCTGCTCATGATCTTCACGGCGATCACCGGCGCGCTGCGCAGCGCCTTCGCCTCCCCCGCGCCGGTCGCCTCGCGCTGGCGTGCGATGCACATGCTGGCCTACCCCGCCTGGTGCTGCGCCCTGGTCCACGGGCTCTACGCGGGTCGCGCGGCCAAGACGTACGTCACGGTGTCGTACGGCCTGTGCCTGGTCGCCGTGCTGGGCGCGCTGGCGCTGCGGGCGGCCTCCGGACCGGTCAAGCGCAAGGTCGCCGACCAGATCCTCGGGCTCCTCGGCGAGAGCCGGCCGGCCGCCGCCCGTGGCCCCCGCGAGGAGCGCGAGGCGCCCCGCGGCGCCGCCCAGGAGTCCCCGCTGCCCGGCTTCACGGCCCGCGGGGCCAGGCAGCCCGTGGAGGAGCCCTACGCGCCCCCGCAGCGCACCCCGTCCTCGGCGCTGTACGAGGGCCAGCCGCAGGCCGTCACCATGGAGCCCGGACGGGGCGGTTTCGCGGCCGCCTACCGTGCCGTGTCCAGCAACGACGCCCCCGGGATGCCCCGGCAGACCCCGCTCGACATGCAGCCCACGGAGACCATGCCGCGCGTCGACAGCGGCACCTCGGGCAGCTGGCCCATCCCCTCGCCGCCGCCCGTCGGCGAGGCGCCCCGCTCCGCGTACGACCCGCTGAACGACACCGGATACAACATCCCGGTCTATGACAATCAGGTCGGCCACGGCTACGGCGGCAGTGATGTGTACGACACCGGTGAGTCGAACAGCCTCTACGGCACGTACAACACCAACGACACGTACGACAGCGGTCCCACGACTGACGTACTGCCGGGCGCCTTCGACGCTCCTGGCTCCGGTGAATCATGGAACGCCCCTTCCGGAGGCTTTAAGTGAACGAGGCCCTGCCCGACGTCCCGGAAGTCCGCGTAGTCGGACTCCCGCAGCTCACGTCGGGCTTCGACCTGGTCGAACGGCTTGATCTCCCCATGCACCTCAAGGTGCACGGTCCGCTCGAACCGATGGGCGGCGAGCAGCTCGCGAACCTCGCCGAGGCCATCTCCCTGAAGGGCCGCGGCGGCGCGGGCTTCCCCTTCGCCAAGAAGCTGCGTTCGGTCGCCGAATCGGCGATCAGCAAGGGCATCCGCCCCGTGGTGGTCGTCAACGGAAGCGAGGACGAACCCGCCTGTCGCAAGGACACGGTGCTCCAGAACCGGGCCCCGCACCTCATCCTGGACGGTGCCCTGCTGGCCGCGGAGGCCATGGGAGCGCGCACCCTGGTCATCGGCGTGACCCGGGCGTCCACCCAGGCGTCCATGGAGGCCGCGCTCGCCGAGCGCGGTCTGAGCAACCGGCGCGGATCGGCCCTCCGCGCGCGCGTGCAGCGCAATCCGGTACGGATGGTGACCGGAGCGGCGGCCTCGCTGATCCGCTCCATCGACGGCGGCCCGGCGATCCCGCCGGGCCGCAAGATCAGCGCCTCGCAGAGCGGCGTCGGGGGCGCGCCCACCCTGCTGTCCAACGCCGAGACGTTCGCCCAGCTCGCCATCGCCGCGCGCATCGGACCCGACCGCTACCGCAACACCGGCCTCTACGACGAGCCCGGCACCGTCATGCTGACCGTCTCCGGAGCGGTCGCCCGCCCCATGGTCATCGAGGTCCCGACCGGTGTACCGCTGCGGTACGTGCTCCAGCTCGCCGGCGCCCCGCCCCTCCCCCAGGGTGTGCTGACCGGCGGCTACCACGGCAAGTGGCTGGACGCGGCGACGGTCGACGAGGCGATCGTCTCGCGCAACTCCCTGGACGCGGTGGGCGGTGCCCTGGGTGCCGGCGCGATCCTCCCCATCACCCAGGAGACCTGTCCGCTCGGCGAGTCCCTGCGGGTGGCGCAATGGCTCGCCGAGGAGAGCGCGGGGCAGTGCGGCCCCTGCTACCTCGGACTGCCGGCCGCGGCGCGCGGCCTGGAGGACATCCTCAACGGCGGCGGCCCGGCCGCCCTGGAAGCCGTGAAACAGGTCGCCAAGGCCGTGAAGCGGCGCGGTGCCTGCTCGCACCCGGACGGCTCGGCCATGTTCATCGAGTCGACGGTGAAAGCCTTCACGGACGACCTGGCGGCCCACGTCCTCGGCAACGGCTGCGGCAGGCCCGTGGAAGGCGTGCTGCCGCTCTTCGAGGGCGGCCGCCTCCCGACCGGCATCCCCGGCGGCGGGGAGCAGGCGGAGGCCGGTCCCAGCCGCCAGAAGATCTACGTCGACTGGACGCTGTGCCGCGGGCACGGCCTGTGCGCGGACATCCTCCCGGAGGTGTTCGAGCTGGGCGCCGACGGCTTCCCGACCGTCGCGCAGGCTCAGGTGCCCCGGTACGCGGAGGCCAAGGCGATGCGCGCGGTGCGGCGCTGTCCCGCGCTCGCCCTGCGTATCGAGGAGGACACGAAGCCCGCGGCCCCCTCCCGCAATCTGCCCGTCCTGTCGCAGGGCCGCGGTCGCCGCGCCCTGGGCAGCGGCCGCTGACTTCAGGCGTTTCCACCGGGCACCGCGCACCGCGCACCGCCCGGTGGAAACGCCTCCCCCTGGGGCCCTCGACAAGGCGGGTCCTGGACAGGACTTCGGACCCTCGATACGACGAAGGCGGGCCACCCGATCCGGGTGGCCCGCCTTCTGTTCCTGTGGAGCTAAGGAGAATTGAACTCCTGACCTCCTGCATGCCATGCAGGCGCTC
>NZ_JBHWHV010000018.1:0-148981 GCF_042732375.1 Streptomyces sp. NPDC059785
GGCCGGACGTCCGGCCCGCGCCACGGTCATGACCGGCTACGGCCGGACACATCCGCCACGGTCATGGCCGGTCAGGGCCGGAACCGCAGCACCTGCGGGTCGTGGTCGCTGATCTGGTCGGAGAACTCCGCGTTGATGTGCACGCTGTCGTAGTCGAAGTTCCCGCCCCGGCGGATCGCGGGGCTGATCAGGATCTGGTCCAGGACCTGGCTGTTGCCCTGGTAGTCGTAGGTGTAACGCTCGCTCTTCGGCAGCGACTTGATCGCCGACCAGAGCGCGCCGTCGTCCTCGAGCAGCTTCGCCGTCGTGGAGAACTCGAAGTCGTTGATGTCGCCGAGCGTGACGACGTCCGCGTTCTTCTGCTTGGCGAGGAGGTCCTTGACGAAGGAGTTCACCGCGGTCGCCTGGAGGTGGCGCTGCGTCTCGGAGCTGCGCGTGGGCGGCTGGTACTGCGAGGTCAGCCCCTGGTCGCCGCCCTTGGACGCGAAGTGGTTGGCGATCACGAAGACCGTCCTGCCGCGGAAGACGAACTCGCCCGCGAGCGGCTTGCGGCTGGCGTCCCAGGCGGCGTCGGCCGGGTCGATCCGGCCGGGGGAGACCGTGAGGGCCGCCTTGCCGTGCCGCTCGGTGACACCGACGGCGGTGGTCGCGTCGCCGCCCGCGCGGTCGGTGAACGACACCCGCTCGGGGTTGAACAGGAAGACCTGGCGGATGTTGCCGCCGGGCTCGCCGCCGTCCTTGTCGTTCTCGGGGTCGATGCCGCGCCATTCGTACCGCGGGCCGCCCGCCGCGACGATCGCGTCGATCAGCTTCGTCACCGTCTGGTCGGCGGCCACCGTGCCGTCGTCCGTCGCGCCGTTGTTGTCCTGGATCTCCTCCAGGGACACGATGTCGGGCGAGCGCAGGTGGTCCACGATCGCGGCGGCGTGGTCCGCGAACGTGTCGTCGCCCGGGTCCAGGTTCTCCACGTTGTACGTGGCCACCGCCAGCTCACCGTGGGACTGCCGGTCCGTCGTCTCCTTCTTCACACCGCCCGCGTCCAGGGTGCCGAGCTGGTTGGCGACCAGCGTGTAGCCGCCGTACTGGTTGTAGTCGAGCGGGCCCGCGGTGGTGCCCTCCAGCGTGTCGCCCACGTTCGCGGCGGGGAAGTCGGCGGTCGAGCCGAGCGACTGGATCTGGAGCCGGCCCGTGTTCTGGGAGGTGTACGAGCCGTACACCGTGCCGCCGCGCCGGGTGGCGTTCTCGTGCGGCTTCACCGTGACCCACAGCTCGGTGTACGGGTCCGTGGCGGTGACCACGCGAGTGTCGGAGACCTGGACGTTCATGCCCTCCAGGGACTCGTAGTAGTCCAGGGCGTACTTCTTCGGCTTCAGCGTCAGGCCGTTGACCGAACCGCCCGCGGCCGCGTCGCCCGCCGGGGTGTACGCGTCCGGGACCGACCGGGCGTTCACGACCGTCGCCGCCGGGACCGCGTTGCCGCTGGAGAGCACGGTCACCGTCGGCTTGGTGAGCTCCGTCAGCGACTGGTTGCCGGTGGAGGTGCCGCCCGGCACGTACTCGGAGACGGTGCCGGTGACCGTGACGGAGTCCCCGGCGGCGACCTGCGGCGTGGAGCTGGTGAAGACGAACACGCCCTCGCTGGTGGCCGGGTCCGCGTCCGGGTTCGGGTCCTGGATCCAGAAGCCCCGCGACGATCCGTACGTCCGCACGCCCGTGACGATGCCCGCCACGTCCGTGACCTGCTTGCCCGCGTACGGGGATATCCGGGTGGTGCCCTGGATGTCGTGGATACGGACGGCGTCGGCCGCGTCCGCCTGGGCGGGTGCGGTGAGCACCACGGTGGAAACGGTGGAACAGACCGCGGCGACGGTCAGCGCGGCGATGCGCGCGGTTCTCCTGCTCGGCAAGGGATCCCTCCGGGGACATACGTGAGCGCCGGGACGAGGGTGAGGCGGCGTGGGGGAGTCCGGCCCGGGCTTCTTCCGGTGCGGGCCGGGACGCACTCAGCAGCGGACGGGCGAACGTCCGTGCTTTTCTACGCGCGTCAATCTCGTCCGTGGCCGGGGGAGTTGTCAAGGTTTCGGCGGTGGACGGCGGCCGACGGGAACGTGAACCAGGCGGCATGGGTGGAAATCCGTCTAGGCTGAGCGGCTGTGGTGACGCGGCGGGCGGTGCGGCGGGCGGTGCCGGGCGGCGGTGCCCGCCTGGTCCGTCCCCGGCTCCGTTCCGTCCGCGTCGACCGGCGCGCGCACCGCCCGTACACCCCCGTCCTGCTTGTCCGGAGGAGAATCAGCCGATGTCAGACAGCTCCCCCCTGCCGCCCGTGCGGCTGAAGTCCGAAGCGGAGCTGGCGCGGGACGCGCTCACCGCCCCGCTGCTGTCCCGCGCCGCGCGGCTCGCCCGCTGGGCCGGACCGGACACGCGTGTGGGCGCCGGCGGCGATCTCGTGGAGGAGCAGCTTCCGCAGGCGGCCGGTGAACTCGGACTGACCGGGGACGACGCCGCCGCCTACGCGAGCGAGGCATGGCGGGTCGCCGTCGACACGGGCCTGGTCGAGATCGTGGACGAGGAGGAGGGCACGGTCACCGCGGGCGCGGAGCTGGCGCTGCTCACGGGGGGCGCGCCGCAGGACGTCCTCCAGGTGTGGCTGGGCGCGCTGGAGACCGTGCTCGCCGACGCGAGCGTGCCCGACCTGGACGATCTCGTCGACGCCATGGACGAGGGCGGCTCCGTCGACTTCTCCCAGCTCGACTGGGACCCCGAGGCCGAGGCGGAGTTCCTGGACGGGGTCCTCGGCAACCTGTACCTGCTGACCGTCGGCGAGGAGGGGCTCGGCGAGAGCATGGTGCCGCTGCCCGCGCTGGCCGCGTCGATGATCGTGCCCGACGACATGGGGGAGCCGACCGACGACGTGCTGGAACAGGTGTCGGACGCGATGATGCGGCTCGACGACCAGTTCCGGCTGCTCGAACCCGTCGGGCTCGTGGAGTTCCAGCCGGTCGACGAGGCGCTGATGGCCGACGGTGAGGAGGAGGGCGAGGGCGAGGGGGACCGCGACGGTGACGACCGGGGCGGGGAGCCCGCGCCCGTCGACGAGACCGACGTCTCGAAGTACGGGATGGTGCGGCTGACCCCGCTCGGGCTGTACGGGCTGCGGGCCCGGCTGCTGGAGGCGGGCATCGACGCGCCCGCGGTCGGCGACCTGTCGGACAAGGGCGCCGACGCGCTCCTCGACGGCACGTCCGGCTTCCCGCCCGCGGCCGCGCAGGCCGAGACCGAACAGTGGCTCGCCCGGCGCGAACCGCTCGACGCGGCACGGGAACTGCTGGCCGCCGCCCGCGGTACGGACCCGGGGGCGCCGCTGCGGCGGCTGCGCTGCCAGCAGGCGCTGTCGCTCGTCGGCGCCGTGGCGGAACCGGCGTTGCGCGAGGTCCTCGACGACGCGGAACTCGGCGGGCTCGCCCGGGTCTGGCTCGCCGAGCGGGGCGCGGCCGACGTGCCCGCGCCGCCGGAGGCGATGGTCTTCTGGCTGACCGTCGACACGGTCGCCGCCCAGCTCGCCGCCGAGGGCAACTCCACCGAGCTCCAGGCCCTGGTCGAGGGGCTGGCCGCGCAGCACAGCGGCTTCTTCGCCGCCGCCTGGCGGGTCGACCACCCCGCCACCGCGGACGTCCTGGAGGCGATGGGGCGGCTGCACCCCGACAAGAAGGTGGCGAAGGAGGCCCGCAAGGCGGCGTTCAAGGCGCGGTCTGCGCAAGGGGGCTGACCGCCCCACGCTCACCGGTCCACGCTCACCGGTCCACGCTCACCGGGACGGCTCCGGCCGGCGGAACATCGCCGGGCGGGGTCGTTGCCGTGTCCGGGGGGTGCGGGTGGGCGGTTCCCAGTGGTGCGTGGTGTGGCTTCAGGTTGTGGGTGGGACGCTGCGTTGTGGGGGGGTGCTGTGTTGTGGGTGGGGTGCTCCTGCCAGGTGGATTCACGTAAGCAGGGGCCCCGATGTCGGTCCGCGTTCAACTGCCGTTCAGCGGTGAGCGGGACCGTGTGGCCGCATCGAAGTCCGCCCCCCGGCACGGCCCTCCGCTCGCCCACTCCACCTCTCAGGAGACAGCTCATGTCGCTCACCCGCAGGGACTTCGCCAGAAACTCGGCGCTCAGCGGTGCCGGGATCGCGCTGGCCGGCAGCGTCGCCGCCCTGGCCACGGCACCGCAGGCGCTCGCCTCCACGGACCACGAGAGCACGGGCGACGAGACGGCTGACCGGCACGGGGGCGTCGGATACGGGCCGCTGGTCCCCGACCCGGACGGCATCCTCGCGCTGCCCGCCGGGTTCTCGTACCGGGTGATCACCTACAGCGGCCGGACCAAGCTGGAGTCCGGTGAGTACACGCCGTCCAACCACGACGGCACCGCCACCTTCGACGGGCCCCGGGGCGCCACCCTCCTGGTCAACAACCACGAGCTGAAGGGCCCCCGCGCGAACTGGAAGTACCCCGTCCCGCTCACCGAGGGCCTGGTCTACGACCCGGCCGCGTCCGGCGGCTGCACGGTCGTCGAGGTCCGCCACGGCCATGTCGCCGAGTGGGTCGGCATCGCCGGCACCTCCACCAACTGCGCGGGCGGCAGCACCCCCTGGGGCACCTGGCTCACCGGCGAGGAGACCGAGGACCGGGCCGGCGAGAACGGCATGACCAAGGACCACGGCTACATCTTCGAGGTCGACCCCGAGGACCGCCGCCGCAACCGGAACCCGAAGCCGGTCAAGGCGCTCGGCCGGTACGCCCACGAGGCCGCCGTCGTCGACCCCAAGCGCGGACGCATCTACCTCACCGAGGACGCCTCCGGACCCAACGGCCTGCTCTACCGCTGGACGCCGCCGCAGGGCTTCGAGCACGGCCACGGGAAGCTGGCCTCGCTCGCGGACGACGCCGGCTCCCTCCAGGCGTTCAAGTGCTTCGACTCCGGCGGCCGGTTCGTGGACGACCTCTCCCGCGCCACGAGGACCGGTACGGTGTACGGCGTGGACTGGGTGGACGTGCCCGACCGCGACGCGAAGAGCGTCTCGGTGCGCAAGCAGTTCACCGACGGGCAGGTCACCCGGGCCCGCAAGCTCGAAGGCATGTGGTGGGGCGACGGCGGCGTGTACGTGGTCTCCTCCTACGCCCGCGAGGAGAGCCCCGTCCAGCACGACGGCGCCGTCTGGTTCTACGACCCCAAGCGGCGCACGCTCACCCTGAAGGTGCTGCTCGGCGTGAACACCGACCCCGACGAGGACGGCGCCTTCGACGGGCCCGACAACATCACCGTCTCCCCGTACGGCGGCCTCGTCATCGCCGAGGACGGCGAGGGCGTCCAGCACCTCTTCGGCGCCACCGACAGCGGGCGTACGTACCCGGTCGCGCGCAACGAGCTCAACATCGGTACGGCCGACGAGCCGGAGTACAGCGAGTTCACAGGCGTCACCTTCTCGCCCGACGGGCGGACGCTCTACGCCAACATCCAGGAGCCCGGCATCATGCTCGCCATCACGGGGCCCTGGAAGCGGCAGCGGCGCTGAGGTTCCGCGCGAGCCACGTCCGTCCGGTGTCCCGTCGGCTCCGTACCGCCCCCGGCTAAGGTGGTCGAAGCGTCCCCGGTCGGCAAGGAGCAGGTGAATGGCGCGGGTCAGGCCGATGCGGGCGGATGCGCGGCGCAACTACGAGCGGCTGCTCGAGGAAGCGGCCGTGGCCTTCGCCGAGCACGGGGTTGGCGCCTCGCTCGACGACATCGCCAAGCGGGCGGGCGTGGGCTCCGGGACCTTGTACCGTCACTTCCCGACGCGGCAGGCGCTGCTGGAAGCCGTCTACGTCGACAGCGTCGAGGCGATCGCCGCCCGCGCGGACGAGTTGGCGGACCGGCTGCCCCCCGGGCAGGCGCTGGTCGAGTGGCTCAACGAGCTGTGCGAGGGCATGATCCGGGTCCGTGGCCTGAAGGCGCTGCTCGGGCCCGCCGTCACCGACGGCGGGCCCGCGGCCGAGGGCGCCTGCGGTACGTCGGTCAGGGCGGCGGCGGGACGACTGGTCGAAGCGGCCCGCCGGGAGGGGAGCCTGCGGACGGACGTGGAGCCGATCGACCTGCTGCGGCTGGTCCACGGTGTCGCCACGGCGTCCGAACTGGCGGACGGGTCGGGCGCCCGCATCCGGCGGTATCTGTCCCTGCTGACGGAGGGGCTGCGGCCGCGGACGCGGGACGCGGATCAGGTTCCGAGCGAATCCACGTCGTCCCAGGACTCCGCGGCCGTACCGGAGGTCGTGGGCGGGGCGATGGGTTCCCCGACCACCCGCACCGACCGCGGGACCGTCTCCGCCGTGGACACCGGCACCTCGAAGTAGACGGTCCGCAGGTTGGGGAAGGCGCTCAGCCATTCCCACGTACCGCCCGGATCCACCTCCACCCAGAGGTCGTGCGGGCTCTCCCGGTCGCAGACGCGCAGGAACTCCTCCGGTGAGAACGACCCCGAGATCTTGAGCCGGGGACGGCCGCCGAATCTGCGGAGCACCCGCAGTTCCCTGGTGTTCGAGACCGGGAAGTACAGGAACTCCGGGCTGAGGTGCGCGATGACCTCCTCGCCGTAGCGGTCGCAGTCGAAACGGTTCCAGACCCGGGCCAGTTCGGTGCGGATCCTGAGGTCCGGCTCGTCCCGGTACAGCGCCAGCACGGGGATCGCCGCGTCGGTCGCGATGCGCGTCGCCGTCAGTACGGTGAAGTACGCCCTGTCCGGGGAGTCGGGAGGGATGTCCGCGGGGCCCGGAAGCAGGTCCAGGACGACCGGGCCGACCTCGGCCAGGGCACGGGCCTGCTCGGCCGACTGGGGCGGGATGAGCGCCGCGGCCCGCCGCTGCACCTCGTCGCGCACGTCGGGGTCCAGTTCCGTCGCGTGCTCCAGACAGGCCGCGGCCAGCAGGTGGAGGCGGCGCCCCTCCTTCTCCGACGCGTCACCGCGTGCGACGAGGCCGGTGAGCAGCCGCGTGCGTTCCATGAACCGCGCGTGCGCCACGGACATGCGGATGACGTCCTCCCACTGGTCCAGGTGGGCGTGCGCGATGAGAAAGTCGAAGTCGAGGCCCTCCACGGCCGCCCTGGCGCCCAGGTAGTCCTGGAACGTCCGGTGGATGAAATCCATGGCACCCGCGGTCGGCTCGCGCAGCAGACCGCTGCGGACCACCAGATGGCGGTAGATCTCCTCCGGAGAGCCCTGCTCGGCCACCTTCGGCATCGTCGGCAGCGCGTGGTCGAGCAGACGAACGGCGTCGCCCCGGTCCATCTCCGACCGGCCGTTGCGGATCATCCAGTACGCGAGTTTCTGGATGAGCTGCACCAGATGGGCTTCGCCGATACGGATGGCACCCGGCTTGTGAATGCCCCGTTCGCGGTCCCGGCGGGACAGCAGCATGCTGAGCGCCGCGTCGTAGATCTCCTTGCGGCCGTCCGGGAGGTAGCCGCGGCGGTCCTGGTGGAGCGCGCAGATCAATGCGCACATGAGGGGGTTGGTCGCGAGCCGCGCCAGGTCCTGCTTCGCCCGGATCGCCCGCATCAGATCCTGGGCGTACTGGTCGCCGATGCCGGCCGCCTTGTGCCACCGTTCGACGAACGCCGCGATGTTGTCCCTGCTCATCGCGGCGAGGTCCAGTTCGGCGAAGTCGTCACCTGTCAGCCAGTTCTCCCGGACGGCCGAGGGGCGCGAGGTGACCAGCCAGCGGTTGCGGGGGTAGGTGGCGACCAGGTCCTGCAACCAGCGACGGGCGCCCTGGCGTTCGCTCTCCGGGATCTCGTCGATGCCGTCGACCAGGATGAGGCCCCGTCCCGAGCGGAGCACCCGGTCGAACCAGCCCGCCGGTTGCAGGGCGGCGATCGGACAGCTCACCTCGGAGAGGAACTCGTCCGGTGTCGGCAGTTTCGCGCCGCCCCGCGTCAGCGTGCGCAAGGGAAGGACGAAGGGGACGAGACCGTAGAGGTACAGCAGGCGTTCGTCGAGGTTCTTCTGCGCGGTGGACACCGCGAGCCACTGGATCAGGGTCGTCTTGCCCGAGCCTGCGACTCCGCGCAGCAGCACGCGGTGGCGTCCCGCCAGGATCTGGTCGGCGGGCAGGTGCGTCGTGTCGCCCACCGCGTCCAGGCTGAGATAGGCGGTGTCCAGGGGCCAGATGCCCGGTGACTCCGCGAGGTCGAGGCCGAAGATGGTCAGCTTGCCGTGCTTGGACGCGATGTACTGCGCGTACCGTTCCTCGAAGGGTGCGTCCGCGGGGGACGGGGTGCGGGCGATCAGCGTGTCGATCTTGATCGACAGTTCCTCGATGCGGCGGCTCTGTTCCACCAGGGTGCGGGCTACGAAGGTCGACCTCTGGGTGAAGAAGTGCACGATGTGCAGGCAGGCGGTGTCCAGCACGCTCACGTAGAGCAGGACGGCGTCGTTGGACAGGCCGAGCGTGGCCGATCTGCTCTGGGCGCGCAGGTGCTGGGCGAACGCCATGTGGCCCAGCTGTACGGCCTGTACGTCTTCCATGTCGATGCTGTCCATGGCGCGCAGCGAGTCTGCGACCGCGTGGGCCACGGCTCGTCGTTCGTACGCTGGGAGTTGTTCCGCGACGCCGGTGGACTGGGCGGCGCGGGCTACCAGTTCTCTGGCGATCTTGTGCAGGTCGGTCTCGGAGAGGGTCCGCTTCTCGCCGGTGAAGGACAGCAGGCGGGACACGCGTACGGGGTTGTCGACCAGGCCCGCGCCGGGGCCTTCCGCCACGAACAGTTTCTTGATCAGCGGGGCGACCACGCTTGAGGCCAGGCGGGCGCCGATGGCCGCGGGCTCCATCTGTCTCCCTGTCGCGCACGTACCCGGCAATGGGAGCAGAGTAGGGCAAACGCGGGGCTCGTATGCGGGGAATTCGGGGAACGGGGGCCGGGGCCCGTGCCGGTGCGCCGGCGGCGGGTGGGGGTGCGGGGCCGTGCCGGTGCATCCGCCCGTCGGTGGTCGGGCACTTGGGCTTGCTGGTAGGTGCTGACCTTGGGTGTGACTACGTCTCGACGGGCATGTGATGCACCGGCACGGCCCCTCCCGTCCGGATGGCGGGTGCGGCGGGTGGGGGTGCGGGACGCCGCCGGCGCACGGTTCCTTTCGTCCGGATGGCGGCTGCGGGGGGCTTACAGCGCGGCCGCTGCCGGCTTCACCATTCCTCGGACTGTGCGGGACTTCACGAAGTCGCCCATTGCTGTCATGTCCCACTCGCCGGAGAACTGGCGGATGAGCTTGGCCATCATGACGCCGGTCTGCGGTTCGGCGTTGGTGAGGTCGAAGCGGACGAGTTCCTCGCCGGTGGCTGCGTCGAGGAGGCGGCAGTACGCCTTGGCCACCTCGGTGAACTTCTGGCCGGAGAACGAGTTGACCGTGAAGACCAGGCCCGTGACGTCCTGGGGGAGGCGGCCGAGGTCCACGACGATGACCTCGTCGTCGCCTCCGCCCTCGCCCGTGAGATTGTCGCCGGAGTGCTTGATCGCGCCGTTCACGATGGAGAGCTTGCCGAAGTAGCAGCTGTCGATGTGGTTGCGCTGCGGGCCGTAGGCGATGACCGAGGCGTCCAGGTCGATGTCCTTGCCGCGGAACGCGGGCTCCCAGCCCAGGCCCATCTTGACCTGGGAGAGCAGCGGGCGGCCCGCCTTCACCAGGGAGACGGTCTGGTTCTTCTGGAGGCTCACCCGGCCCTTGTCGAGGTTGATCTTGCCGGGGGCGGCGGGAGCGCCGGGAGGGGCGGGAGGGGCTTGGGGTGCGGGTGCGGTCGTGGGTGCGGGCGGGGTGGTCGACAGGCGGGGGTCCGTGGGCGGGGCCGGGGGTGCGGTGGGCTGCTGGGGGGCCGGGGGCGGCTCCTCCACCGTCACGCCGAAGTCCGTGGCGATGCCTGCCAGGCCGTTCGCATAGCCCTGGCCCACTGCTCGGGCCTTCCAGGCGCCGTTGCGCAGGTAGATCTCCACCACGACCAGGGCCGTCTCCGTGCCCAGGGCCGGTGGGGTGAACGTGGCCAGGGCGGAGCCGTCGTCCGCGTTGCGCAGGGTGGCCGTGGGTTCGATGCCCTGGAAGGTCTGGCCCGCGGAGTCGGGGCTCGCGGTGACGACGATCTTCTCGATGCCCGGCGGGACCGCTGTCGTGTCGACGGTGATCGCGTCCGGGGCCGAGCCGCCGCCCGAGCGGTAGGTCACGCCCGGGCCCGACGGCTGGTTGTAGAAGATGAAGTCGTCGTCGGAACGCACCTTGCCGGCGGCGGTGAGCAGCAGGCCCGAAACGTCGAGCCGCACCGGGGCGGCCACGTCCACCGTCACGCGGGTGACGGGGAGAGGGATGTTCGAGCCGGGGGTCATAGCGGTCATGACGGGTGAACGAGCGGGGGGACTTTGCCGTTCCCTTACCTGGCGCCGAATGGGTCAGCGTTTGTTGCGGGGGTGGTCGCGTGCCGTGCGTTCGTTGCCGTGTCTGTAGTTCCCGGTCCAGCGGGCCATCAGTTGCTGTGCGTCGGTGGACTGGAGGGCGGCCAGGAATTCGCGGGCCCTGGCTCCTCTCAGGGTGGTGGCGGGGCGGTTGTGGTGGGTGATCGTTACGGTGCCGTCCGGGTGTTCTTCGTAGGCGAATCCAGTGGGTCGGGGCATGGCCGGATGGTAGGACCCGGCCATGCCCGGAGACAGGGAATTGTTACGGGGTGACGATGATCTTGCGGCCCACTCCCGCGGCGAACTGCTCCAGCGCCTGCGGGTAGTTCGCCAGCGGGAGGCGGTGGCTGATGAAGACGTCCGGGTCGATGACGCCCGCCGCGAAGAGCTCCGCCGCGCGCTCGTAGCTGTGCAGGACCGCCATCGAGCCCGTGATGGTGATCTCCTGGTTGTAGATGCGGTACGGGTCGATCTCCACGCGGGTCGCGTAGTCCGCCACTCCGAACTGGAGGAAGGTGCCCGCCTTGGAGACCCGGTACAGGCCGTCCTGGATCGCCGCCGCGTTGCCCGTGGCGTCCACCACCACGTCCCAGCCCTGCGGGCGGTCCAGTTCGTCCGCGTTCGCCGCGGAGGCCGAGACGCCGAGCTGCTGGGCCGTGGCCAGGCGTTCCGGGTTGAGGTCGATCATGTCCACGCTCGCCGCGCCCGTGCGCTTGGCCAGTTCCAGCATCATCAGGCCCATCGTGCCCGAGCCGTAGATCAGGACGTGGGCGCCGAGGCGGGAGTTCAGGACGTCGTAGCCGCGCACCGCGCAGGACAGCGGTTCGATGAGGGCGGCGTCCTCGGTGCGGACGTTCTCGGGGAGCTTGACGCAGTTGGCCACCGGGGCCACCGCGAACTGGGCGGCGCCGCCCGCCGTGGTGACGCCGATCGCGGCCCAGCGTTCGCACATGTTGTTGTGGCCGTCACGGCAGAAGCGGCACTCGTAGCAGTAGAGGGACGGGTCGACCGCCACCCGGTCGCCGACCGCGACCTCGGAGACCTGCGTGCCGACGGCGGCCACCGTGCCCGCGAACTCGTGGCCCGGGACGATCGGCAGCTTCGGGGCGAACTCGCCCTGGAGGATGTGCAGGTCCGTGCCGCACAGGCCGCAGGCGGCGACCTCGACGACCACCTCGCGGGGGCCGGGCGTCGGGTCGGGGACCTCCGTGACGACGGCTTTGCCCACGGACTCGATGACGGCGGCCTTCATTTCACTGCTCCCAACGACAGGCCCTGGACCAGTTTGTCCTGGGCGGCGAACCCCGCGGCGAGCACCGGCAGGGAGATGACGAGCGACGCGGCGCACACCTTGGCCAGGAACAGGCCCTGGCTAGTGATGAAGCCGGTCAGGAAGACGGGGGCGGTCTCCGCCACCACGCCGGTGAGCACCCGGGCGAACAGCAGCTCGTTCCAGCTGAAGATGAAGCAGATCAAGGCTGTCGCGGCTATGCCGGGCGCGGAGATCGGCGCCACTATGCGGGCCAGGATCGTCGGCAGCCTCGCGCCGTCGATCTGCGCTGCCTCGATGACCGCCACCGGGACCTCCGCCAGGAACGACTGCATCATCCACACGGCTATCGGCAGGTTCATCGACGTGTAGAGGATGACCAGCAGCCAGATGTTGTCCAGCATGTCCGTGTTCTTGGCGAAGAGGTAGATGGGCAACAAACCCGCTACTACCGGGAGCATTTTTGTCGACAGGAAGAAGAAGAGGACGTCCGTCCACTTTTTTACCGGGCGGATCGACAAGGCGTACGCCGCCGGGAGGGCCAGGACGAGGACCAGGAGGGTGGAGGCGAGGGAGGCCACAGCTGAGTTGATCAGGGACGGCCAGGGGCTCGCGCCGCCGCCCGAGCCGAAGAACTCACGGTAGCCGTCGAGGGTGAGGGACGCCGCGAAGGACGGCGGGTTGGTCGCCGCGTCCGACTCGGAGTGGAAGGACGTCAGGGCCATCCAGGCGATCGGCAGGAAGAAGACCACGCCGGCCAGCCAGGCCAGCAGGCCCAGGCCCGCTCCCCGGGCGCGCCGGCTGCGTACGGGTGTTGCGGTGGTGGCGCTCATGCGCGGGACGCCTCCTCGCGGAACAGGGACGACACCACGCGCAGGGCGAAGGTCGCGATGATGATGGAACCGATGACGACCAGGACGCCCGCGGCCGAGGCGAGGCCGTTCTCGTGGGCCTGGTAGAAGCTCTGGTAGACGGTGTACGGGAGGTTCGCGGTGCCCAGGCCGCCCGAGGTGATCGTGAAGACCGCGTCGAAGTTCTGGACGATGTAGATCGAGCCCAGCAAAGCGCCCAGCTCCAGGTAGCGGCGCAGGTGCGGCAGCGTCAGGTGGCGGAAGATCTGCCAGTCGCTCGCGCCGTCCACCCGTGCGGCCTCTATCTGCTGGTTGTCGCGGCTCTGGAGGCCCGCCAGCAGGATCAGCATCATGAACGGGGTCCACTGCCAGATGAGGGACGCCTCCACCGCAAGGAGGGGGGTGTCGCTGATCCAGTCCGGCTGGGGGCCGCCCACATAGTGCAGCAAGCCGTTGAAGAGGCCGTACTCCGGGTTGTACAGCACATGCTTCCAGAGCAGGGCCGCCGCCACGGGTACGACCAGGAACGGTGCGATGAGCAGGGTGCGGACCAGGCCACGGCCGCGGAACTTGCGGTCCATCAGGAGAGCCAGGGCCAGGCCGATGACCAGGCTCAGGATCACCACCGTGGCGGTGAGGAGGATCGTGGTCCACACCGACTTGCGCAGGTCCGCGTCGGTCAGGACCTCCGAGTAGTTGCCGAAGCCCGTGAAACTGCGGGCGTCCGGGTAGAGGGCGTTCCAGTCGAAGAACGAGATCACCAGCGTCGCCACGAACGGGAGCTGCGTCACCGCGATCATGAAGATCAGGGCGGGCAGGAGCGGGGCGCGGGTGGCCCAGGCGCGCAGGCGGCCGGACGGGGGTCCCTGGGTGGCGCGGGACGGGACGGCGGCGGGCGGTGCTGTCGTGGTGGCGGTCATCGGCCCTCGTACTCCTCGGAGATCTCTTCTGCGAGTCGCTGGGACTTCTTGAGGGCCGACTCGACGGACTGGCGTCCGGCGATGGCCGCGCTGATCTCCTGGGAGACCTTGGTGCCGAGATCGGTGAACTCGGGGATGCCGACGAACTGGATGCCCGGCGCGGGGCGCGGCTGCACGCCCGGGTCGGTGGGCCTGGCCCCCTCGATGGCGGCGCGCGTCATGTCCTGGAAGGCGCCCGCCTCCTTGCGGTAGTCGGCGTTCGTGTACGTCGAGGCCCGCTTGCCCGCCGGTACGTTGGACCAGCCGATCTCGTCGCCGACGAGCTGCTCGTACTCCTTGCTGGACGCCCAGGAGACGAACTTCCACGCCTTGTCGGAGTTGTGGGACGCCTTCTGCATGCCCCAGGCCCAGGTGTAGAGCCAGCCGGAGTTGTCGGTCTTCTCGACGGGGGCGGGGGCGTAGCCGATCTTGCCCTTCACGGGGGACTTCTCCGCTTCCAGGGACCCGGCTGCGGAGGTGGCGTCGTACCACATGGCCGTCTTGCCCTGGGTGAGGTTGTTCAGGCACTCGGCGAAGCCGGACTGGGCGGCGCCCGACTCGCCGTGCTCGCGGACCAGGTCGACATAGAACTTCGTCGCCTTCACGAACTCGGGGGAGTCGAGCCGCGCCTTCCAGTCCTTGTCGAACCAGGTGCCGCCGAAGGTGTTCACCACCGTGGTGAGCGGTGCCATCAGCTCGCCCCAGCCGGGCAGGCCGCGCAGGCAGATGCCCTTCATGCCGGACTCCGCGCCGTCCACCTGGGCGGCGAGGTCCGCCACCTGCTCCCAGGTGGGGTGCTCCGGCATCTTCAGGCCCTTCTCGGCGAACACGTCCTTGCGGTACATCAGGAACGAGGATTCGCCGTAGAAGGGCTGGCCGTAGAGCTTGCCGTCGTCGCCGGTGAGCGACTGGCGCATCGGCTTGAGGATGTCCTGCTCGTCGTAGGCGGAGTCCTTGGCGACGTAGGAGTCCATCTCGTGCAGCCAGCCGTTGCGGGCGTAGATCGGGATCTCGTAGTTCGACAGGGTGGCGACGTCGTACTGGCCGGCCTGGTTGGCGAAGTCCTGGCTGATCTTGTCGCGCACGTCGTTCTCGGGCAGCACGGTGAAGTTCACCTTGATGCCGGTCTCCTTGGTGAAGTGCGCGGCGGTGAGCTTCTGCAACTCGACCATCTGGGGGTTGTTGACCATCAGCACATTGATGGAGTTGCCGCCGGAACCGGCTCCGCCCGCCCCGGCCCAGCAGCCGGAGAGCAGCGGGGCGAGCAGCGTCCCTGCGGCGGCCACGGCTATCGCGCGCGGCCTCCGTCGGCTCTGGGTTCGCATGGATCGCTCCTGGACGTAAGGACGAATGGGGAGTAAGGGATGCATGGGGATCAAAGGGGGATTTAGGGTGCGGGTAGGGAAGGGGGTGCCCCGGGTGGGGCTCGGACGGGATGGTCAGACTCGGATGACCTGCGGGCCCTGCAATGCGTAGCGGTGGGCCTCGGAGGCGGGCAGCAGGGTGCTCGTGACGATCGCCTCCAGCGTGCTGATCTCCGCGAACCGGCAGAAGCTGACCGCGCCGAACTTGGTGTGCGCGCCGGTGAACACGGTGCGCCGCGCCGCGCGGATCGCCTGCGCCTTGACCTCGCTGACCGCCGGGTCGGGGGTGGTGAGGCCGTGTTCGCGCGAGATGCCGTTGGCGCCGATGTACGCCAGGTCGATGACGAAGCCGGCGAGCATCTTCGTCGTCCAGTGGTCCACGGTGGCGAGCGTGCCGGGGCGGACCCGGCCGCCGAGCAGCAGGACGCTGGTGTTGTCGGCCTCGGCGAGCGCGCCCGCCGTGGCCAGGGAGGCGGTGACCACGGTCAGCGGCCGGTCCCGCGGCAGTGCCTCGGCGATGAGCTGCGGGGTGAAGCCCTCGTCGACGAAGACCGTCTCGGCGTCGCCGAGCAGTTCGGCGGCGGCGGCCGCGATCCGGCGCTTCTCGGGCACGTGGCTGGTGGTGCGGAAGGCGAGCGTCGTCTCGAAGCCGGCGCTCTCCACCGGGTAGGCGCCGCCGTGGGTGCGCCGTACCAGGCCGTGGTCCTCCAGGGTGCGCAGGTCGCGGCGGACGGTCTCCTTCGCCACGCCCAGTTCGGCGGCGAGCGCGGTCACGTCGACGGACCCGGCGTGGCGGGCGACCCGGACGATCTCGCGCTGTCGTTCCTCCGCCGTCATCGCGGTCACCTGCTTTCTTGCTCAACTTCCACTGCGCGCGCTGCCCGTTCGGGCCCGCTGGGGCCACGTGGGAAGTTGTACAGCGGGTTCTGGCCACTGACCAGGCCTGTTGCATGCCCGATCATGCCCGGATGTGCCCGTTCCATGCCTCGGGTGCCCGGGTGCGGACCTGGGGCGGAGCTGTGCGGGGAGTGGAATCGGGCAGTGCCGGTGCCCGAACAGCGGGGCGGGCGGGCCCGTTCGGTGCCCGCCCGCCCCTTGACGCCGTCGCCGGCCTCCGCGTCAGTACGGCCAGATCGGCGGGTTCGTGGTGAAGTGGCCGCCGAGGTGGGCGTGGTCCGGGTTGTCCGGGTCGAGTTCGCCCTGTTCGGCGACGAGCTTCGCGGCGTAGGGCTCGGAGTCGTCCCGCGGTTCGTAGCCCAGCGCGCGGGCGGTGGTCAGGTCCCACCACAGACGGGTGTTGGCGGACGAGCCGTAGACGACCGTGTGCCGGACGTCCTCGGCGGTCAGCGCGGCGTGGAAGAGCCGGGCGCCGTCCTCGGGGCTCATCCACACCGAGAGCATGCGGACGCTGGTGGGCTCGGGGAAGCAGGAGCCGATGCGCACCGAGACCGTCTCCAGGCCGTGCCGGTCCCAGTAGAGCTGGGCGAGGTCCTCGCCGAAGGACTTGGAGAGGCCGTAGAAGGTGTCCGGGCGGCGCGGGGTGTCGATGGGGATCAGATCGGCGGGGGCGAAGGGCGGCTCGCCCGCCGGGCGGGGGGTGTAGCCGACCGCGTGGTTGGAGGAGGCGAAGACGATCCGCCGCACCCCTTCCTCGCGTGCCGCCTCGTAGAGGTTGTACGTCCCCTCGATGTTCGACGCGAGGATCTTGTCGAAGGAGGCTTCCAGGGAGATGCCCGCGAGGTGGATGATCGCGTCGACGCCTTGCACCGCCTCGCGCAGCGCCGCCCGGTCCGAGAGATTCGCGGTGATCGCGTCCGGCTCGCCCTCGACGGGGAGGAGGTCGAAGAGCCGCAGCTCGTAGCCGTACCGCGGCAGCAGGCCCCGCATCAGGGTGCCGAGTCCGCCGGCGGCGCCGGTGAGCAGGACGGTGCGGGGGGCGGGCATTCTCGGTCTCCTTGCATCGGCGGCCCACATGCCATACGCATGCGTGTATCACATTCACATCCGTGGACACGCTAGGGAGCGCCGGTGCTCTGCGTCAAGTGTCCTGCGCGTGTCCCGTGAAGGTGTCAAATCCGCCTCTGTATTGCGGGTTTGCCTGCTTGACCGGCCCCGAGGCGGCGGCTTAGCGTGGGCCTGTTCAGAGATATGGACGTGAATCAGAGACGTGCACCGCGTAGTGCGCGTGAGCGCCGGTCGGGCGCGCCGCGCCGGGCGCCGTGCCTGTTCAGGGAGAGCCCGTGACGTCAGCCACTCTCGCCGCTCGACTGCGCGCCCCCAGCGGCCCGTTGTTCTTCCCCGTCACCGCGTACGGACCCGACGGCTCGGTCGACCTCGACGTCTACCGCGAGCACGTACGCCGGGGCGTCGAGGCCGGTGCCGCCGCCGTCTTCGCGTGCTGTGGCACCGGCGAGTTCCACGCGCTCACCCCGGAGGAGTTCCAGGAGTGCGTACGGGCCGCCGTGGACGAGACGGCGGGGCGGGTGCCGGTGATCGCCGGGGCCGGGTACGGGACCGCGCTCGCCGTGCGGTACGCGCGGCTCGCCGAGGAGGCCGGGGCCGACGGGCTGCTCGCCATGCCCCCGTACCTCGTGGTGGCCGGGCAGGAGGGGCTGCTGCGGCACTACCGCGAGCTCGCCGCCGCGACCTCCCTCGACACCGTCGTCTACCAGCGGGACAACGCGGTGTTCACCCCCGGGACCGTGGCCGGACTGGCGCGCACCGACGGGATCATCGGGCTCAAGGACGGGGTCGGCGACCTCGATCTGATGCAGCGCATCGTGAGCGCCGTGCGGGAGGAGGCACCCGGAGACTTCCTCTACTTCAACGGACTGCCGACCGCCGAACTCACCATGCCCGCCTACCGCGGCATCGGCATCACCCTCTACTCCTCCGCCGTCTTCTGCTTCGCGCCCGAGATCGCCCTCGCCTTCCACCGGGCGCTGAACTCCGGGGACGACGCCACCGCGCAGCGGCTCGTCGACGGCTTCTACCGGCCCTTCGTCGAGCTGCGAGCCCAGGGCCGCGGTTACGCCGTCTCGCTGGTCAAGGCCGGGGTGCGGCTGCGCGGCCTGGACGTGGGCGAGGTGCGGCCGCCGCTGCACGAACCGGCCGGTGACCACGTCAAGCGGCTCGCCGAGCTGATCGAGCGCGGCCACGTGCTGGCCGAGGAGGGCCGGTGACCGCGCTGCCGGCCGCCGCCTTCGTCTACCCGTGGGACGTCAACGGCGACCCGGAGGCCCCCGAACGCATCGCCCGCCTCGGCGTCCGGCAGGTGACACTCGCCGCCGCCTACCACTCCACCCGCGCCCTGACCCCCCGTCACCCGCGCCACCGCATCGTCACCGCCGAACACGCCGCCGTGCTGTACCCGGTCGACGCCGCCCGCTGGGAGGGACGCCGGCTGCGCCCGTATCCGGCGGGCGACTGGGCGCCCGGCGACGCGTACGGGGAGGCGGCGGCGGCGCTCGCCGGGGCCGGGCTCGACGTGCACACCTGGGTGGTGCTCGCCCACAACTCCCGCCTCGGAGCGGAGTTCCCCGACACCTGCGTGGTCAACGCCTACGGGGACCGGTATCCGTGGGCGCCCTGCATCGCCCAGCCCGGCACTCGCGAGTACCTCGTCGGCCTGGCCGTGGAGTCGGCGGTGCGGCCCGGCGCCGGGGGTACGGAGCTGGAGTCCCTCGGCTGGTACGGGCTCGCGCATCTGCACGCCCACGACAAGACCGGCGGCGTGGCCCTTGGGGAGGCCGGGCAGTACCTGATGTCGCTGTGCTTCTGTCCGGCGTGCGAGGGCGGTTACGCGGAACAGGGGCTGGACGCGGGGGAGGTGCGGGCCGCGGTGCGGCGGGCGCTGGAGCCGGTCTGGCGCGGTGAGTGTCCCGCCGGGGGGTGGGAGCCGGTGGAGAAGCTGCTCGGCGCGGAGCTCGCGGCGGGCACGCGCGCGTGGCGGGACTCCGTCGCCGCGTCCCTCCAGGCGGACACCGTCGCCGCCGTCCGCGCCGCCGCCCCGGACGGCTTCCGTGTACTGCTGCACGCCGACCCCGTGTCGTACCACTGCGGAGCCAACGCCGGGGTCGACCCCGCGCACATCCTGTCGGTCGCCGACGGCGTCGTGGTCCCGTGCACCGGGGGCCCGGAGCTGCTGACCCCCTTCGCGGAACAGCGGGCCGAGGGGCGGGTGCTGGCGGCCAACTTCACCGTCGTGAGCGGCATGGGCGGCAGCCCGGCGACCCTCGGCGCCGACCTGGCCCGAGCGGCGGACCTCGGCGCGACCGAGGCCCGGCTCTACCACGCCGGCCTCGCCTCCGACGCGGACCTCGCGCGCGTGGGGGAGGTGTTTACGAGGGGCGGGTGACGCGGCGGGGCGCGGCTGGGACGACGGTGTGCGGATGACGCGGCGGCGCGCGGCTGGGCGTGGCTGAATGCGGCATGCGCGGGCTTGGCGTGCGCGGCAGGCGCGGGCTCGGTGTGCGTGGCAGGCACGGTGGCGTGCGGCTGACAGGGCGGCCGTGGCTTGGACGGCGGGGCGCGGCTGGCGCGGCGGGGCGGGCTGGGCGTGGCTGACGCGGCGGCGGGCGGCTGGCACGGTGGCGTGCGGCTGGGCGCGGCAGGCACGGTGGCGTGCGGCTGACAGGGCGGCCGTGGCTTGGACGGCGGGGCGCGGCTGGCGCGGCTGGGCGGGCTGGGCGTGGCTGACGCGGCGGCGGGCGGCTGGGCGTGGCGTGCGCGGGCGCGGCGTGCGCGGCGGGCGGGTGACGCGTGGTGGCGCGAGGTCGACGCGGGCGCGGCTGGGCGGCGTCATACGGTGACGGCCAGCTTGCCCAAGGGGTGGCCCTCTCTCAGGTGGCGTACCGCCGCGGGTGCCTCGGGCAGTGGGTAGGTGCGCTCGACGACCGGGAGGAGCGCGCCGCTGTCGGCCAGGTCCCGCAGGGCGGCCAGGTCCTCCCGGGCGGGCTTCTCCACCAGGTTGCGGAGGTTCTGCCGGACGAACGGGGAGAGCAGCACGGCCCCCAGCCCCCGGTGCAGACCGCCGAACCAGGCGCCGCCGCGCTCGCCCCCGATGATGACGAGGGTCCCGCGCGGGGCCAGGACGCGGCGGAGGAGGGAGAGGGGGCGGTTGCCCGCGTTGTCCAGCACGACGTCGTACCGGCGGCCCGCGTCGGTGATCTCCCCGCGGGTGTAGTCGACGACGTCCGCCGCGCCCAGGGACCGTACGAGGTCCGCGCCCGCCGGGCCGCAGACGCCCGTGACGCGGGCGCCGTGGTGGACGGCGAGCTGCACGGCGTACGTGCCGACCCCGCCGGAGGCGCCGATGACCAGGACGTCCTGGCCCGGGCGCGGACGAGCCGTGCCGCTGAGGGCCTGGAACGCGGTGAGCCCGGACGTCGGCAGCACGGCGGCCTGTTCGAAGGAGAGGCCCGGCGGCTTGGCGACGACGTGGCCGGCCTTGGCGCGCGCGTACTCGGCGAACGAGCCGTCGCAGACGCCGAAGACCTCGTCGCCCGGCTTCAGGCCGGTCACCTCCCCGCCGACCGCCTCCACGACCCCGGCGCCGTCCCAGCCGCGCACCGGGTTGCGGGGCCTGCGCACCCCGAGGGCGAGCCGGGCCACGTACGGCCGGCCCGTCATCAGGTGCCACACGCTGGGGTCCACGCCGGCCGCTCTGATCCGGACAAGGACTTCGCCCGAGCGGGGCACGGGGCGGTCGATGTCACGCAGTTCGAGCCGGTCGGCGGAGCCGTAGGCGTCCTGGACGATCGCTTTCATGAAACGCTCCCTCGCGCGGTCGGTGCACCGGGACGCACCGGGATGCACCGAGCATCGCGGCGGTCCCGAGCGGCGGCCAGCCTTCTGCGGCGCATTGCAACGACGACTTCTCGGCGCCGGGTTGTCCGCGGCGGCTCCCCGGCGATGAGTTTCCGCGGCGCCGGCGGTCCATCTCCCGGAGGCGCCCGCTCGAACGGGGCCTCGTGAGCCGAGGAGAGATGACGTATGACCGACACCCCGCTGGACCTCGGGCCGCAGGCCCTGATCGTGGCGCGCCTCGCGGCGGGCGTGCGCGACGAGCGGCTCGACGCCGTCACGCCCTGCCCGGACCTCCCGGTGCGCGACCTGCTGCGCCATCTGATCGGGCTCTCCGCGGCCTTCCGGGACGCCGCCCGCAAGGACCTGGGGGTCAGCACGGACGTCCCCGGGGGCGCCTCGCCGCGGGGCCTCGGGCCGGACTGGCGCGAGACACTGGTGAAGGCGCTCGACGGCCTCGCCGACGCCTGGCGCGAGCCGGCGGCCTGGACCGGCGAGACCCGCGCGGGCGGCGTCGACCTGCCCGGCTCGGTGGCCGGGGCGGTCGCCGCGGACGAACTCGTCGTGCACGGCTGGGACCTGGCGAGGGCCACCGGCCAGGACTACGAGCCGGACCCGGGCGCCCTGCGCGCCGCGTACGGCTTCCTGCTCGCGGCGGCCGAGGCGCCGAACCGCGGCGGCGGCGCCTTCGGCCCGGTCGTGCCGGTACCGGAGGACGCCCCGCTCCTGGACCACGTGATCGGCCTCAGCGGCCGGGACCCGCACTGGAAGCCGTGACTCGACCGGCCGAGCCCCGCACAGGAACCCGTGACCGTCCGTACGGATACGTGTACGGGACCGTCAGTTTTCTCTGCCGGAAGCGTTGACGGGACACGGGCGCGCCCCTAGCTTCATCGCGTCGTACTTCGTACGTCATATATGAGACGCGATATGCGAGATCCGAGAGGCGCGCATGACCTCTGTGCCGACCCCGATCCCCTCCCGCACGCAGTACGTCCTGGAGGGGATCAAGCACCGCATCCTCACCGGGCAGCTGACCCCGGGGCAGGCCCTGGTCGAGACCGAGCTGGCCGCGCGGTTCGGGGTGTCCAAGACCCCGGTGCGCGAGGCGCTCAAGACCCTGGCCGGCACCGGGCTCGTCGTGATGAGCCAGTACAAGGGCGTCACGGTGCGCATGGTGGACGCGGACATGGCACGCGAGGTCTACGACGTCCGGCTGCTGCTCGAACCCGAGGCGCTGCGGCGGGCCGTGCGGCGCGGGGCGTCCCTCGACGCCGCGCGCGACGCGCTCACCCGCTCCGACCGCGCCGCCGACACCGCCGAACGCTCGCTGGCCAACCGGGAGTTCCACCGCGCCCTGTACCTCTCCTGCGGCAACCCGCTGCTCGGCCGGATGCTCGACGAGGTACGGGACCAGGCCGCCCTGGTCTCCGCCGTCGCCTGGGCCGCCGACCCCTCCTGGGAGCGCGAGGCCGACGAGCACCGGGAGATCCTGCGGCTCGCCCTCGACGGGGACGCCGACGGCGCGGCCGGCGCCCTGCACGCGCATATCGCCTCGTTCGTGCAACGGGCCTTCCCCCAGGGCCAGGAAGAGGATGAACAGCGATGACAGCGACGTACGAGACCCAGCGGGCGGCGCTCGCCGAGGTCGTGGCGATCCCCGTGACCCCGTTCACGGCGGACGGCTCGATCGACCGCGACACCCATCGGGCCCTGCTGCGCCGGTTGCTGGACGGTGGCATCCGCACCCTGACGCCGAACGGGAACACCGGCGAGTTCTACGCGCTCACCCCCGAGGAGCGGCAGACCGTCACCGAGCTGACCGTCGAGGAGGCGGGCGGACGGGCCGCGATCCTGGTCGGGGTCGGCCACGATGTGCCGACGGCCGTCGCCTCCGCGCGGCACGCCCGGGAGCACGGCGCGCAGATGGTGATGGTGCACCAGCCCGTGCACCCGTACGTGTCGGAGGGCGGCTGGGTCGACTACCACCGGGCCATCGCCGAGGCCGTGCCCGAGCTGGGCGTCGTGCCCTATCTGCGCAACCCGCTGCTCTCCGGGGCGCGGCTCGCCGAACTCGCCGACGACTGCCCGAACGTCATCGGGGTCAAGTACGCCGTCCCGGACGCCGCGCGCTTCGCCGCCTTCGCTCGGGACGCGGGCCTGGACCGCTTCGTCTGGGTGGCGGGGCTCGCCGAGCCGTACGCGCCCTCGTACTTCTCGGCGGGCGCCACCGGCTTCACCTCGGGGCTCGTGAACGTCGCCCCGGCTCTTTCGCTGAACATGATCGAAGCGCTTCGATCGGGCGACTATCCGGCCGCCATGAAGGTCTGGGAGCAGATCCGCCGCTTCGAGGAGCTGCGCGCCGCCGACAGCTCCGCCAACAACGTGACCGTGGTCAAGGAGGCGCTGGCCTCGCTCGGCCTGTGCCGCCGCGACGTACGGGCGCCGAGCAAGCCGCTGCCCGAGGACGAGCGCGCGGAGGTCGCCGCGATAGCCGCGGGGTGGGCGCTGTGAACGAGGTCTCCGGAGAACTGCGCAGCCACCAGTGGTACGGGACGGAGGGCCTGCGCTCCTTCAGCCACCGGGCCCGCACCCGGCAGCTCGGCTACCTCCCCGAGGAGCACCTCGGCAAGCCGGTCATCGCGATCCTCAACACGTGGTCCGACATCAACCCCTGCCACGTGCACCTGCGGGACCGCGCGCAGGCCGTGAAGCGGGGGGTGTGGCAGGCCGGGGGCTTCCCGCTCGAATTCCCGGTGTCCACGCTGAGCGAGACCTTCCAGAAGCCGACCCCGATGCTCTACCGCAACCTGCTCGCGATGGAGACCGAGGAGCTGCTGCGCTCGTACCCGGTCGACGGCGCGGTGCTGATGGGCGGCTGCGACAAGTCCACGCCCGCGCTGCTCATGGGCGCGGCCACCGCCGACCTGCCCGCCGTCTTCGTGCCCGCCGGGCCGATGCTGCCGGGCCACTGGCGCAACGAGGTCCTCGGCTCCGGCACCGACATGTGGAAGTACTGGGACGACAAGCGCGCCGGGCTGATCGGCGACTGCGAGATGGCCGAGCTGGAGAGCGGCCTCGCCCGGTCGCCAGGGCACTGCATGACCATGGGCACGGCGTCCACGCTGACCGCCGCCGCCGAGGCGCTGGGCGTGACGGTGCCGGGCGCCTCCAGCATCCCCGCCGTCGACTCGGGGCACGACCGGATGGCCGCCGCGGCGGGACTCCGGATCGTGGAACTCGTACGCCGGGACCGCAAGCTGTCCGACATCCTCACCGCCGACGCCTTCGCGGACGCCGTGACGACCGTCCTCGGACTCGGCGGCTCGACCAACGCCGTGATCCATCTGATCGCCATGGCCGGGCGGGCCGGGGTCACCCTCACCCTGGACGACTTCGACCGGATCGCGCGGACCGTGCCGGTCCTCGCCAACGTCCGGCCCGGCGGCGGCCCGTACCTGATGGAGGACTTCCACTTCGCCGGCGGGCTGCCCGGCTTCCTGTCGCGGATCACCGACCTGCTGCACCTGGACCGGCCGACGGTGTCGCACGACAGCATGCGCGAGCAGCTGGCCGGCGCGCGCGTGCACGACGACGACGTGATCCGCACCCGGGAGAACCCGGTCGCCGACGAGGGCGGTGTCGCCGTCCTGCGCGGCAACCTCTGCCCGGACGGCGCCGTCATCAAGCACATCGCCGCCGAGCCGCACCTGCTGAAGCACACCGGACCCGCGGTCGTCTTCGACGACTACCGGACCATGCAGCGCACCATCAACGACCCGTCTCTCGGCATTACCGCCGAGAGCGTGCTCGTGCTGCGCAACTCCGGTCCCAAGGGCGGGCCCGGCATGCCCGAGTACGGCATGCTGCCCCTCCCCGACCACCTGCTCAAGCAGGGGGTGCGGGACATGGTGCGGATCTCCGACGCCCGGATGAGCGGCACCAGTTACGGCGCCTGCGTGCTGCACGTGGCACCGGAGTCGTACGTCGGCGGGCCGCTCGCGCTGGTGCGCAGCGGGGACACGATCACCCTCGACGTGGCGGCGCGGAGTCTGCGGCTGCACGTGGACGACGCCGAGCTGGCGCGCCGCCGGGCCGCCTGGACGCCGCCGCCCGAGCGCTTCGAGCGCGGCTACGGGGCGCTCTACAACGAGCAGATCACCCAGGCCGACACCGGCTGCGACTTCGCCTTCCTGGCCCGCCCGGGCAAGGTGCCCGACCCCTACGCGGGCTGAGCACACCGGCCGCGCGAACCGCCGGCCGGACTTTTCGACCCACGCAGTAAGCGCTTCCCGCAAGCGCTTCGATCATGAGAAACACCGCACACCGAGAACGGAGAACAAGTCATGGCCCATGCCGCAGCCGTGGCGAAACAGCCCGCGCCGCCCCGGCGCCGCCGTGGCTCGGCGACGCCGCGCAGACTGCCGTATCTGCTGATCGCCCCGGCGGGCCTGCTGATGCTGGGCTTCATCGCCTACCCGGTCATCAGCGTCTTCTACTACAGCCTCCAGGACTACAACCCGACCAAGCCGTGGCGGAACGGCTATGCGGGCCTGGAGAACTTCACCCACGCCTTCACCGCCGACCCCCAGTTCTGGGACACGCTCACCTTCAGCGTCAAATGGGTCGTCGTCGAGGTGGGCCTGCAACTGCTCTTCGGCCTGGCGCTCGCGCTGATCGTCAACCAGACCTTCGCCGGCCGGGCGCTCGGCCGCGCCCTGGTCTTCTCGCCGTGGGCCGTCTCCGGCGTGCTGACCTCCGCGATCTGGGTGCTGCTCTACAACTCCCAGACGGGCATCACCCGTTACCTCGCCGACATGGGCATCGGCGAGTACGGCACGAGCTGGCTGTCGGACACCGCCACCGTCTTCCCGGCGGCCGTCGTCGCCGACCTGTGGCGCGGCGTCCCCTTCTTCGCCATCCTGATCCTCGCCGACCTCCAGTCCGTCTCCAAGGACCTGTACGAGGCCGCCGAGGTCGACGGAGCGAGCCGGCTGAGGCAGTTCCTGCACATCACGCTGCCGCACCTGAAGGACGCCATCGTCCTGTCCACGCTGCTGCGCGCGGTCTGGGAGTTCAACAACGTCGACCTGCTCTACACGCTGACCGGCGGCGGACCCGCGGGCGAGACGACCACCCTGCCGCTCTACATCGCCAACACCAGCGTCGACGCCCACAACTTCGGCTACGCGTCGGCCCTGACGACGGTGGCGTTCGTGATTCTGCTCTTCTGCTCGATCGTCTACCTGCGACTGAGCAAGTTCGGAGGTGGCGACAAGTGATCACCAAGGACGCCGGGACGCGCGTGCCCGTGGCTCCCGCCCCGCGGGCCGAGGCCCCGCCGCAGCGCCCGCGCGGAAGACGCCGCGCCTGGGACGAGGTGCCCCGCTGGCAGATCTACCTGCCCCTGACCGTCTACCTGCTCTTCACGCTGGTCCCCTTCTACTGGATCCTGCTCTTCGCGCTGCGCCCGCCGGGCTCGACCTCACTCGTGCCCTGGCCCATGACCTTCGAGCACTTCGACAAGGTGTGGACCGAGCGGAGCTTCGGGACCTACTTCCAGAACAGCGTGCTGATCGGGGTCGCCACCCTGGTGATGACCACGGTCATCGCGCTGGCCGGGGGCTACGCGCTGGCCCGCTTCGACTTCCGGATCAAGCGCGCGTTCATGCTGGCGCTGCTCTGCTCGCAGTTCGTGCCCGGCGCGCTGCTCCTCGTGCCGCTCTTCCAGATCTTCGCCAAGCTCCAGATGATCAACTCACTGGGCAGCGTCATCATCGCCGAGACCGTCTTCCAGCTCCCCCTGTCGATGATCCTGATCAGCGGGTTCATCAGGAACGTGCCGTACTCGCTGGAGGAGGCCGCCTGGGTGGACGGCTGCAACCGCTTCCACGCCTTCCGGGTCGTCGTCCTGCCGCTGCTGCGGCCCGGCCTGATCGCCGTCGGCTCCTTCGCCTTCGTGCACGCCTGGAACCACTTCCTGTTCGCCCTGATGTTCCTCAGCAACCAGGACCAGCAGACGCTGCCCGTCGGCCTCAACACCCTGATGAGCTCCGACAGCGTCGACCTCGGAGCGCTCGCCGCGGGCGGCATCATCGCCGCCGTCCCGGTCGTCATCGTCTTCGCCTTCATCCAGAAGTGGCTGATCACCGGCTTCAGCGCGGGGGCGGTGAAGGGATGACGGGCATACGAAGAGTCCTCCGGGCGGCGGCCGTCGCCGGGCTGCTGGGCCTGCTCGGCAGCCCGGCCGGCGCCGAGGCCCGTGACATCGGCCGCGACACCCTCGCCGCCGACGACGGCTGGGCCGCCGCCGACGGCGGCACCACCGGCGGCGCCGCGGCCGACGACGCGCACGTCCTCACCGTACGCACCCGGGCCGAACTGGTCCGCGCGCTCGACGGAGGCAGCGCCGTCCCGAAGATCATCCGGATCGCGGGGACCATCGACGCCAACACCGGCGACGACGGCGACCGCCTCGGCTGCGACGACTACGCCACCGGCGGCTACACACTCAAGAAGTACCTGGCCGCCTACGATCCGCGCACCTGGGGCCCGGCCAAGCCCAGCGGCGCGCAGGAGGAGGCCCGGCAGGCATCGGCGGCCCGGCAGGCCGAGCGGGTCGAACTGCGCGTCGGCTCCAACACCACGATCGTCGGCCTCGGCTCCGGCGCCGTCCTCAAGGGCGCGAGCCTCCAGGTCAAGGACGCGGACAACGTCATCGTCCGCAACCTCGAACTCCGCGACGCCTACGACTGCTTCCCCGTCTGGCAGCCGAACACCGGCGGCCTCGGCGACTGGAAGACGGCGTACGACAACCTGTGGCTGAGCGGCGCCACCCATGTGTGGGTCGACCACATCACCGCGAGCGACGAGGGCCACCCCGACGCGGACGAGCCGGCGTACTTCGCGCGCAACTACCTGCGCCACGACGGCCTGCTGGACATCACAGGCGGCTCCGACCTGGTCACCGTCTCCTGGAGCCGGTTCACCGGACACGACAAGGCGATGCTGATCGGCAACAGCGACTCGGCCACCGGCGACCGCGGCAGGCTGCGCGTCACCCTGCACCACAACGAGTTCGACTCCGTCGTGCAGCGCGCGCCCCGCGTCCGCTTCGGCCAGGTCCACGTCTACGACAACCGGTACGTGGTGCCCGAGGGCTCCGAGTACCGCTACTCGCTCGGCGTCTCCACCGAGTCCGCGGTCTACGCCGAGAACAACTCCTTCCGCACACCCTCGCACGTGGAGGTGGCCGACCTGGTGAAGAGCTGGAACGGCAGCGCGCTGCACCAGACCGGGACGCTCTTCAACGGCTATCCCGTCGACCTGCTCGCCATCCACAACGCGTACAACTCCGGCAGCGAACGCGATCTGACCGACGACGTCGGCTGGACGCCCGTCCTGCACGGGACGATCGACAGCGCCGAGCGGGCCGACCGCGCGGTGGCGCGCGGGGCCGGCGCGGGGAGGATCCGATGAGCGCGCACATACCGGCGCGCACCGCGCTGCCGGTCGTCCTCGCGGGCGCCCGCGGCCACGGCCACTGGCACCTGGCGAACATCCGCCGCCTTCAGGACAAGGGCCTCGTCCGGCTGGCCGGCGTCTGCGACCTCACCCCGCTCACCGAGGACGAGCTGACCGGCCTCGGCACCCCGGAGCAGTCCGCCGACTTCGGCGCCCTGCTGGACTCCACCGGGGCGGCGATCGCCGTGATCTGCACCCCGATCCCCACCCACACCGACCTCGCGCTGACCGCCGCCGAACGGGGCGTCCACCTGCTCCTGGAGAAGCCGCCCGCGCCGTCCTACGCCGAGTTCCGGCGGATGGCGGACGGGATCGCCGCGGCCGGCACGGTCTGCCAGATCGGCTTCCAGTCGCTCGGCTCGCACGCCGTGCCCGCGATCCGCGAGCTGATCGCCAAGGGCGTGCTCGGCGAGGTGACCGGGATCGGCGCGGCCGGAGCCTGGGCGCGCGACGAGGCGTACTACCGGCGGGCGCCCTGGGCGGGCCGCCGCCGCATGGACGGCGCCGACGTCGTCGACGGGGTGCTCACCAACCCCCTCGCGCACGCCGTCGCCACCGCGCTCGCCCTGGACGGCAGCACCCGCGCCGACGACGTCGCCGGGATCGAGACCGAACTGCTGCGCGCCAACGACATCGAGTCCGACGACACCTCCTGCGTACGGGTCACCACGCGGGACGGCCGCCGGATCACGGTGGCCGCCACGCTCTGCGCCGAACGGCCCGGCGAGCCCTACGTCCTGGTGCACGGCGACAGCGGCCGGATCACCTTCTGGTACAAGCAGGACCGGGTGCTCGTCCAGCGCTCCGGGCACGGCCCCGAAGAGACCGAGTACGGCCGCACCGACCTGCTGGAGAACCTGGTCGCGCACCTCACGGACTCCACCCCGCTCCTGGTCGCGCCCGAGTCGACGGGCGCCTTCATGAAGGTGGTGGAGGCGATCCGGCGGGCCCCCGACCCGGACCGGCTCCCGGCCGGCGCCTGGGAACGGCTGCCCGCCGAGAACCGCCGCGTCGTCACCGGCATCGACGGACTCGTGGCCGCCGCCGCCGACACCCTCGCCCTCTACTCCGAACTAGGCGTCTCCTGGGCGCGCCCGGACGAGGTGAGCGGCCGATGACCCACGACTCACCCGTCCTGCGCGTCGCGGGCCGCCCCGTCGGCCGGTACGTGGTCCGGCCCGAGCTGCCCGTACGCCTCTCCCCGCGCCCGTACCTGCACCCCGTCACCACCCTGTCCGGTACGGCGGTCACCGAGCGGGGCCCCGCCGACCACGCACACCACCTCGGCGTCGGTGTCGCCGTTCCCGACGTCGAGGGGCACAACTTCTGGGGCGGGCGCACCTACGTCCGCGGGCAGGGGCCCACCGAGCTCGACAACCACGGCACCCAGCGGCACACCGCCTTCCAGCTCAAGGACCCCGACGGGTTCGTGGAGGAGCTGCGCTGGGTGGCCGCCGACCACGAGCTGCTGCGCGAGCGCCGTACCGTCGCCGCCACCGAACTCACCACCGCCGCCTGGGCGCTGGACTTCACCTTCTCGCTGACCAACACCACCGGGCGGGAGCTGTCCTTCGGCAGCCCCGCCACCAACGGGCGGCCGGGAGCGGCGTACGGCGGGTTCTTCTGGCGGGCCCGCAAGGAGGAGGCGCCGCCGCGGGTGTTCACCGCGGGCGGCGAGGGCGAGGAGACCGTGCACGGCAGCCGCGCCGACTGGCTGGCCCTCGCGGGCGAGACCTGGACGCTCGTCTTCGCCGGGGCCACCGACGCCACCCGCCGCGACCCGTGGTTCGTGCGCACCGCCGAGTACCCGGGCGTCGGCTCCTCCCTCGCCCATGACCGGCGGCTGCCGCTCCCGGCCGGGGAGACCGTCGTACGGCGGGTGGTCACCGTCGTCGCGGACGGCCGTCTGGAGCGCGACGGGGCCGCGGCCCTGGTACGGAAGGCGGTGAGCCCGTGACGTCCGCCGACTCCTCTTTCTCCGCCGATCTCGGTGACGGCACCTACCGCAACCCGGTCCTGAACGCCGACTGGTCCGACCCGGACGTGGTGCGCGACGGCGACGACTTCTACCTGACCGCCTCCAGCTTCGGGCGCGCCCCGGGCCTGCCGCTGCTGCACTCCCGCGACCTGGTCAACTGGACGCTGATCGGACACGCCCTGACCCGGCTCGAACCGGCACGCGAGTTCACCGCGCCCCGGCACGACTGCGGGGTGTGGGCACCGTCCCTGCGCCGCCACGACGACCGCTTCTGGATCTTCTGGGGCGACCCCGACCAGGGGATCTTCCAGATCAACGCCCCCGGGATCAGCGGGCCCTGGACCCGGCCGCACCTGGTCAAGGCGGGCAAGGGGCTCATCGACGCCTGCCCGCTGTGGGACGAGGAGACCGGCGAGGCGTACCTCGTGCACGCCTGGGCGAAGTCCCGTTCCGGCGTCAAGAACCGGCTGACCGGCCACCGGATGCGGCCCGACGGCACCGGGCTGCTCGACGACGGCGAGGTGATCGTCGACGGCGACCGCATCCCCGGCTGGTTCACCCTCGAAGGCCCCAAGCTCTACCGGCACGACGGCTGGTTCTGGATCTTCGCCCCGGCCGGGGGAGTGGAGACCGGCTGGCAGGGCGTCCTGCGCTCGCGCTCGTTCTCCGGTCCCTACGAGGAGCGGATCGCGCTGGAGCAGGGCGGCACCGGGGTCAACGGCCCGCACCAGGGCGGCTGGGTGCGCACGGCGTCGGGCGAGGACTGGTTCCTGCACTTCCAGTCCCGGGGCCCGTACGGGCGGGTCGTCCACCTCCAGCCGCTGCGCTGGACGACGGAGGGCTGGCCGGTGATCGGTGATGACGGCGAACCGGTCGGCACGCACCGCAAGCCGGACCTGCCGCCGCAGCGCCCGGCGGCCCCGGCCACCGACGACGACTTCCCCGGCGGCCGGTTCGGCCCCCAGTGGCAGTGGACCGCCAACCCCGGCAAGGACTGGGCCACCGGGCACGCGGGCGACGGGCTCCGGCTGACCTGCGTCCGCACCGGCGACGCGCACGACCTGCGCAGGCTGGCGAACGTGCTGACCCAGCGGCTGCCCGGGATCCCGGCCGTCGTCGAGGTCGACCTGCGGCTGGACAGCGAGGAACCGGGGGCGCGGGCCGGGCTCGCCGTGCTCGGGGACGCGTTCGGCTGGATCGGGCTGGAACGGGCCGCGGACGGCTCGGTCCACCTGGTGCACCGGTTCGCCGAGTCCGTCGCCGAACACGAACGGGACGCCGCGCACCCGCGCCCGGCGCCCGGCGGGCGCGCCCGGCTGCGCATCGAGACCTCCGCCGGGGCCCGCTGCCGCTTCTTCGCCGACCTCGGCGACGGCCCGCGCCCCTCGGGCCCGGTGTTCGCCGCCACCCCCTGGCGCTGGGTCGGCGCCCTGCTCGGACTCTTCGCGCTCGCACCGTCCGGCGGCGGCCACGCCGGCGCGGCCACGTTCACCTCGTTCCGGATCACCGCCGCCCCCTAGGGGCAACGTCAGCCGTCCGTACGCCTGTCGGGAGAAGCAATGACGCACCTCCGTAGCAAGCGCTTGCCGCACGGGAGACCGGGGTTACCCCCGCGCCCGCGCCTCGCCGTGGTCGCGGCGGCCCTCGCCGGGCTGCTCGCCGCCCTCGGGCTCGGCACGGCCGGTCAGGCGCAGGCCGCCACCGTCACCACCGCCGCCTCCGCCGCCGCGCCGGAGGCCGCCGCCTCCGCACCTGCGGCCGGCCGCCTTTCCGACCGGGCGCACGGCTTCGCCTCGCTGGCCGGCGGCACCACGGGCGGTGCGGGCGGCGGGGTCGTCACGGTCACCGACCAGGCGTCGCTCGCGGCGTACGCGGCGGCCGAGGAGCCGTACGTCATCCGGGTGGCCGGAGCCATCGCCGTCGAGCCGTTCGGCTCGGACATCACCGTCGCCTCGGACAAGACGATCATCGGCGTCGGGGACACCGGGGAGATCGTCCACGGCGAACTGCACCTGGACCCCGGCACGCACAACGTGATCATCCGCAACCTGACCATCCGCGACTCCTACGTGGAGGGCGACTGGGACGGCAAGACGCAGGACTTCGACGCGATCCAGATGGACACCGCCGACCACGTCTGGATCGACCACAACCGGTTCACGCACATGGGCGACGGGCTGCTCGACATCCGCAAGAACAGCCAGTACGTCACCGTCTCCTACAACCGGTTCGACCACCACAACAAGGCGTTCGGCATCGGCTGGACCGAGGACGTCACCACACAGATCACCATCGACCACAACTGGTTCGAGGCCACCAAGCAGCGCAACCCCTCGGCGGACAACTGCGCCCACGCGCACCTCTACAACAACTACCTCTCCGCGCAGGTCGCCGACGGCGACCCGGTGTGGACGTACGGCAACTGGTCGCGCGGCGCCACGAAGATGGTCATCGAGAACAGCTACTACGACGGGGTCCAGCACCCCTACCAGGCCGACGCCACCGCCGAGCTGGTGCAGCGCGGCTCGGTCCTGAGGAACACCACCGGACGCCGGGACGCGTGGGGCACGGCCTTCGACCCGCACGCCTTCTACGCCTACCGGCTCGACCCCGCCTCCGCCGTCCCGGCGCTGCTGCGCACGTACGCCGGACCGCAGCGGGCCCTCGGCACGGTGCTGCGCGTCCCGGCCGACTACCCGACCGTCCAGGCGGCCGTGGACGCCGTCCCCGACGGCAACGCCACCACGGTGACCATCGCCATCGCGCCCGGCACCTACCGGGCCAAGGTCCTGATCCCCGCGGGCAAGGGACATGTGGTGCTCCAGGGCACCGGACGCGACCGCTCCGACACCGTGCTCGTGTACGACACGCCGGCCGAGTCCGGCGGCTCCACCGGGAGCGCCACCGTGCGGATCGCCGCCGACGACGTCACCGCGCGCGACCTCACCTTCAGCAACGACTTCGACGAGGCAGCCCACGAGTACGGCTCCGAACAGGCGCTGGCCATGAAGACGACGGGCGACCGGATCGTCTTCGAGAACACGGCCTTCCTCGGCAACCAGGACACCCTGATGACCGACAGCCCGAAGCTGGACACGGTCAGCCGGGTCTACGTCCGCGACTCCTCCATCGAGGGCGACGTCGACTTCGTCTACGGGCGCGCCACCACCGTGATCGAGCACTCGGTGATCCGCGCGCTCAGCCGGGGCTCCGACAGCAACAACGGCTACCTCACCGCCGCCTCGACCTGGAAGGACAACCCCTACGGGTTCCTGATCACCCGGTCCAAGGTGGTCAGCGACGCGCCCGCCGGGACCTTCCACCTCGGCCGGCCCTGGCACCCGGGCGGCGAACCCGACGCGGTCGCCCAGGTGCTGATCCGGGACACCGAACTGCCCGCCGCGATCAAGGCGTCGCCCTGGACCGACATGAGCGGCTTCTCGTGGAAGGACGCCCGCTTCGCCGAATACCGCAATCACGGCCCAGGCGCGGCCGTCACCGCCGACCGCCCGCAGATGACGGCGGCCGACGCCGCCCGGCACACCGTCGCCGACTACCTGAACGGGACGGACGGCTGGGCGCCGTACGCCGCGGTCCGGCGCTGAGCCGGGCCCGTGCCGCGCACCGACAGACCCCACAGCACCACGCACCACCGCACATCACCGCTAGATCACATCACCGCTGGATCCATCCAGAACAACGGGACAGAAGAGAAGAGCCGGACCATGAACATCAATTCGCGCAGAAGCAGCCGGACCGGACGTCGCGCAGCCGGCGCCGTCGCCCTGAGCGCCGTGCTCGCGCTGACCGCCACCGCCTGCGGTGACGACGGCAGCGGGAGCGGCGGCGACAAGGGGGACGAGGGTTCGGGCAAGGGCGAGATCACCTTCTGGGACAACAACACGGCCGTCCGCCGTGACATCTGGATGGAGATCATCAAGGACTTCGAGAAGAAGTACCCGGACATCAAGGTCAACTACGTCGGGGTGCCCTCGGAGAGCGTCCAGTCCAAGTACGACACCTCCATCCAGGGCGGCGGGCTGCCGGACGTCGGCGGGGTCGGCGCCGCCATGCTCGCCGGGATCGCCGCGCAGAACGCGCTCGAGCCGCTGGACGAGCGGATCGAGAAGAGCTCGCTGAACGGCAAGCTGAACGCGGGCATGCTCGACTCGGTGCGGGTCGCGGGCGGCCAGGACAAACTGTTCACGGTGCCCACCTCGGCCAGCAACGGCGTGCTGTACTACCGCACCGACCTGTTCAAGGCGGCCGGTGTGGACGAGCCGACCACCTGGTCCAAGTTCTACGAGGCCGCCGGCAAGCTCACCGACAAGGGCAAGAACGAGTTCGGCTACACCATCCGCGGCGGCGCGGGCTCCATCGCGCAGGCCCTGGACGCGATGTACGGCCAGACCGGGATCACCGAGTTCTGGAACGGTGACAAGACCACGGTCAACGACCCGAAGAACGTGGCCGCGCTGAAGAAGTACGTCGCGCTGTACAAGAAGGACACCCCGTCGGCCGACGTGAACAACGACTTCACCAAGATGGTCGCCCAGTGGGACAGCGGCAAGATCGGCATGCTGAACCACAACCTGGGCTCCTACCAGGACCACGTGAAGGCGCTCGGCACCGAGAAGTTCCGCGGCCTGCCGAACCCGACCACGGACGACGGAGTACGGGTCCAGGTCTCCAACCCCGTCGACGGTCTCGCCCTGTTCAAGTCGAGCAAGAACAAGTCGGCCGCCTGGAAGTTCATCGAGTTCGCCGCCTCGCACGAGTCCAACAGCAAGTGGAACGAGTCGGCGGGCGCCATCCCGGCCAACACCGAGGCCGCCAAGGACGCGTGGATCCAGAAGGCCGAGCCGACCAAGCTCGCGGCCGAGGCGCTGGGCAGCGGCAGCACCAAGATCGTGCAGCTCCCGTACTACCTGCCCGACTGGAACACCATCTCGAAGACCGACAACGAGCCGAACTTCCAGAAGGTCCTGCTCGGCAAGATGTCGGCCGAGGACTTCCTGAACACGATGGCGGACCAGCTCAACAAGGCGCAGGCGGAGTACAAGGAGCAGCAGAAGTAGGACCGCCGGCGCTCAGGCACACCAGGACCGGGCCGGCGGCACCCCGGGCGGGGACACCCGCCGCCGGCCCCTCCTCCCCTCCCTCTCGGCACGTGCGCATGGACCGACCCTGCCCGCAAGCCCCTGCCCGAAAGGCCCGAAAGCGAGGCACACCGACGTGTCCGTCTCCCGCAGAACCCTGACCGCCGCGGCGCTCGCCGCCGTCCCGCTCGCCGTCGCGGCGACGGGTCCCGCCTCCGCCGCCCCCGCACCGCACGGGGAGCGCCGCACCCGCACCCTGTACATCGCCGGTGACTCCACCGCCGCCCAGAAGTACGCCGACGCGGCCCCCGAGACCGGCTGGGGCATGGCCCTGCCGTTCTTCCTCCGCGAGGACCGGCTGACGGTCGCCAACCATGCGGTCAACGGCCGCAGTTCGAAGAGCTTCATCGACGAGGGCCGGCTCGACGTGATCCTTGCGGAGATCGGCCCCGGCGACCTGCTGCTGATCCAGTTCGCGCACAACGACGAGAAGAGCGCCGACCCCACGCGCTACACCGAGCCCTGGACCACGTACCAGGACTACCTGCGCCAGTACGTCGACGGGGCCAGGGCACGGGGCGCGCGCCCGGTGCTCGCCACGCCCGTCGAGCGCAGGAAGTTCGACGCGGACGGCAACGCGGTGCCGACCCACGGCGACTATCCGGCAGCGATGCGCGCGCTCGCGGCGGACGAGGGCGTGGCGCTGCTCGACATCAAGGCCCTGTCGCTCGCCCTGTGGCAGAAGCTCGGCGTCGAGGAGACCAAGACGTACTTCAACTGGACCGATACCGAGCAGGACAACACCCACTTCAACCCGCCCGGCGCGATCGCCGTCGCCTGCCTCGTCGCCGGCGAACTGCTGCACCGCCGGGTGCTCGCGCCCCGGGACGTGCACCGTCTCGAGGACGAGATCCCCGAGTCCTGGATCACCTGGCCCACCGCCTGACCGTCCGACCGTCCGAGGGAAAGAGAGAGCCGCACGATGAGCACTCGCACAACGAGCACGCGCACGCTGAGCACACAGGAATGTCATGGACGCGTCATAGGGTCGGCCGTGGGGCGCGGTCGCGTCGCCGCGGCCCTGGTGGGCTGCACCGCCCTCGTCCTCACCGTCACCGGCCCCGCCGCCCAGGCGCACGGCCGCGACACCGCCCGCCAGACCCTCGCCGCGGGCGACGGCTGGGGCTCGTACGGGACGGGCACCACCGGCGGCTCGGCCGCCGACGCCGCGCACGTGTACACCGTCACCGACTGGGCCGGGTTCAGAGCCGCCCTCGCCGACGGCGGCACCGCACCGAAGATCATCAAGGTGAAGGGCGCCATCGACGCCAACGCCGACGGCTGCGACTCCTTCGCCGTCCCCGGCTACGACTTCGACGCCTACCTGGAGAAGTACGCGCCCGAGACCTGGGGCCTGGACACCGACCTCACCGCCGAGCCCGACGACAGCCCGGAGGGACTGCGCCGGGCCTCCGCCGCCGTCCAGGACGCCGCCATCAAGGCGAACGTGCCCGCCAACACCACGATCATCGGCGTCGGCCGGAACGCCGGGATCAAGGGCGCCAGCCTCCAGATCAAGGGCGTCGACAACGTCATCGTCCGCAATCTGACCTTCGAGAGCCCTCTCGACTGCTTCCCGCAGTGGGACCCCACCGACGGTGACACCGGCAACTGGAACTCCGAGTACGACAGCGCCGTGGTCTACGGCTCCACCCACGTCTGGCTGGACCACAACACCTTCACCGACGGCGACCACCCGGACAGCTCGCTGCCGGTCCACTTCGGGATGACCTACCAGCAGCACGACGGCGAACTCGACATCGTCAAGGGCGCCGACTACGTCACGGCCTCCTGGAACGTGTTCACCGAGCACGACAAGACCCTGATGATCGGCAACAGCGACAGCGAGTCCACCGCCGTGATCGACCGCGGCCACCTCAAGGTCACGCTGCACCACAACCTGTTCTCGCACCTCGTCGAGCGCGCCCCGCGGGTCCGCTTCGGCCAGGTCGACGTCTACAACAACCACTACGTCGCCGACGCCTCGTACGCCTACAGCTTCGGCGTCGGCATGGAGTCCCAGCTCGTCGCGGAGAAGAACGCCTTCACGCTGCCGTCGGGCGTCAGCGCCGCCACGGTCCTCAAGAAGTGGAAGGAGGCCCCGGTCACCGCCGACGGCAACCTCGTCAACGGCCGTCCGGTGGACCTGATCGCCGTGCACAACGCGGAGATCCCCGAGGAGACGCTCCAGTCGGGCGCCGGCTGGACCCCCACCCTGCGCACGCACGTCGACTCCCCGAAGGCGGTGCCGGGCGTCGTCGGCCGCGGCGCCGGCTCGGGCAAGCTCCGCTGACCCCGGACACGACCGGCCTTCCCCCCGAGGGGCCGGAGCGGCCCCCACGCGCCCCGCACCCGGGGCGCCCGCTCCGGCCCCGCTCCGGACCCCGCAGACCCAAGAGCCGCACAGCCAAGGAGCATCGCCATGCTTCCCCAGCACCCCCGCAGCACCCCCGGCCGCAGAGCCTTCCTCCTCGCGGGCGCCGGTGCCGCCACCGCGCTCGCGCTCGGCACCCCCGCCCGCGCCGCGTCCCGCGCACCGTTCGGCCGCTACGGTTCCCCCGCCCACCGCCTGACCGAACAGACCCTGTACGTGCACCCGGGCGGCCTCGGCGACCACACCACCGTCCAGGCCGCCGTGACCGCGGCCGGTACCGGCGCCACCCTCGTCATCGCCCCCGGCGTCTACCGCGAGACCGTCGCCGTCAAGAGCGACCGCACGGACATGACCTGGATCGGCGTCGCCGAGGACCCGCGCGACACCGTGGTCGTCTACGACAACGCGGCCGGCACCCCCAAGCCGGACGGCTCGGGCACCTACGGCACCACCGGCTCCGCCACCACGACCGTGCAGGCCGACGGCTTCACCGCCCGCCGGATCACCTTCGCCAACGACTGGCTGCGCGCCGACCACCCCGACGTCACCGGCACCCAGGCCGTCGCCATCAAGGCGCAGGGCGACCGCTCCGCCTTCCACCACTGCCGCTTCCTCGGCCACCAGGACACGCTGTACGCCGACTCGACCGCCCTCACCGTCTTCGCCCGGCAGTACTTCGCGCACTGCTATGCCGAAGGGGACGTCGACTTCGTCTTCGGCCGGGCCACCGCGGTGTACGAGGACTGCCACTTCCACACCCTCGTGCGCACCGACCTGACCTCGGCCCCCTACGGCTTCGTCTTCGCGCCGTCCACCGCCGGGGCCAACCCGCGCGGCTACCTGGTCACCCGCTCCCGTGTCACCAGCGAGGCCCCGGACGCCTACTACAAGCTCGCCCGCCCCTGGGTGCCCAGCTCCGACACCACCGCCCGGCCGATGCTCACCGTCCGCGAGACCCGCCTCGGCGCGGGCATCGACGCGGTCGCCCCCTACACCAACATGTCGGACACCTACCCCTGGCAGCAGCAGCGGTTCGCCGAGTACCGCAACACCGGCCCCGGCGCGAAGGTGACCGTCCCCGAGAACCGGCCCCAGCTCACCCGCGCCGAAGCCGCGTCGGCCACCCGCGGGGCGTATCTCGGCGACTGGAAGCCGTGGACCAGGGAGGAGTGCTGAGATGCGACGGCGCGCCTTCCTCCGCACCGCCTCGGCCACGGCGCTGACCGCCCTCGCCCCGGCGCCCGCCCGCGCGGACGCCCGCCGGACCCTGCACGTCCGCCCCGGCGGCTCCGTCCAGGCCGCCGTCGACGCGGTGACCGGCCCCGGCTGGACGATCGTGGTCCACCCGGGCACGTACCGGGAGGTCGTGAACGTCCCCGCCGGCAAGGCCGGACTGACCCTGCGCGGCGCCGGCCCCGACCCCCGGGACGCCGTCATCGTCCACGACCACGCCAACGGGACGGTCAGGCCCGACGGGACCACGTACGGCACGGCGGGCTCGGCCACCTTCACCTCGGCGGCGCCCGGGCTCACCGTGCGCGGGCTGACCCTCGCCAACGACTGGCTGCGCGCCGACCACCCCGACATCACCGGGACGCAGGCCGTCGCCGCCTACGTCACCGGCGACCGCTCGTACTTCGAGCGGGTGCGGCTGCTCGCCCACCAGGACACGCTGTTCGCCGACACCAGCGACCTCGCCGCGTTCGACCGGCACTGCTACCGCGACTGCTACATCGAGGGCGACGTCGACTTCGTCTTCGGGCGGGCGCGGGCCGTCTTCGAGCGCTGCCACTTCCACACCCTGGACCGGGACGTCGACTTCACCCCCGAGGGCATGGTGTTCGCCCCGTCGACGGCCCGCGCCAACCCCTACGGCTTCCTGGCCGTGCGCAGCCGGATCACCTCGGGGGCCGAGGACGGCGCGTACAAGATCGCCCGGCCGTGGGTGCCGACCTACGAGACGACCGCGTGGCCCTCGCTGGTGGTGCGGGACACCTGGCTCGGCCCCGGCATCGACGCCGTGACCCCCTACATCAACATGCGCGACGCCTACCCCTGGCAGACGATGCGCTTCCGCGAGTACCGCAACACCGGGCCCGGCGCCGAGGTGACCGTGCCGGAGAACCGGCCGCAGCTCACCGCCGGCGAGGCCGGGGAGCACACCGCGCGCACGTACCTCGGTGACTGGAGGCCCGGCCATGACGGGCGCTGACGACCGGTCACGGGTGGGCCGGAGGACGTTCGTCGCCGGGGCCGGGGCAGCGGCGCTGTGGGGCTTCGGGGCGGGGACGACCGCCGAAGCCGCCGAACCCGCCGAAGCCGCCGAACCCGTCGAAGCCGCCGAACCCGTCGAGGCGGCCACGGCCGGTGCCGGCGGGATCGTCGAGGGCAACCTCCCCGACTTCTACCCCGCGCTCAAGGACGAGCTGCACTTCCCGCTCGCCTGGGGCACCTCACCGGTCCGGGACTTCCGCACCTGGCGCCGCACCGCACGGGCGAAGGTCGAAGAGTGCCTGCTCACCGGGGACGACGACACCCCGTACGCGCCGGAGTACGGCGACCGCGCCGAGGCCGACGGGTACACGCGGGAGCTGGTCACCTTCGCCCTCACCCGGTACGGGCGGGTCCGCGGCGCGCTGCTCACCCCGCACGGCACCGGACCCTTCCCCGCCGTGCTGCTCCTGCACGACCACGGCGCGAAGTTCGACATCGGCAAGGAGAAGCTGGTCAGGCCCTGGTACGACGGCGAGGAACGGCTGCCGTCCGCGCAGGCGTGGGCCGACCGCTACTTCAGCGGCCGGTTCGTCGGCGACGAGCTCGCCCGGCGCGGCTACGCGGTCCTCGCCGTGGACGCCCTCGGCTGGGGCGACCGCGGCCCGATCGCCTACGACCAGCAGCAGGCCCTGGCGAGCAACCTCTACAACCTGGGCTCGTCCCCGGCCGGTCTCATGGCCCTCGAGGACGTACGCGCCGCCGGGTTCCTGGCCGGACTCGACCGGGTGGACCGGCGCCGGGTCGCCGCCGTCGGCTTCTCCATGGGCGCCTACCGGGCCTGGCAGACCGCCGCGCTCACCGACGCCGTCGCCGCCGCGGCCAGCGTCTGCTGGATGACCGGGCTGAAGGAAATGATGGTGCCCGGCAACAACACCCTGCGCGGCCAGTCGGCGTTCTGGATGCTCCACCCCGGGCTCGCCCGGCACCTGGACATCCCCGACGTCGCGAGCATCGCCGCCCCCAGACCGATGCTCTTCTTCAACGGCGGCCAGGACACCCTCTTCACCGCCGAGGGCGTCGAGACCGCCTACACCAAGCTGCGCGCCGTCTGGCGCGCCCGGCACGCCGGGGACCGGCTGCACACCAGAACCTGGCCCGACCTCGGCCACGTCTTCGTGGACCGCATGCAGGACGAGGTCTTCGCCTGGCTCGACGCGGTCCTCTGACCGGACGCCCGGCCTCGGAGCCTGTGTCATGTCCCCGGCCGGGCGCTCGTCCCATCCCCCCATGCACCACCACGACGAAAGGACCCGCACGTCATGCGTCGTACCCGCAGTTCCCTCACCGCCCTCGCCGTCGCCGCCGGGGCAGGACTCGCCGTCCTGCCCGGCCAGGCGCACGCCGCCACCGTCGTCGTCGACACCACGGCGGAACTGACCAGCGCCATCTCCAGCGCGAGTGCCGGCACGGTCATCCAGGTGCGCGCCGGCACGTACTACCCGACGGCCACCCTCCAGTCCACGACCAACGGCACCTCCTCGAACCGGATCTACCTCCAGGCGTACGGCTCGGAGACGGTGAAGATCGACGGCTCCTCGCTGCCCGACGGCGACTGGATCTTCAAGCTGACCGCCGACTACTGGAATGTCTCCAACATCACCTTCCAGAACTCGCCGGACAGCGCGGTCGTCTGCACCTCCTGCACCGGGACCGTCTGGAGCAACATCAAGACCATCAACGGCGGCGACTCCGGCTTCACGCTCACCGGCGACGGCACCACGAACAACACGGTCAAGAACATCGACTCCTACGGGCACTACGACCCCGCCAACCACGGCGAGAACGCGGACGGCATCGCGGTCAAGTACGGCTCCGGCACCGGCAACCTGATCACCGGCGCCCGCCTGTACAACAACTCGGATGACGGGATCGATTTCTGGTCCTTCTCCTCGCCCGTCACCGTCGAGCACACCTGGGCCTTCGGCAACGGCAAGAACCGCTGGTCCGACTCGGCCTTCGCGGGCGACGGCAACGGCTACAAGCTGGGCGGCGACGGCGAGGTCGTCGCCCACGTCGTCAACAACTCCGCCGCCTGGGACAACCAGGGCAGCGGCTTCACCGAGAACAGCAACACCGGAGCCATCGTCATCAACCGCACCACCGCGTACGCCAACGTCAAGTACGGCTACTACTTCGCCACCGGCGCCGCCCGGCTCGGCAAGAACCTCGCCGTGAGCAACGGCACCGCGGTCTCCAAGAGCTCATCGGTCGTCTCGGCCGGCAACAACTGGGACTCCGGCATCTCGACCCCGTCCTTCGTCTCCACGGACGCGACGACGTGCTACAACGCCCGCCAGTCCGACGGCTCGCTGCCCGCCACGACCTTCCTGACCACGGGCTCGTCGACGATCGGCGCGACGATGGACTGAGTGCCCGCCCTCCGGGGCGTCCGGCCCGCTGCCCGACCGCGCACGAGGTAAAGATCGGGCAACGGGTCTCGCGCTCCCGGGGGTGACGCGCGTAGAACGTGTGTCATGCATAAGCCACTGCGCACCGTTGCCGTCACCGCCGCCTGTGCCGTCGCCGGCGCAGCCCTGTACGGCGCCGGGGCGGCCACCGCCGGACAGTCGACGGCGAACTCCACGCACGAGCCCTACAACATCGGGCTGCTCACCAAGGACATCGACACCTACTACGGCACCACGCAGGACAGCGCCGGGGTGTACCAGGCGTCCCCGGACAGCCCGTACGCCAAGGACCTGGCGCGGATCGACAAGGCCGCGAAGCAGCAGATCGACAAGGCGGCCCGCGAGGCGAAGCACAAGAAGGCCAGGCCGGCCGTCGTCTTCGACATCGACGACACCGTGCTGCTCAGCCTCGACTACGAGAAGAAGAACAACTACGGCTACAGCAGCGCCAGTTGGGCCGCCTACGTCAACCAGGCGGACCGCCCGGCGGTGTTCGGCAGCCCCGAGCTGATCCGGTACGCCGAGAGCAAGGGCGTCGAGGTCTTCTACAACTCGGGCCTGAGCGAGGCGCAGCGCTCCGCCGCCGTGGCGAACCTGAAGAAGGTCGGCGCCGACGTGAACCTCGACGCCGGCCACATCTTCCTCAAGGACACCGCCAACCCGCCGTCCTACCTCAGCGGCTGCGCCACCGCCGGCTCCTGGACCTGCACGACCGTGCAGTACAAGGCGGGCACCCGCAAGCACATCGAGTCCCTCGGCTACGACATCGTGGCCAACTTCGGCGACCAGTACTCCGACCTCCAGGGCGGCTACGCCGACAAGACGTACAAGCTGCCGAACCCCACGTACTACGTGAGCTAGGGCCAGGGTCCTGGGATACGGCAACGGATCCTGAGGGACGGCAACGGATCCTGATCCGGCGGCGACCAGGGGACAGAAGCGGGCCGGAGCGGCCCCTCCGGCCCGCTTCGTGCCCCGTCCCCCAGGAAAGGACCCGCCCCGTGCGTCTCGTCCCAGGACGCCACCGCCGCACCCGTACGCTCTCGGTCGCCGCCGCGGTGTCCGTCGCCGCGGGGGCGGGCGGCGTCTGTCTCGGTCTCACCGAGGACGGCGCACGGGCCGCGGGCACGGTCACCGTGTCGACCACCGCGCAGCTCCAGGCGGCCGTCGCCGGTGCCACCGCCGGCACCACCGTCCAGGTCCGCGGCGGCACCTACCGCCCGACCAGCACCCTGAGATCGGCCGCGAACGGCACCGCCGCCGCCCGGATCACGCTCACCGCCTACGACGGCGAGCGGGTCACGATCGACGGGTCGAAGCTGCCCGACGGCTCCTGGCTGGCCGGGATCGACGGTGACTACTGGACCGTGCGGGACCTCACCTTCCGGCACGCGCCCGCCCAGGGATTCGTCGCCACCTCGTCCACCGGCGGCGTCTTCGACAACCTCGTCACCGCGGACAACGGCGACACCGGCTTCACCCTGCGCGGCGACGGCACCACCGGCAACCTCGTGCGCGACCTGGACAGCCACGGCAACTACGACGCCGCCGGCCACGGCCGCAACGCCGACGGGCTCGCCGTCAGGTTCGGCTCCGGCACGGGCAACAGGATCACCGGCGCCGCTCTGTACGAAAACGCGGATGACGGGGTGGACCTCTGGCAGTTCTCCACCCCCGTCACCGTCGAGCACTCCCGGGCCTTCGGCAACGGCGAGAACCGCTGGCACGACGTGGCCTTCGAGGGCAACGGCAACGGCTTCAAGCTCGGCGGCGGCGGTGTCTCGGTGGCGCACGTCGTGAACTCCAACGCGGCCTGGGACAACGCCCTGCACGGCTTCACCGAGAACGCCAACACCGGTGCCGTCGTGCTGCGCGGCAACACGGCCCGCGCCAACGCCGGGTCGGGCTTCTGGTTCGCCACCGGCGCCGCCCGCCTGGAGGAGAACTCCGCGGCGGACAACGGCGGCGGCGCGGCCGAACTGGGCCCGTCGACGGTGTCGCGAGACAACACCTGGGACGACGGGACCGGTCAGGCCGCGGACGTCAAGCCCGGTCGGCTCACTCGTAGGTGATGTCCGAGGACGCGTACTTGCAGTTGGTGCCGTCCGCGCCGCTGCCCACCTCGGTGGGCTCGGCGCCGGTGTCGTTGCCCGTGAAGCGCACGCACGGCTTGATCTTCCTGCTGCTGTCGCCGTGGATGCGGATGGCGCTGAGGGTCGCGGTGTCGCCGTAGTTGGAGTTGATGCCGGCGAGCACCTTGCCGGGCGCGGTCGCGTCGATGTCCTTCAGCACGATCGTGCGCTTGTACTGGGTGGAGCAGTTGCCGCAGGAGCGGACCAGCTTGCCGAAGTCCTCCACCTGGAAGCCGGACACGGTGAGCTTCCCTGCGCCGTTGAACTGGAACACCTTGTCCGAGGCGGCCTTCGCCCCGCCGCCGGTCACGGTGTACGTGGCGGACGACGATGTGCCCTTGAAGCTCGCCGCGTCCTCGCCGACGTCCAGCCACCACACGTTCTGGAGCGTGCAGCTGCCCTTGCAGTGGACGCCGTCCGCCCCCGGGGTGCCGATGATGACGTTCTTGAGGACCGCCCCGTCCGCGAGCTCGAAGATCGGGTCCTGGCCCTCGTCCTGGCCGCCGTCGCCGAGATCACCGCTGCCGTAGAACTCCTTGAGCTTGCCGTCGTAGGTGCCCGAGACCGCGATCTTCTCCGACACGGCCTGGCTGCCCGTGGGCTCCGGCCACGCCGTGGCCGCGCCCGCGGTGCCCAGCAGCGAGGAGGTGACGATGGCGGCGCCGGTGAGGGCGAACGCGGAGGCTCCGCCGATCACGGCACGCCGCCTGGCGGTCCGGCGGCGGTGGCTGACGCGCTGTTCAACTCGTGCAGTCATGAAGCGGGTTCCTTGAGTGGAGGGGATGGTGCGTGATCCGTCTCCTGGTCGCCGCTGCCGGGAAAGAGGTTGCCGCCGCCGAGTGATTTCCCGTGGGGGAGTGACCGCGGTGGGCGGGGAGGTGCTGCTGGGGGCGCGCTACGAGTCGCCGTCGTCGTCGCTCGTGCGGGCGAAGCCGCCCGCCACGCTCAGCGTTCCGTCCGGCGTCCGCGCGGTCGCCGTGTAGCCGTCGTCCTTCGCGTCCCGGCCGCCGCGCTCGTGGTCGTACTGGCCCGCGAACACCCACGCGCCCGCCGGGACGGTCCTGCCGTCCTTGAGCACCCAGATGTAGATCAGGTAGCCGTCCCGTTCGCCGACCGTCAGCGTGAAGTCGTCCTCGGGCAGCGACCGCCAGGCGCCGGTCGAGGTGACCCCGCCGGTCTGCGCGATCCGCAGCCGCACGGTGAGCGCGGTGAGGGCCCGGTCGTTCTTCACCGTCACATTGCTCTGTGCCCAGAAGTCGTTGCTGTGCGGGTCGACCGAACCGTCCGACCACAGCGGGCCGTCCTCGGCGTCCGCCGCGGGCGGGTGCGAGGAGGCGGGCGGGGACGCGCTCCCCTCCGGTGTGCCGGACGCGGGCGCGCTCGGTGTGCCGGACCGCTCCGGCGCGCCCGTGCTCGGCGACGGGTCCGGCGGGGCCGGTGCGCGGCTCGTCGCGTCGGGCGACGGTTCGGGGGACGGGGAGACCGCCACGGTCTGCTGCGGCGGGCTGTCGTCGCGCACCGCGGAGGCGACCGCGTACCCGCCGACCGCGAGGACACCGGCGACCGCGGCGGTCGCGCCCACGACCCGGGCCCAGCCGAGCACCGGGGCGCCGCCCACGGGCCGGTGCCGGTGCTCGCCGTCGCCCGCCGTGCCGCGCTCGACGCGGGCGAGGATGCGCGCCCGGTCGGGCTCGTGCCGCCCGGCGGCCTCCCGCAGCGCGGCGCGCAGCTCGTCGTGGTCCTGCGGCTTGCTCATCGGTCCCTTCCTCCGGCCGCGCCCGTCCGCAGGGCCGCCGCGTGCACCCGCTGCGGGGCCGGATCCGGGCCGAGGAGCCGCTGCAATTCGGCCATGCCCTTGGACGTCTGGCTCTTCACCGTACCGACGGAGACCCCCAGCGCGAGCGCGGTGTCCTTCTCGGAGAGGTCGAAGGCGTGCCGCAGCACCACGCAGGCGCGCTTGCGGAACGGCAGCCTGCGCAGCGCCTCTTGCACGTCCACCACCCCGGCGACGTCCGGGTTCTCGGTCCGGTCCTCGCGCTGGGACCAGAACAGGGTGACGCGCCGCCGCTCGCGCACCGCGCTGCGGATCCGGCTGCGGGCGAGATTGGCGACCACACCGCGCGCGTACGCCACCGGGTGGTCGGCCGCGCGGACCCGGTCCCAGCGGTGCCACAGGGCGAGCAGCGCGTCCGCCGCCAGGTCGTCGGCGGCGTCCGCCTCACCCGTCAACAAGTGGGCGAGACGGGAGAGTTCGGCGTAGTGCCGCTCGAAGAAGGCGTGGAACTCCAGGGAGGCTGCGTCGTCGACGACAGTGCCCACGTCCGACCTCTCCTCGCTGCGGGTCCCTTCGGGATCCGAGAGCGTACCAGCGTGCGTACAGGGGTTCGAACGTCGTGTGGCGGGCCGAACCCGGTTCCGTAACAAGGGGAAAACCTGAAACGGTCATGACAGGGGAACAATCCAGCCAGCATCCGCGGACCCGGCCCCCGGGCCCGGGACCCAGGCAGCGAGGAGCGTCTCCATGTCAGAACCGCAGCAGGTGGCCGACCGGCCGGGCGCACCGCGGTCCGCGGCCGACGGCGTCGACCGGTTCTTCCGGATCTCGGCCCGGGGCTCCACCTTCGGCCGGGAGGTACGCGGCGGCTTCGCCACCTTCTTCACCATGGCCTACATCCTGGTCCTGAACCCGATCGTGCTCGGCGGCGCCGAGGACAAGTTCGGGCACCGGCTCGACCCGGCCCAACTGACCACCGCCACCGCGCTGGTGGCCGCCGTCATGACGATCGTCATGGGTGTCGGCGGCAATCTGCCGCTCGCGCTCGCCGCGGGCCTCGGCATCAACGCGGTCGCCGCCTACCAGATCGCCCCGCTGATGAGCTGGGACGACGCGATGGGCCTGATCGTCCTGGAGGGGCTGCTCATCTGCGTCCTGGTGGTGACCGGGCTCCGCGAAGCCGTCATGCACGCCATCCCGCAGCCGCTGAAACAGGCGATCAGCGTCGGCATCGGCCTGTTCATCGCCTTCATCGGATTCGTGGACGCCGGCTTCGTCAGCCGGATCCCGGACGCCGCGAACACCACCGTGCCGGTGCAGCTCGGCGGCACGGGCACGCTGTCGGGCTGGCCGGTCCTGGTGTTCTGCGCCGGGGTGCTGCTGACCGTCGCGCTGCTCGCCCGGCGGGGCAAGGGCGCGATCCTGATCAGCATCGTGACCATGACGGTCGTGGCGGTCGTCGTCGACGCGGTCGCCGACGTCAAGAGCTGGGGCCTGACCACGCCCGAGGTCCCCGACGACGTCGTGGCCTCACCGGACTTCGGGCTGCTCGGCCACTTCAGCGTCTTCGGCGCCTTCGGGCAGACCAGCGCGATCACCGTCGTGCTGCTGGTGTTCACGCTGGTGCTGTCGGACTTCTTCGACACCATGGGCACGGTCGTCGGTGTCAGCGCCGAGGCGGGGCTGCTCGACGAGGACGGCCAGGTGCCGAACCTCGGGCGGGTGCTGCTGATCGACGGCGCCGCGGCGGTCGCGGGCGGCGCGGCCTCCGCCTCCTCGGCCACCTCCTACATCGAGTCGGCGGCCGGTGTCGGCGAGGGCGCGCGCACCGGCTTCTCGAACCTGGTCACCGGCGGACTGTTCGCGCTCGCGCTGTTCCTGACGCCGCTGCTGACCATCGTCCCGCTCCAGGCCGCGGCCCCGGCCCTGGTCGCCGTCGGTTTCCTGATGATGACCCAGGTCAAGCACATCGACTGGGACCGCTACGAGATCGCCGTCCCGGCGTTCCTGACCATCGCCGTCATGCCGTTCACGTACTCGATCAGCAACGGCATCGGCGCGGGCTTCGTCTCCTACGTGCTGATCAAGACGGTCCTCGGCCGGGCGAAGGAGGTCCACTGGCTGCTGTGGACGGCGTCGGCGCTGTTCCTGGTGTACTTCGCCATCGACCCGGTGGAACAGCTCCTCGGCGTGCGGTGACAACGGTGCACGGACCGCGGCCCTCAGTCCTCGAGGGCCGCCTCCATCGCCGCCTTGGCGACCGGCGCCGCCAGGCCGTTGCCGCTGACCTCCGAGCGGGCCGCGTCGGACTGCTCGACGATCACCGCGACGGCGACCTCCTTGTCCGAGGAGTCGGACTTCGCGTACGAGGTGAACCAGGCGTACGGCGTCTTGCTGTTGTTCTCGCCGTGCTGGGCCGTACCGGTCTTGCCGCCGACCGTCGCGCCGGATATCTGCGCGTTGGTGCCCGTGCCGTCCTCGACCACCGTCTGCATCGCCGACTGGAGCTGCTGGGCGGTCGAGGAGCTGACGATCTCCTTGGTCCCGGTGTCGTCGTCGTAGTTCTCCAGGACCGTGCCGTCGGAGTCACTCGTCTGCGACACCATGTGCGGCGAGACCAGCTTGCCGTCGTTGGCTATGGCCGCCGACACCATGGCCATCTGGAGCGGCGTCGCCGTCACGTCGAACTGGCCGATGCCCGTCAGCGCCGTCTGCGAGTCCTCCATGTCCGAGGGGTACACGCTGGCGTACGCGCGGACCGGCACGTCCTGCGTCTGGTCGTTGAAGCCGAACTTCTCCGCCATCGCCTTGAGCTTGTCCTGGCCGAGGTCGACGGCCATCTTGGCGAAGACGTTGTTGCACGAGTACTGGAGGCCGACCCGGATCGAGGCGTTCTCACAGGGCGCGGAGGCGCTCTCGTTGGCCAGGTCCCTGGTCGTGCCCGGCAGCCGGTACGGGTTCGGGCTGTCGGTCTTCTCGTCCACGTCGTCGTACAGCCCGTCCTCCAGCGCCGCCGCCGCGACCACCAGCTTGAACGTCGAGCCCGGCGGCAGCGGCTGGCGCAGCGCCCGGTTCGTCATCGGCTTGTCCTCGCTCTTGGTGAGCTTCGTCCAGGCGTCACTGTTCCCGGTGCTGAGCTGCGTCGGGTCGTACGACGGGGTGGAGACGACCGCGAGGATCTTCCCGGTCTTCGGGTCGATCGCGACGGCGGCGCCCTTGTTGTTCCCGAGCGCCTTGTACGCGGCCTTCTGCACGTCCGGGTCGATGGTCGTGACCACATCACCCGGGTCGGCGCGCTTGTCGGTGACCGTGTCCATGACGGTCTTCAGCTGGGTGTCCGTGCCGTCGAGCAGGTCCTGGTAGATCCCCTCGAGCTGGGTGGCCCCGTACACCTGGGAGCTGTAGCCGGTCACCGCCGCGTACAGACTGCCGTCGGTGTACGTCCGCTTGTACGCGAGGTCGCCGCTCGTCGTCCGCGCGGAACCCGTGACGGCCTCGCCGCCCACGATGATGTTCCCGAGCGGGTTCGCGTACTGCTCCATCGCGTTGCGCCGGTTGTACTTGCTGTCCGCGAGCGCCTTGCCGTCGTAGAACTGCACCCATGTCGCCCGCACCAGCAGGGCGATCACGAGCAGCAGCGTGAAGACGGCGGCGCGCCTGATCGTCTTGTTCATCCCGCTCTGGACGACGAGCGGGACGGGCGCATCGTTCCCTGCCGTCCGATTTCTCATCGGCCGTTCATGTGCCGGTGCCGCTTCGGTCCCGCGGGCCGCTCAGCTCTCCAGGAGCAGGACGACCTCGTCGATCTCCTCGCCGCGGGCCTCGGCGAAGCCGCGGGCGTGCGCCGTCACGCGGAAGCCGCACTTGGCGAGGACCCGGCGGGAGGCGGTGTTGTCCGCGGCGGCGCGGGCGTACAGCGGACGCTCGGGGACGGCGGCGAGCAGCGCCATGAGCGCCCGGGTCGCGATACCGCGCCCCCAGTACGCGCGGTCGATCCAGTACGTGACCTCGCGCTCGCCCGGTTCCCCGTACACCGCCGCGCTGCCCACCACGTCGCCGTCGGCGAGGACGGTGCGCGCCACCACGTCGGCGGAGGCCCTGATGCGCTTCCAGCGCGCGTCGAACGCCGCCCGGTCGGCCGGGTCGCCGCCGGTGAAGGCGGCCATCCGCACCGACTCGGGGTCGTTCATCTGCCGGAAGAAGACGGGCAGGTCGCTGTCGTGCACCGGGCGCAGGTCCACCTCGACGCTCTCCACGGTCAGAGCCTCCGGGTCGCGAGGGTGAGCCGGTCGCGGGCGTCGAACAGGGCGTCCTTCACCGTCTGCTCGTGCGCGGGCGTCAGCCGGGCCACCGGTACCGAGCAGCTGATCGCGTCCCGCGCGGGCGTCCGGTAGGGGATCGCCACGCCGAAGCAGCGCAGCCCCAGCGTGTTCTCCTCGCGGTCCACCGCGAAGCCCTGCTCCCTGATCTGGTGCAGTTCCTCGATCAGCTTCTCGCGGTCGGTGATGGTGTGCTCGGTCAGCCCCTGGAGGGTCTGCGGGAGCAGCCCCCGTACCTGTTCGTCGGTGTGGGTGGCGAGCAGCGCCTTGCCCAGGGAGGTGGAGTGCGCGGGCAGCCGCCGCCCGACCCGGGTGAAGGGGCGCAGGTAGTGCTGCGACTGCCGGGTGGCGAGGTAGACGACGTTCGTGCCGTCGAGACGGGCGAGGTGGATGGTCTCCGTCGTGTCGTCCGAGAGCCGGTCGAGGGTGGGCCGGGCGGCGGCCACCACCTCGTCGCCGTCGATGTACGACGTGCCCACCAGCAGGGCGCGGACGCCGATGCCGTACCGCGTGCCCGTGGCGTCCGTCTCCACCCAGCCGAGCTCCACCAGTGTGCGCAGCAGCATGTACAGGCTCGACTTCGGGTAGCCGACCGCTTCCTGCACCGAGGCCAGCGAGTGCATACCGGGCCGGCCCGCGAAGTACTCGAGCAGTTCCACGGTCCGCACCGCGGACTTGACCTGCGCCCCGCCGCCTGTCTCGCCTGCCGACATCGCCCTTGACCCCTTCGTTGGACGGGAAATAGTCTCCAACGGCATATTCACCATCAGAGACAGCGTTCAGCATATCGAACGCCCCTGGTGGGTGACACAGAACCGCGGCATCACATATGGAGGGACCCGGTGGCAGCAGCACCAGTCTGGAGTGTCGACCCCCGTACCGGGAAGCAGCGTGAGCAGGTCGCGGTGGAAGCCACGGCCCAGGAGGTGGACGAGGCCGTCCGCGCCGCGCACGCAGCCCGGGGCGCCCTCGCCGACCGCACGGTGCGCGCCGCGTTCCTGCGGACCGCTGCCGACCTGCTCGAAGAGGCCAAGGACCAGCTCGTCGAGGCGGCCGACGCCGAGACCGCGCTCGGCCCGGTCCGGCTCACCGGCGAACTCGCCCGCACCTGCTACCAGCTGAGGGCCTTCGCGGGCATCGTCGACGAGGGCGCGTTCCTCGACGTGGTGATCAACCACCCCGACGACACCGCCACCCCGCCCATTCCCGACCTGCGCCGCTACAAGGTGCCGCTCGGCGTCGTCGCCGTCTACTCGGCCTCCAACTTCCCCTTCGCCTTCTCCGTACCCGGCGGCGACACCGCGAGCGCGCTGGCCGCCGGCTGCCCGGTCGTGGTCAAGGCCCACCCGGACCACCCGGGCCTGTCCGAGCTGGTCGCGTCCGTCCTGCGCCGCGCCGCCGCCCGGCACGACATCCCCGCGGGCGTCCTCGGACTCGTGCACGGCTTCGAGGCGGGCGTCGAGCTGGTCGAGCACCCGCTGGTCACGGCGGCCGGGTTCACCGGCTCCGTACGCGGCGGCCGGGCGCTCTTCGACGCGGCCGCCGCCCGCCCCGTACCGATCCCCTTCCACGGCGAGCTGGGCTCCCTGAACCCCGTCGTCGTCACCGCGGCCGCCGCCGCCGAGCGCGCCGAGGAGATCGGCGCCGGGCTCGCGGGCTCGATGACGCTCGGCGTCGGCCAGTTCTGCGTGAAGCCGGGCCTGGTCCTCGCCCCCGCGGGCGCCGCGGGCGACAGGCTGCTGAAGTCCCTGACCGACGCGGTCAGCGACACCGACGCCGGGGTCCTGCTCGACCACCGCATGCGCGACAACTTCATCGCCGGGGTCGCCGAGCGCGCCGGACTCCCCGGCGTCGAGGCCCCGGTCACCCCGGGCGCGGGCGGCGAGCACACCGTCAGCCCCGGCTTCCTGACGGTGCCCGCCGACAAGCTCACCGCCGAGGGCGTGCACGACCTGCTCCTGGAGGAGTGCTTCGGCCCGCTCACGGTCGTCGTCCGCTATGCGGACGAGGACGAGGCCGGCGCGGTCCTCGCCCGGCTGCCCGGCAACCTCACCGCGACCGTGCAGCTCTCCACCGAGGAGGCGGCGGGCGAGGGCCGCGGCGCCGAGATCCTCGCCGAGCTGACGCCGCTCGCGGGCCGCGTCCTGGTCAATGGCTGGCCGACCGGCGTCGCCGTCGCCCCGGCCCAGCACCACGGCGGCCCCTACCCGGCCACCACCTCCACGTCCACCTCCGTCGGCGGCACCGCCATCGAGCGCTGGCTGCGCCCGGTCGCGTACCAGAACGCCCCTCAGGCGCTGCTCCCGCCGGAGCTGCGCGACGACAACCCGCTCGGCCTGCCCCGCCGTTACGACGGCCGGCTGGAGCGCTGACACCGAGACCGGGGCCTCACCGCCCACGGGCGCCGAGGCCCCGGCCCACCTGTCTCACCCGTTTCTCCCGGAACCGCCGCACCACCCGTCACGTCCTCCGGTGCATGACCGAAGACCGCGTGACCGAAGACGGCATCATCGAGGACCGCGACGGAGCCGCCCGCCGGGTCATCAGGCCCGCGCTGCCCGCCGAGGCCCCGGCCGTCGCCGCGCTGCACGCCCGCGCCCGTGCGACGTACTACCCCGACGGCGTCCCCGACGACGGCACCGACTGGTCCGCCGTCTGGCGCGGCGCCGTCGAGCGCCCTGACGGAACCGTGCTGTGCGTCGTCGAGGACGGCGCCGTCACCGGCATCGCCTCCTTCCGCACCCCCGAGGGCGCCCCCGCCGACACCGTGAAGCTCTTCCAGTTCCACGTCGACCCCGACCGCTGGCGCGCCGGGACCGGCACCGAGCTGCACGCCGCCTGCGTCGCACGCTGGCGGGCCGCCGGCAAGCGGTCGGCGGTGCTCGACGTGCACGTCGACAACCACCGCGCCCAGTCCTTCTACGCCGCGCTCGGCTGGCTCCCCGACCCGGAGAACCCGCCGGCCGAGGGCGACCACCACCGCTACCTGCGGTACGCGGTCACCGGGGAATGAGCCGGGTCGCTTGAACGTTCACACGTTCAACGGAGGCCGTCTCCGTACCGGAGCGCGCCTCCGAACCCGTACGACCCGAAGGAAGCCGCAGCATGCGCGTCGAGATCTGGAGCGACATCGCCTGCCCCTGGTGCTACGTGGGCAAGGCCCGCTTCGAGAAGGCGCTCGCCGCCTTCCCGCACCGCGACCAGGTCGAGGTGGTGCACCGGTCCTTCGAGCTCGACCCGAACCGGGCGAAGGGCGACACCCAGCCCGTGCTCGCGATGCTCACCGAGAAGTACGGCATGAGCGAGGAGCAGGCACAGGCCGGCGAGGAGAACCTGGGCAACCAGGCCGCCGCCGAGGGCCTCGACTACCGCACCGAGGGCCGCGACCACGGCAACACCTTCGACATGCACCGGCTGCTGCACCTCGCCAAGGCCGAGGGCCGCCAGGACGCGCTGCTCGGCGCCCTGTACCGGGCGAACTTCGCCGAGGAGCGCTCCGTCTTCGGCGACGACGAACGGCTCGTGGAGCTGGCCGTCGCCGCCGGGCTCGGCGCGGACGCGGCCCGTGAGGTGCTCGCCGACCCGGCCGCGTACGCCGACGACGTGCGCGCCGACGAGCGCGAGGCCGCCGAACTCGGCGCGAACGGCGTCCCGTTCTTCGTCCTCGACCGTACGTACGGCGTCTCCGGCGCCCAGCCCGCCGAGGTCTTCACCCAGGCCCTGACGCAGGCGTGGGGCGAGCGCTCCCCGCTGCGCCTGATCGAGGAGCCGGGTACGGACGCGGCGGCCTGCGGGCCCGACGGCTGCGCGGTCCCGCAGGGCTGACGGGCCGGGCGGGCCGGGCGGGTCACCGGAGCTCCGGCGGAAGCCCAGGTCCGCGGCGATCCATAAGCCGTCCTTCGCGGTACCACGCAGGAAAACGCGATGGACGGAGGTTCCCGCGGACCGCACAGTGGTGCCATGGAGACCAAGGGAAGCTTCGACAGCCTCGTGACCGCCGAGTTCGCACCGAAGAGCACCTATCTCAACACCGCGAGCACCGGACTGCTGCCCGCCCGTGCGGTGCGGGCCATGCGGACCGCGGTGGAGTCCGTCGCGGCCGGGCAGCCGCAGGACATGTTCGCCGACGTGGAGGCGTCCCGGGCCGCCTTCGCCCGGCTGACCGGCGTCCCGGACCGCCGGGTCGCCGCCGGTGCCTCCGTCGCCGTCTACACCGGGCTGATCGCCGCCGCGCTGCCCGCGGGCGCCGAAGTCCTCACCGCCGAGGACGACTTCAGCTCCACGGTGAACCCCTTCCACGTCCGCGGCGACCTCAAGGTGCGCACCGTGCCGCTGGAGCGGATCGCCGGGTCGGTGCGGGCGGGCACGGACCTGGTCGCGGTCAGCGCCGCGCAGTCCGCCGACGGACGGCTCGCCGACCTCGCGGCCGTCCGCGCGGCGGCCCGCGAGCACGGCGCCCGGGTCTACCTCGACGCCTCCCAGGCCGCGGGCTGGCTGCCCCTCGACGCGGACGCCTACGACTACGTCGCCACCGTCGCCTTCAAGTGGCTGCTCTGCCCGCGCGGCACCGCCTTCCTGGTCGTCCCCGAGGACCTGGGCGGCCTCACCCCCCTCTTCGCGGGCTGGGTGGCCGGCGAACGCCCCTGGGACAGCTGCTACGGCCCCGTCGCGGAACTCGCCCACTCGGCACGGCGGTTCGACGAAAGCCCCAGCCTGTTCTCGTACGCGGGAGCCCGGCACTCGCTGGAACTCCTGGCGGAACTGGGCACGGACGCCGTGCTCGCCCACGACCTCGCGCTCGCCGACCGCTTCCGCGAGGGCGTCGTCGGACTGGGGCACGAGCCCGTCGACGCGCCCGGTTCGCCCATCGTCTCGGTGCCGGGGCTCGGGCACCGGCAGCCCGCCCTGAGCCGCGCCGGAGTCGAGGTGAGCGACCGCGCGGGCAACCTGCGGGCGGCGTTCCACCTCTACAACACACCCGCGGACGTCGACCGACTGCTCGACGTCCTGTCCGGCTGACCTCTGGCGCGGGCCGCACGGGGACGCTAGGAAGGCACCACGAGGTGGTGGTGCCGGTGGAGCCGACGCTCGAAGAACCTCCCGTCGACGCGGAAGTGCACCGGCGGCTGGTGTACGGCGACGAGACCGCGCTCGCCGAGGTGTACACCGCGTACGGCGGCCTCGTGCGGGGCGTCGCCGTCCGGGTCACCCGCAGCCCGGTCGCCGCCGAGGACGTGGCGCAGGAGGTCTTCGCCCAGCTCTGGAGCAGGCCCTACGCCTTCGACGCGGACCGTGGCTCGCTGCGCACCTGGCTGTCCATGCTCGCCCACCGGCGGGCCGTCGACTGGGTGCGCAGCGAGGCCCGGCACCGCAAGGACGCCCGCGCCGACGACACCGCGCTGCACGCCATCCCCGAGCCGGGCCCCGGGCCCGACGAGACCCTCGTCGACCGCGAACGCTCCCTGATGCTGCACACCGCGCTCTCCCAACTGCCGCAGCAGCAGCGCGAGGTCGTCCACCTCGCCTACTTCGCGGGCCGCACCTACCGGCAGGCCGCGGTCGAACTCGGCATCCCCGAGGGCACCGCCAAGACCCGGCTGCGCTCGGCCCTGCGCAAACTGGCCGATTCCCTGACCGACCCGCCCGATCCGCCGGACGCGCCGGACGCCGGTCTCGAAAGGGGCGCGTGATGGCGGCGGGTCCGGCGGCACCGGGGACGGGTCCCGCGGGAGTGGGCGTGCGTACGCTGGTCGGAGCAGGGCGCAAGGCCCGCGGGCGGGCCCCGGCCGCCGTGTCGGCCCCGGCCCGGAAGGGCGGCACGTGATGAGCACCGAGCACGAGGACGTACGGGAGCTGCTGGCGGCCTGGGCGGTCGGGGCGCTGCCGCCCGCCGAGGCGCGGACCGTGCCGCGGCACCTGGCCGAGTGCCCCGCCTGCGCCGCGGAGGCGCACCGCCTGCACGAAACGGTCCGCCTCCTGGACGGCCCGCCCCAGGGCACCCCACCGGACCGGACTCACGCCGGGCACACCACGGCGGACCCCGCGGCCCCGGCGGGCCGCCCGCCCCAGGGCACCCCGTCGGATTGGCCCCGCGCCGGGCGCACCACGGGCCGCGCCGCCCCGGCGGACTCCGGCCCGCACACGGCGGACACCGGCGCCCCGGGGGACCGCCCGCCGCACGGCCCCCCGCCGGACCGGCCCCATGTCGGGCGCACCACGGGCCGCGCCGCCCCGGCGGACTCCGGCCCGCGCACGGCGGACACCGGCGCCCCGGGGGACCGCCCGCCCCAGGGCACCCCGCCGGACCGGCCCCATGTCGGGCACACCACCGGCCGCGCCGCCCCGGCGGACCCCGGCGCGCGCACGGCGGACACCGGCGCCCCGGGGGACCGCCCGCCGCACGGCCCCCCGCCGGACCGGCCCCATGTCGGGCACACCACCGGCCGCGCCGCCCCGGCGGACTCCGGCCCGCGCACGGCGGACACCGGCGCCCCGGGGGACCGCCCGCCCCAGGGCACCCCGCCGGACCGGCCCCGCGCCGGACGCGCCACGGGCCGCGACGTCCCGGCGGACTCCGGCGCGCGCACGGCGGACCACATGGCCCCGGGGGAGCGCCCGCCGCACAGCGCCCCGCACCACGGCACCCCATCGGACCGGCCTCCCGCCGCGCACACCACCGGCCGCGATGCCCCAGCGGATCCCGGCGCGTACACCGCGGATCACGTCGGCCCGGCGGATCGCCCGCCGCACGGCCCCCCGCCGGACCGGAGCCCCGCCGCACACACGGCGGACCACGCCGCCCCGGCGGACCGTCCGCCCCAGCAACCACCGGCCGCGCCCGCCCCGGTTCACGAGCCGTCGGTCGCGCACGGGTCGCCGGGTGCTCGACTCCCGGAGCGGGAGCAGGCGGCCGCGTCGGCTCCCGGGCACGAGCAGGCCGTCGTGCACGAAGCGGGGGTCACGCGGACGCCGGGGCACGAGTCGTCGGCCGGGGTGCGCGAAGGGGGTGGTGCCGCCGTGTCGGGTGACGTGCTGTCCGCGATCCTCCGCTCGCGGGCCCCCGTACCCCGGGTCGCCCGGCACGCGGCCCCCTACGCCGCCGCCGTCACCGGGCTGCACGCCCTGCTGCGGGAGCTGGACGACGACCACGCCCGGTGGGGCACGCCGGTCGTGCACGACTGGGACGTGCACAGTACGGTCGCCCATCTGATCGCCGCGGACGAGCCGCTGGCCCGGCGGCTGGGGCTCGATCCCCGGCTGCCGCCGCCTCCGGCCACCGAGAGCGCCCACTGGCAGGACGCCTGGGCCGCCCGCACCGCCGCCGTGATAGCGCACGAGCGGACCCGGCCGCCGGAGGAGACCGTCACCGCCTGGGACGCGCAGGCACAGGGACTGCTCGCCGCCCCCGAGGCACGCGACCCCGAACGGGCCGCGTGCGCCACCACCCTGATGGGCATGCGGCTGCCGCTGGCCGACCATTTCCTGGTGCGGGCCTTCGAGACCTGGATCCACACGGCCGACATCGGCCGGGCGCTGGGCCGGACCGTGCCCCCGCCGCCGGACGCCCACCTGTGGCAGCTCGTGCGGCTGGCCGTCCGCATCCTCGGCGCGGCGCTGGGCCCGGAGGCGCCGCCGGTGCTCTTCGCGGTGGTCGGCGGGGACCACGACGCGCAGTGGGTGCTGGGCTCCGAGGACGACCCGGTGCGCGCCGAACTCGCCCTGGAACCGGTCGACTTCTGCCTGCTGGTGGGCGGCAGGTACGACCCCGGCGACGTGCCGCGCGGCGCCACGGGCGACGAGAGCGCCGTGCGGAACGTACTGGAGCGGGCCGCCCGGCTGGCCTGGCTCTGACCGGAGGGGGCGCTCGGAGCGGACACGGCTGCGGGCCCGGCACCGTCAGGTGTACCGGGCCCGCGGCCGTGTCGTCACTTCACGCGGTCACTTCACGGGGGTGAAGTCCCGCGCCCCGATGAACTCGGGCCGGCGCACCGGCGCCGAGAACGGCTCCACGGCCGCGTTCTCCACGCTGTTGAACACGATGAAGACGTTGCTGCGCGGGAACGGCGTGATGTTGTCGCCCGAGCCGTGCATGCAGTTGCAGTCGAACCAGGTCGCCGAACCGGCCTTGCCGGTGAACAGCTTGATCCCGTAGTCCGAGGCCATCCGCGTCAGCGCCTCGTCCGACGGCGTGCCCGCGTCCTGCATCTGGAGCGATTTCTTGTAGTTGTCCTTCGGCGTGGCCCCCGCGCACCCGAGGAACGTCCGGTGCGACCCCGGCATGATCATGAGGCCGCCGTTGGTGTCGTAGTTCTCGGTCAGCGCGATCGAGACGGACACGGTGCGCATGTTCGGCAGACCGTCCTCGGCGTGCCAGGTCTCGAAGTCCGAGTGCCAGTAGAAGCCACTGGCCCCGAAGCCCGGCTTGACGTTGATCCGCGACTGGTGGACGTACACGTCCGAGCCGAGGATCTGCCGGGCCCGGCCCACCACGCGCTCGTCGCGCACCAGGCGCGCGAACACCTCGCTGATCCGGTGCACCTCGAAGACCGACCGGATCTCCTGCGACTGCGGCTCGACGATCGAGCGCTCGTCGGCCCGGATCGCCGGGTCCGCGACGAGGCGATCCAGCTCCTTGGCGTAGACGGCGACCTCGTCGGCGGAGATCAGCTCCTCGACCGGCAGGAAGCCGTCGCGTTCGTACGCCTGCAACTCCGCCTGCGCGATGGGTCCGGGGGTGTCGGGGGAGCCCCAGACGACCGGGTCCTGCCGCGGCACGGACACCTCGGCGGCGCCGCGGCTGGGGTACAGGTCGTTTATCTTCTCCGGGGTGATGGTCACGGTTCCTCAGACCTCCTCGGTCAGCAGCGGGTAGACGCCGTTCTCGTCGTGGTCCTCCCGTCCGGTGACGGGCGGGTTGAAGACACAGATGCACCGGAAGTCGGTCTTGGGGCGCATCGTGTGGCGCTCGTGGCCGTCCAGCAGGTACATCGTGCCCGGCGTGATCAGGTGCTTCTCGCCGGTCTCGTCATTGGTCAGTTCGGCCTCGCCCTCGACGCAGAGCACGGCCTCGATGTGGTTCGCGTACCACATCGAGGTCTCCGTACCCGCGTACATGGTGGTCTCGTGCAGGGAGAAACCGACACGCTCGGAGGCGAGCACGATGCGCTTGCTCTCCCAGGTGCCGCCGGCGGCCTTCACATGACGGTCGGTTCCCTCGATGTCCTTGAACGATCGGACGATCACGGTCAGTCGCTGCCTCTCTGTCGGTGCTCGGTCGCGCAGTGGGTTCTGCGGGTTGTGCGGTTTCCGCGCGGTCAGACGGCCGTCTCGCGGACGGCGCGGGCGAGGGTGCGCAGCCCCTCGTCCAGCTCGTCGGGCGTGATCGTCAGCGCCGGAAGCAGCTTGACGACCTCGCTCTCCGGCCCTGAGGTCTCGATGAGCAGGCCGAGCTCGAAGGCGCGCTTGGCGACCCGGCCCGCCCGCTCCTTGTCCTTGAACTCCAGGCCCCAGACCAGGCCGCGGCCCCGGTACTCGCGGATGTCGGCGAGGTTCTCCTCGGTGATGGAGATCAGGGCCTGCTCGACCTGCTCGCCGCGGGCGCGGGTCTGCTTCTCCATGGCGGAGCCGTCGGCCCAGTACGTCTGGAGGGCCGCGGCGGCGGTCACGAACGCCGGGTTGTTGCCGCGGAAGGTGCCGTTGTGCTCGCCCGGCTCCCAGATGTCCAGCTCGGGCTTGAACAGGCACAGCGACATCGGCAGTCCGTAGCCGCTGATGGACTTGGACACGGTGACGATGTCCGGGGTGACGCCCGCCTCCTCGAAGGAGAAGAACGCGCCGGTGCGCCCGCAGCCCATCTGGATGTCGTCGACGATCAGCAGCATGTCCTGGCGCTCGCACAGCTCCGCCAGGGCGCGCAGCCACTCCGGGCGCGCGACGTTGATGCCGCCCTCGCCCTGCACCGTCTCGACGATCACCGCGGCGGGCTTGTTGAGCCCGGAGCCCTGGTCCTCGAGCAGCCGCTCGAACCAGAGGAAGTCCGGGACCTTGCCCTCGAAGTAGTTGTCGAACGGCATCGGCGTGCCGTGCACCAGCGGGATGCCGGCGCCGGCCCGCTTGAAGGCGTTGCCGGTGACGGCGAGCGAGCCGAGCGACATGCCGTGGAAGGCGTTGGTGAAGGAGACGATGGCCTCCCGGCCCTTCACCTTCCGGGCCAGCTTCAGCGCGGACTCCACCGCGTTGGTGCCCGTCGGGCCCGGGAACATGACCTTGTACGGCAGGTCGCGCGGCCTGAGGACCAGGTTCTGGAAGGACTCCAGGAACGCGCGCTTGGCCGTCGTCGACATGTCGAGGCCGTGGGTGACGCCGTCGCGCTCCAGGTAGTCGATGAGCGCCCGTTTGAGGACGGGGTTGTTGTGCCCGTAGTTGAGGGAGCCGGCGCCGGCGAAGAAGTCGAGGTACTCGTGGCCGTCCTCGTCGTACATGCGGCTGCCGTGCGCCCGGTCGAAGACGGTCGGCCAGCCGCGGCAGTAGCTGCGCACCTCCGACTCCAGGGTCTCGAAGACGCTCAGGTCGGGCTGGGTGATGGTCACAGCGAATCTCCTCCTGGGAGACGGACGTCGTGGGGGATACCGAAGGGGGAGCGATCGGGGCAGGGAAGGAGCCCGGGGGGACCGCGTGCGGGTCAGCGGGTCAGCGGTCCTATGCGGTAGAGCACCTCGGGGTCGTGCGCGCCGTCGGGGAACTGTCCGGTCTCGAACAGCACGTCCCGCTCGACGGCCGCGCCGTGGCGCTCCGCGTACGAGGCGAACAGGCGCTCCGAGGCGGTGTTGCCCGGAGTGATGGTGGTCTCGACGTGGGTCAGTCCGTGCTCGTTCTCCTTGGCGACGCGGGCGGTCAGCCCGTCGAGCAGTGCTCCGGCGAGCCCGCGTCCGCGCTGGGAGGCGTCCACGGCCACCTGCCACACGAGCAGGGTGTCCGGACGCTCGGGCCGGACGTAGCCGGTGACGAAGCCGACGGGGGTCCCGGCGGCGTCGCGGGCCACCGCGGAGGTGCCGGCGAAGTCACGGCACCACAGCAGGTAGCTGTACGAGGAGTTCAGGTCCAGCGTGCGGGAGTCCCGGGCGATACGCCAGAGAGCGGCGCCGTCGGCCACCTCGGGGCGATCTATCCGAAGGGTCTCCGGCAATTTCAGGAATTCCGCTGACAGGTCTGCTTGTGCGGCGGTCATGCGGATTCAATTTACCGACGGAAAGTTTGTTATGCATCGCCGGACACGGTTCCGTCCCGGCCATGGTTGTGTTATCGCGCGAGCGCGAGAGGTCGGCTCTCGGGGCGGAGAAATGGCAGCTTTTGCCCGGATATTGGGGGAGGAATCGGGCGCGTTGTGGAGTACGTCACAGCTCGGTAACCCACGCGAGATCTGCCCGAATTACGTAGGTAGATGTTCGCGAAATCTCTGCGTTTAGCTCCGAAAAAAGCGGGCAGAAGAATACGGGAAGCTGCGCTCGATTAATTAATGCGAATATACGGAAAGGGGCGGCAGGTTTTCCGTGATTCCCGTGATTCTCATGGTTCCGGCGTTTCTCGGGAAAACGGGCCGCCGTTGCCTGCGGGACGGTACGTGCGTGCGCGGACGCCCGGGGCGGGCGCCGGAATCCGCGCCGGTTCTCCCGGCACCCCGGGCGGGCGACCGCCGGTCCCCGGCGCGCGCCGGGCGCGCACCCGGGAGCCCGGTCCGCGCGCCGCTCACCCCTACTCCCGCTCCGTCAGCCCCAGGCGTCGAGCACGGCGCGGTCGGCCGCCGCCCGGTCCACCGCACGGCCCAGACCCTCCAGCGCCGCCCCCAGGGCGCCGAGGCAGGCCCGTACGGTGTCGGGCGCCGCGTTCGGGCCATAGTGGTTGACCCGGATCATCTCCTCGGCGAGCGCGCCGGCGCCGGCCGCCAGCGGCAGCGCCGGATCCGCCGCCAGCGCCCGCGTGACCAGGCCGGACGCGTCGACCTCCGCCGGCGTGCGCAGTGTTGTCGCCACCGGCGCCGCGTCCGCCGCCTCGTGGACGTACGGCGTCAGACCGCCGCCCAGGGCGAGCGTGCCCGCCCGGGTGGCCGCCGCGGCCGAGGCGTGGCGCGCCATCACCCGATCGAGGCCCGCGGACTCGACGCGCTCCACGCACGCCTCCAGGGCCAGCATCTCCAGCTGTGCCGGGGCGTGCAGCAGGGCCTTGCGGCCGCCGTCGATCCACCGCCGCTTCCAGTCCAGCAGCGAGAGGTAGGAGCCGCGCGGCGCCGCCGGGTTGTCCGTCATGCGCTGCCAGGCCCGCTCGCTCACGGACACCGCGGAGACGCCCGCGGGACCGCCCAGCGCCTTCTGCGCCCCGATGACGCACAGGTCGACGCCCCAGGCGTCCGGCAGCACCGGCTCGGCGCCGATCGACGCCACGGCGTCCAGGTAGAACAGCGCGCCGTGCGCCCGTACCGCCTCGCCGATCTCCGCGACCGGGTTGGTGTTGCCGGTGGCCGCCTCCGCGTGCACCAGGGAGACGAAGTCGATCTCCGGGTGCGCGGCGAGCGCCTCGCGGATCCGCGCGGCGGTGACCGCCGTGTGGAAGGGCACCGCCAGGTCGATCACCCGCGCGCCGCAGTCCCGCAGCCAGTCGCCGAAGGTCTGCCCGTACGGGCCGGTGATCACGTTGAGTGCCGTGGTGCCGGGGCCCGCGGTGCCGCGGATGGCGCCCTCCAGCGGCAGCAGCGCCTCGCCCTGCATGATCACGACGTCCTGCTCGGTGGACAGCAGCCGGGCCACCCGGTCCTCGATCGCCGCGAAGCGCGCGGCGGTCAGCGGGGCCAGGTCGAGAAGGGGATGGGTCACGGCGGTGCTCTCTTCGTTCACGGGTTCCGGTACGCGGCTGCGGGACCGTCGGTCCCGCGGGGCCGCGCGGACACGCGGTTACGCGCGGTACGAGCGTATCCGCCCGTGACGGGCGGAAGAATCCGAGGCCGGACGGCCCGGTGACCATCGTTTTGATTTGAGCAGATCAAACAACTCCTTATAATCAGGAGTCACAGTTCCCACACAGGAGGTCCCCGTGAACACGGTCCTCGGACGCCGCGCCCGCGTGCTGGCCGCCCTCACCGCGACGGCCGGGCTGCTGCTCGTCGCCGGCTGCTCCTCGGACGACGGCGGCGGCAAGAAGACCACCGCGAACGGGGTCACCCTGGTCAAGGGCGGTCAGCTCACCACCTGCACCCATCTGCCGTACCCGCCCTTCCAGTCGGAGATCGACGGCAAGGTGCAGGGCTTCGACGTCTCCCTCATCGACCTGGTCGCCAAGGACCTCGGGGTGAAGCAGGACGTCGTCGACACGCCCTTCGAGAACTTCAAGACCGGCGCCTTCCTCAACTCGGGCCAGTGCGACCTCGCCGCGGCCGGCATGACGATCACCGAGGAGCGCAAGAAGAACGTCGACTTCTCCGACCCCTACTTCGAGGCCACCCAGGCCCTGCTCGTCGACAAAAAGAGCGGCATCGGCTCGCTCGCCGACGTGAAGTCCAAGGGCAGGAAGCTCGGCGCCCAGGCCCAGACCACCGGCGAGGACTACGCCAAGAAGAAGGGCTTCGACCCGGTCTCCTTCGAGTCCTCCGACGCGGTCCTCAACGGGCTGCGCACCGGACAGGTCCAGGCCGTCGTCATCGACTACCCGGTCGTCCAGGGCTGGCTGAAGGACAAGGCGAACGCCGGCGCCTTCCAGGTGGCGGACAACATCAACACCGGTGAGGAGTACGGCTTCACCGTCAAGAAGGGCAACAGCAAGCTGCTCGCCGCGGTCAACAAGGCGATCAAGGACGCCAGGGCCGACGGCACGTACAAGAAGCTGTACGAGCAGTGGATCGGCCCGTACGACGAGTCCGCGGCCTCCGCCTCGCCGTCCGCGTCCGCCTCTGCCTCATGAGCAAGGCGGAACCACAGGTCCAGCCCCGCAGGTCCGGGCTCACCCGCCGCCAGAAGCGTGCCGTCTCCCGCGGGGTCCAGTACCTCGTCTTCGTCGCCGCCGTGGTCGCCCTCGTGGCCACGGCCGACTGGGGGACGCTGAAGAACCAGTTCGCCCAGTGGGCGCTGGTCAAGCAGATGTTCCCCGACGTCATCACGATGGCGCTGAAGAACACCGTGCTCTACACGCTCTCCGGCTTCGTCTTCGGCCTCGTGCTCGGCATGGTCGTCGCCCTGATGCGGCTCTCCTCGGTGGGCCCCTACCGCTGGGTCGCCGGCATCTACATCGAGATCTTCCGCGGCCTGCCCGCCCTGCTGATCTTCGTCTTCGTGGGCGTCGCCGTCCCGCTGGCCTTCCCCGGCACGGAGATCCCCGGCGGCACCTACGGCAAGGTCGCGCTCGCGCTCGGCCTGGTCTCCGCCGCGTACATGGCGGAGACGATCCGCGCGGGCATCCAGGCCGTGCCCAGGGGACAGATGGAGGCGGCCCGTTCGCTGGGCTTCTCGCACGCCCGCGCCATGGTCTCGATCATCATCCCGCAGGCGCTGCGCGTCGTGATCCCGCCGCTCACCAACGAACTCGTCCTGCTCTTCAAGGACTCCTCGCTGGTGCTGTTCCTCGGGGTCACCCTGGAGGAGCGCGAACTCACCAAGTTCGGCCGCGACCTGGCCAGCACGACCGCCAACTCCACCCCGATCCTGGTCGCGGGCCTGTGCTACCTGCTGGTCACGATCCCGCTCGGATTCGTCGTACGCCGTCTCGAGGCGAAGGCCCAGGAGGCCGTCAAGTGACCAGCACGACCAGCACGCCGGCGACCGGGCCCGCGAGCACGCCCGAGATCCGGATCGAGGGCCTGCACAAGTCCTTCGGCGACAACGAGGTGCTGCGCGGCATCGACCTGGAGGTCGGCTCCGGTGACGTCGTCTGCGTGATCGGCCCCTCGGGCTCCGGCAAGTCGACCCTGCTGCGCTGCGTCAACCTGCTGGAGGAGCCCAGCCGGGGCAAGGTCTTCGTCGGCGGCGCGGAACTCACCGACCCCGACGTCGACATCGACGCCGTACGCCGCCGGATCGGCATGGTCTTCCAGCAGTTCAACCTCTTCCCGCACCTGTCCGTGACCGAGAACCTCACGCTGCCCCAGCGGCGCGTCCTCGGCCGGGGCAAGGAGGAGGCGGCGCGGGTGGCCGCCGAGAACCTCCGCCGGGTCGGCCTGTCCGACAAGGCCGGCGCCTACCCGTCCGCGCTCTCCGGCGGCCAGCAGCAGCGCGTCGCGATCGCCCGCGCGCTCGCCATGGGCCCGCAGGTCATGCTCTTCGACGAGCCCACCTCCGCGCTCGACCCGGAGCTCGTCGGCGACGTGCTCGCCGTCATGCGGATGCTCGCGGACGAGGGCATGACCATGATGGTCGTCACCCACGAGATGACGTTCGCGCGTGAGGTCGCCGACCGGGTCGTCTTCATGGACGGCGGCGTGATCGTCGAGGACGGCACCCCCGGCCAGGTCATCGGCGCCCCCCGCCACGAACGCACCCGCCACTTCCTGTCCCGGCTCCTCGACCCGGCGATGGCGGAGGTCGAGGAGGGGGCCACGGACGGGAGCACGGAAGGGGGCGCGGACCGGGGGGACGAGGGGAAGCCGTAGCTCACTAAGGTGCCGTCCATGAGCGATGACGTGGTGCTGCACGTGACGGGGCGGGTGCTCGTCGGGCCCGAGGACGTCCGGGACGAGCTGTGGGTGGTCGGCGGACGGATCTCCTACGAGCGTCCCGTCGGTGCTCGTGAGGTGCTCATGGTCGCGGGGTGGGTGCTGCCGGGCCTGGTGGACGCGCACTGTCACGTCGGGCTCGACACGCACGGGCCGGTGCCCGCGGACGTCGCGGAGAAGCAGGCGCTGACCGACCGCGACGCGGGCACCCTGCTGATCCGGGACGCGGGCTCGCCCTCCGACACCCGCTGGATCGACGACCGCGACGACCTCCCGAAGATCATCCGGGCGGGCCGGCACATCGCCCGCACCCGGCGCTACATCCGCAACTACGCCCACGAGATCGAACCCGAGGACCTCGTCGCGTACGTCGCCCAAGAGGCCCGGCGCGGCGACGGCTGGGTCAAACTGGTCGGCGACTGGCTCGACCGCGGGACGGGCGACCTGGGCGCCTGCTGGCCGCGCGGCGCCGTCGAGGCCGCGATCGCCGAGGCCCACCGGCTCGGCGCCCGCGTCACCGCGCACTGCTTCGCCGAGGACTCCCTGCGCGACCTGGTCGAGGCGGGCATCGACTGCGTCGAGCACGCCACCGGGCTGACCGAGGACACCATCCCGCTCTTCGCCGAGCGCGGCGTCGCCATCGTCCCCACCCTCGTCAACATCGCCACCTTCCCGCGGCTCGCGGCCGGCGGCGAGGCCAAGTTCCCCAAGTGGGCCGCGCACATGCGGCGCCTGCACGAGCGGCGCCACGACACGGTGCGTGCCGCGTACGACGCCGGGATCCCGGTGTACGCCGGGACCGACGCGGGCGGCGCGCTGGCCCACGGGCTCGTCGCGGGCGAGGTCGCCGAACTCGTCACCGCCGGGATCCCGCCCCTGCGGGCGCTGTCCGCCACCACGTGGGAGGCGCGGCGCTGGCTGGGCCGGCCTGGCCTGGACGAGGGCGCGCCCGCGGATCTGGTGGTCTACGACGAGGACCCGCGAGCGGACGTCAGGGTGCTTGCCGCGCCGCGGCGGGTGGTGGTGAACGGGCGGGTGGTCGGCTGACGGCCCGGGTTCCTCGCCCCCTCCGCCCCTACCCGTCCCGTACCTGCTCCGCCCCGGACCCCGCTCCGCAAACGCCGGAGGGGCTGATTCCAGCCCGTCCGGCGCTTGGGCGAGTCACCCCCGCAGCGCCCGCCCCAGCGCTGCCAAGAACGCGTCCGCCGTCCCCCGGTCCCGTACCGCGACCCGGAGCCAGTCCGGGCCCAGGCCCGGAAACGTGTCCCCGCGCCGCACCGCGAACCCGAAGGACCGCAACCGCTGACGCACCACCCCCGCCCCCACAACCTCCACCAGCACGAACGGCCCCTCCGCCGGCCCCACCACCCGCACCCCGTCCCCCGCGAACCGCCCGAGCCCCGCGACGAGATGGTCCCGGTCGGCGGCCACACGGTGCGCCGCGTGCGCGGCCTCCGCCAGCGCCCGCGGCGAGACGCACGCCTCCGCCGCGGCGAGGGCTGGCGAGGAGACCGGCCACAGGGGCTGGGCACGCTCGAGGGCGGCGATCGTCTCCGGCCCGGCGAGGACGTACCCGATCCGCAGCCCGGCCAGCCCCCACGTCTTGGTGAGGCTGCGCAGCACCACGAGGCCGGGCAGGTCCGTGCGCCCGGCGAGCGCCTCCCGCTCCCCGGGCACCGCGTCCATGAACGCCTCGTCGACGACGAGCGTCCGCCCGGGCCGGGCGAGCGCGGCGACGGCGGCGGCCGGGTGGAGCACCGACGTCGGGTTGGTCGGGTTGCCGATCACGACGAGGTCGGCGCTCTCGGGGACGGCCGCCGGGTCGAGCCGGAAGCCGTCCGCCGCCCGCAGCAGGACGCGTCCGACGGTGTGCCCGGCGTCCCGCAGCGCCGCCTCAGGCTCGGTGAACTGCGGGTGCACGACGACCGGTTGCCGCACCTTCAGGGCGCGGGCGAGCAGCACGAACGCCTCGGCCGCGCCGGCGGTGAGCAGCACCCGTTCCACGGGCAGCCCGTGCCGCGCCGCGACCGCCGCGCGCGCCGCCCGCCCGTCGGGGTAGGCGGCCAGCCCGGCGACGGACTCGGTGATCCGCTCCCGCAGCCAGGCGGGCGGCGTCCCGGCCCGCACGTTCACGGCGAGATCGGTCAGCGCGGCCCCGTCGTCGCGCACCTCGGCGTCCCCGTGGTGCCGCAGATCGTGGGCGGAGCCGCTTCCCGAACCGTCCGGCACCTCAGTGCGCCGCGGAGTGCGCATGGCCGCCGTGGTGATCGTGCCCCTGGTGGTCGTGGCCGTGGTCGTGGCCGTGCGGTCCGTGGCCGTGATGGTGGTGGCCGTCGTCGTCCGGGTGGAAGTGCGGCTGCTGCGCCAGGCCGACCTTGTCCTCGAAGCCGGGCAGCGCGATGCGGTAGACGCACGAGTCGCAGTTCATCCGCAGATCGCCCTGGACCGCCTCCCGGTAGCGCTCCATGACCAGGTCGAGCAGTTCCGGCTCCGGGCCGATCACGTCGGCGGACCGTACGTCCAGCTCCGGGTGGGCGGCGGCCCACTCCTCGGTCTGCTGCCGCACCCGGTCGGGCAGGATCCCGGTGAAGAGGAAGTACGGCAGGACGACGACACGGCGCGCCCCGAGCCTCGCGCACCGGTCCAGCCCGGACGGCACGTCCGGCGCCGCCAGCGACACGAACGCCGTCTCCACCCCGGCGTACCCCCGGCCCTCCCACAGCAGCCGCGCCGCCTTGTGCACCTCGGCGTTGGCGTCCGGGTCGGTCGAGCCGCGCCCCACCAGCAGCACCGTCACCTCCGACCGGTCGACGGGCGCACCCTCCGCGCCCTCCGCCCCGCCCGCCAGCGCGTCGTCCAGCCGCCGCTCCAGGACCGCCAGCAGCGACGGGTGCGGGCCCAGCGGACGCCCGTACGTGTACGAGATGCCGGCGTGCCGCTCCTTCTCGCGGGCCAGCGCCGCCGGGATGTCGCCCTTGGCGTGCCCGGCGGACACCAGCATCAGCGGTACGGCGGCGAACCGCCGTACGCCCCGGGCCACGAGGTCGCCGACCGCCTCGGTGAGCGGCGGCGGCGACAGCTCGATGAACCCGCCCGCGACGGGCAGTTCGGGGTTGCGGCGGTCCAGTTCCCGTACGAAGGCGCGGAACGCCTCGGCTCCGGCCTCGTCCCGGGTGCCGTGTCCGGCGATGAGCAGGGCGGGTGGCGGGGTGGTCACGATGTCTCCTTAGCGGTCGGGTGGGCCTTGACGAATGGCGGTACGGGGTGGCGGCGGAGCGGCGGTGTCACCTGGGCTCCTGCTGCCAGCGGTAGCCGCGCGGGGTCACCATGCGTCCGGCGATCCGACGGGTCGCCGTGTTGCCCACGGTCACCACGGTCATCATGTCGACCGTGGCCGGGTCGAGGTGCGCGAGCGTGGTCAGCCGGCTGCTCTCGTCAGCGCGCGAGGCGTTGCGGACGACCCCGACGGGCGTCGACGGCTCCCGGTGCTCCGCGAGGACCGCCAGCGCCTTCGGCAGCTGCCAGTCGCGGCCACGGCTGCGCGGGTTGTAGAAGGTGACGACGATGTCGGCCTCGGCCGCGGCCCGTACCCGCCGTTCGATGACCTCCCACGGTGTGTGCAGGTCGGACAGGCTGATCGACACGTGGTCGTGGCCGAGCGGCGCGCCCAGGATCGCGCCCGCCGCGAGCGCGGCGGTCACCCCGGGCACCCCGACCACGTCGATGTCGTCGGAGGCCTCGGCCAGCGCGGGCGACGCCATCGCGTACACCCCCGCGTCGCCGCTGCCGATCAGCGCGACGCTCCGCCCGGCGCGGGCCTCGGCCACCGCCGTGCGGGCCCGCTCCTCCTCGGCGCCGAGACCGGACTCCAGGATCCGGGTGCCGGGGCGCAGCAGGTCGCGGATCTGGTCCACGTACTGGTCGAGGCCGACGAGCACGGCGGCCCGCCGCAGCTCCGCCTTGGCCCGCGGGGTGAGCAGATCGCGGGCGCCGGGGCCGAGCCCGACCACGGCGAGCCGGCCGCGCGCCGCCCGCCGTACGACCGCGCAGGTCGCCATCGCGGGCTGCCCGTCCGCCCGGCGCGACTTCCGCTTCGGGACGAGGAGTTCACCGCCGCCCGCGAGCGCCGCCGCCTCCGCGACCGACGGCGTGCCGACCGCGGCGAGCGGCGCGTCAGAGGGGTTCGGCACCTCGACCGCGGCGAGTTCCGACGGGCCGTACGTCACCAGCGGCACCCCGAGCCTCCCGGCCGCCGCCACGATGCCCGGCTCGTCCGCCTTGGCGTCGACGGTGGCGAGTGCGGCGAGGGACGCGGGGGAGAGTCCGGCCTCCCGCAGACACTCCTCGACCAGGCCGTACACCTCGTCCGCCGGGGCGCCGCGGGAGGCGCCCACGCCCACGACCAGGGACGGCGGCCGGAGCAGCACCTCCCGCTCGCCGGGCACCACCGCGCGGTCGGTGACCCGGACGACCGCGTACGCGCCATCCGCGCCGCCCGTACCTTCCGTACCCACCGCGCTCTCCTCCGTCAGCGGCAGCGGGGGCAGCGGCCACGGCGTCTCCGTGCGCAGCGCGACGGATCCGCCGTCGAGCAGTGCCCTGGACACCGCCGCGACCGCGCCCTCCACGGGCAGTCCGAGGGTGTCGAGCCCGGCCACCCCGACGGCGTCCGTCGCGGTCGTCACCACCGGCTCGGCGCCCAGCAACTCGCCCACCTCACCGGCGAGTTCATTGGCACCGCCGCCGTGCCCGCCGACCAGCGACACGGCGAACCGGCCGCCCTCGTCCACGCACACGACCCCCGGATCGGACGCCTTGTCGCCGAGCAGCGGCGCGACCAGGCGCACCACCGCGCCCGTCGCGAGGAAGCACACCAACTGCTCGCACTCGCCGAAGGCCCGCCGCACGGCGTCCCCGACGGGCCCGTCGTACACCCGGGTGCGCGCGGGCCACGCCGCCGCCAGCCGGTCACGGGCGGCCGCGCCCGCCGCCGTCGCGGAAATCAGGCCGATCACTGAGGGACTCCTTCGCTGAGTGCCGCAGGACGGTCGCCCCACAGCAGGAAAACGGGGTTGGCCGCCGCGAGCCGGGTCACCTCGCCCGGCAGCGGCGCGAGCCGGGACGACTGGAGCAGCACCCCGTCGCAGTCGAGACCGGCACCGGACAGCGCGGCGCGGACCGCGGGCACCCGGTCGAGCGCGGCCAGCGCCACCACGACGGTGCGCCGGGCGCGCCGCGCGCACGCAGCGACGATCGCGGGCAGGTCGCCGCCCCCGCCGCCGACGAACACGGCGTCGGGGTCGTCATCCGCGGGCAACCGGTCGAGCGCCGCGGGCGCGGTGCCGTGCACCACCCGGACGTCCACCCCGTGCGCGGCGGCGTTGGCGCGCACGCGGTCCGCGCCGTCCGCGCTCTTCTCGACCGCGGTGACGGCGGCGCCGAACCGCGCGCACTCCACGGCCACGGACCCGGACCCCGAGCCCACGTCCCAGACGTGGTCCCCGAGCCGCGGACCGAGCCGCGCGAGCGCCAGCGCCCGCACCTCGAACTTGGTGATCATCGAGTCGCGGTGCTCGAAGCCGCTCTCCGGCAGGGCCCAGCGGGCCGGTCCGGCGGGCGGACCCGCCACCGTACGGGCGGCGGGTCCGAGGCGGCGGGACTCGTCCAGGCACAGGACGACGCTCACCGCCGTGCCCCAGTCGCGGGCGGCGGCCTCGGCCGGCGTCACCCGCTCCACCCGCTCCCGCCCGGGATCGCCCAGGGCGCTCGCCACCACCAGCACCCGCCGCGGGGACCCGTCGGCGAGCGCCGCGCCCAGCTCTGCGGGCCCGGCACCGGGACCGGTCAGCACCGCCGCCTTCGGATACGCCCGGCACACGTTGACGGCGGTCCGCAGCGCACGCCCGTGCGCGCTGACCACCACGGCGTCGTCCCAGGTCAGCCCCAGCCGGGCGAACGCGGCGGCGACCGAGGACACACCGGGGCGCACGGCCAGCCGCCCGGGACCGAACCGCTCGGCCAGCACCCGCGCCACCCCGAAGAACCCGGGGTCACCGGAGGCCAGCACGACCACCGGCCGCTCCTTTCCGGGCTGCTCCAGGTAGCGCTCGATCGCGTCGAGGGCGGGGGCCAGCGGTCCCAGCACCACCCGCTCCGCCGCATCGGGCAGCCGGGCGGCTGCCAGGTGCCGCCGCCCGCCGACGACCAGACCGGCCCCGGCGAGCAGCGCCTCCGTCTCCGCCGCCTGAGCGGGCAGCGGCGCCCCCGTCCCCGTACCGACGACCGTGATCACCGTCACGGCTTCGCGCCCTGCGCGCGCAGCGCTTTGCGGGCCTCGGGGTCGGCCTTGCGGAACCCGTGGAAGTGGCCCGGGTGGTACAGGTGCGAGCGGGTGCCGCTCGCGTCCAGCGCGGGGCCGACCAGGAAGAGGGTGTGCTTCCAGAGCTTGTGCTCCTTGACCGTCTCCTCCAGCGTGCCGATGGTGCACCGCACGATCAGCTCCTCCGGCCAGGTCGCCTGGTACGCCACCACGACCGGCGTCGACGTCGGATAGCCGCCCTCCAGCAGCTCACGGACGAGCTGCCCGCTGCGGGCCGCCGACAGGAACAGCGCCATCGTCGTGCCGTGCCGGGCGAACTCCCGTACCTCCTCGCCGGGCGGCATCGGCGTCTTGCCGCCGCCCAGCCGGGTCAGGATCACCGACTGCGCGACCTCGGGAATCGTCAGCTCCCGCCCGGCGAGCGCCGCCACCGCGGAGAACGAGGAGACACCCGGCACGATCTCGGTGTCCACGCCGAGTTCGGCACACCGGTCGAGCTGTTCCTGCGTACCGCCCCACAGCGCCGGGTCGCCCGAGTGGATCCGGGCCACCTTCAGCCCGTCCCGCGCGGCCCGCTCGTAGACGGCGACCACGTCCTCCAGCGACATCGTCGCCGAGTCGAGGATCTGCGCGTCCTCGCGCGCGTGGTCGAGGACCTCGGCCTGCACCAGGCTGGCCGCCCAGATCACCACGTCGGCCGCCGCGATGGCGCGGGCGGCACGGAACGTCAACAGGTCGGCGGCGCCGGGGCCTGCGCCCACGAAGGTCACCTTGCCGGTGGGGGCATCGGCCATGGGAATCGGGTCCTCTCCTGCAAGTACGGGGTCGCTGCCGGGTGGGCAGAGCCGGGCTGAGCCCGGGGGATCAGGCCGTCCGCGGACGTCGGCGGACATGCGTGAAGGCGGGTTGATCGGATAGCAAGGGCGTATGGCGGTCTTCGTCGCGCTCGGCGCGTTCCTGATGACGCTGGCCGGCGGCTGGACGGCACAGCGCGTGACCGACCGCCGTCATCTGGTCCTGGGCCTGGCCGGCGGCCTGATGCTGGGCGTGGTCGGACTCGACCTGCTGCCGGAGGCCATCGAGGCGGCCGGCGACGAGATCTTCGGCGTACCCGCCGCACTGCTGCTGTTCGTCGCCGGGTTCCTCCTCGCCCATCTGGTGGAACGCCTGCTCGCCGCCCGCCCGCAGGGCCACCACCACCCCGGCGGCGCACTGGCCCCGCACGGCGGCGGCGACCAGCCCGGCCGGGTGCCCGAGGTGGGCCTGACGGCGGCGGCCGCGATGGTCGCGCACAGCGCGATGGACGGCGTGGCGATCGGCGCCGCCTTCCAGGTGGGCGGCGGCATGGGCGTCGCCGTGGCGCTCGCCGTGATCGCCCACGACTTCGCCGACGGCTTCAACACGTACACACTGACGAGCCTGTACGGCAACGCCCGCCGCCGGGCGGTCACCATGCTCGTCGCCGACGCGGTGGCACCGGTGGCCGGCGCCGCCTCGACGCTGCTGTTCACCATCCCGGAACGGCTGCTCGGCGGCTACCTCGGCCTCTTCGGCGGCGTACTGCTCTACCTGGCCGCCGCCGAGATCCTGCCCGAGGCCCACCACGACCACCCGGCCCGCTCCACCGTGCTGTGCACGATCGCGGGCGCGGCCTTCATCTGGCTGGTGGTGGGCGTGGCCCACTGAGAGCGCCGGCCGGCTCCCGGCCCGGAACCTCACAGCTTCCCGCCCCGGCCGCCGTCGCGCCGCGCGGGCGCGATCAGCGTGGACAGGTACGGCAGCGGCGCGCCGTCCAGCTCGGCGGCCGGACGGATCGACTCCTCGGGCAGCCCGAGCGCCGACCCCCACACCGCGTCGCCGACCCGCCCGGTCTCCCGCAGCGCCGCCGCGACCTCCTGCGCCTGCCGCCCGAACTTGTACGCCACCACCGTGCCGGGCCCGTGCAGCGCGTCCTTGAGCACGGCCGCACCGGCGGTCACGGGCACCAGCGTCAGCGGCTCCGTCCCCTCGGTGAGGACGGCACCGGAGCGGGCGGCGAGATCCTGCATGGCCGTGATGCCCGGCACCGTCTCGACCACGGTCCCCGGCACCAGCTCCGCGACGGTCTGCGCGAGATAGGTGAACGTCGAGTACACGTTGGGATCGCCGATGGTCGCGAACGCGACGACGGCGTGCTGCTTCAGCAGCCCGGCGACCCGTCCGCCCGCGGCGTCCCACGCGGCCTCGCGCCGCGCCCGGTCGGTCCGCTCGTTGAGCGCGAACACGACCCGCACCACCTTTTCCTGCGGTACGTAGTGCAGGACCGTCGCCTCCGCGCGGCCCCGCTCACCGGTGTCCAGGACGGGCACGACCACGACCTCGGCCGCCCGCAGCGCGTTGACGCCCTTGACGGTCACCAGCTCCGGGTCACCGGGGCCGACCCCGACTCCGATCAGCTTGCTGCTCATGACGTCAGGCACCTCTCCACGAACCGACGGGCGACACCGGGCGACGACGCCCAGTGCGTATGCAGATAACTCGCGTGCACGCCTCGCTGCACAAAACCCTCGACACGCCGCTCAGGGCGGCGCACCCCCCAGGCGGGCTCGGACCCGGCCCCCGGCTCGACCACCGTCCGGTGGAACTCGTGCCCGCGCATCCGCGTCCCCGCCGCGGCGAGCACGCTGTCGCCGACGGCGACGGCGTCCCGGTAGCCGAGCGTCAGCCGCTCGTGCATCCGCGCCGTCGCGTCCAGCACACCGCACATCGGCCGCCCGTCCAGTTCCCGGCACAGATACAGCAGCCCCGCACACTCGGCGGCCACCGGCGCCCCCGACAACGCCAGCTCGGCGACGGCCTTCCGCAACGACTCGTTGGCGGACAGTTCAGCGGCATACACCTCGGGAAACCCACCCCCGATGACCAGCCCACCCGTCCCCTCGGGCAGCTCCTCGTCCCGGAGCGGATCGAAGACGACCACTTCGGCCCCGGCGGCGGCAAGCAGCTCGGCGTGCTCGGCGTAGGAAAAGCTGAAGGCGGCCCCACCGGCAAGAGCGACCACTTTCAGCCCGTCTGGGGGTACCCCCTCCGGGGAAGCTTGAGGACGAGGCCGTCCAGGCCGAAGCGGGGGCCTGAGGGCGGCAGCCCCCGAAGCCACGGGAGAGGGAAGGGGCGGAGGGGGCGAAGCAACCACCCCTGCGTCCCACGCATCCCCCGGCAGGGAGGGCGCACTACGTGCCAGCGAGACAAGCGCGTCAAGATCACACCCGTCCGCCACCTGCAAGGACATCGCCGCGACAGCCTCCACCGCCGCAGCGCTCCGCTCCGCGACCGGCACCAGCCCCAGATGCCGCGACGGCGTCTCCACCCGCGACGCCCGCCGCAGCACCCCGAGCACCGGCACCCCAGCGGAGTCCATCGCCTCCCGCAGCAGCTCCTCGTGCCGGTCGGACCCGACCTTGTTGAGGATCACCCCGCCGATCCGCACCTCCGGATCCCAGGAGGCGAACCCGTGCACCAGCGCGGCCACCGACCGCGACTGCGAGGACGCGTCCACGACCAGCACGACCGGCGCCCGCAGCAACTTCGCCACGTGCGCGGTCGACGCCAGCTCACCCTCCCCGGCCGCCCCGTCGTACAGCCCCATCACACCCTCGACGACCGCGATGTCGCAGCCGCGCGCACCGTGCCCGAACAGCGGCGCGATCAGCTCGGGACCGCACAGGTACGCGTCGAGGTTCCGCCCCACGCGCCCGGTGGCGAGCGCGTGATAGCCGGGGTCGATGTAGTCGGGGCCCACCTTGTGCGGGGACACGGCGAGCCCCCGCGAGGCGAGCGCGGCCATCAGCCCCGTGGCGACGGTGGTCTTGCCGCTGCCCGAGGAGGGCGCGGCGACGACCAGCCGCGGGACGGAGATCACCACTGGACCGTCACCGCTGGACGGACTGGACGGACTGGACGGACTGGACGCGTCACCACTCGATGCCCCTCTGGCCCTTCTGCCCCGCGTCCATCGGGTGCTTGATTTTGGACATGTCGGTCACGAGATCGGCGAAGTCCACCAGCTCGGCGGGCGCGTTGCGCCCGGTGATCACCACATGCTGGGTCCCGGGCCGCCGGCGCAGCACGTCGACGACCTCCGCCGTGTCGACCCACCCCCAGTGCATCGGATACGCGAACTCGTCCAGCACATACAGCTTGTACGTCTCGGCCGCCAGGTCGCGCTTGACCTGCTCCCAGCCCTCCCGGGCCTTCTCCTCGTTGTCCATCTGCGCGTCGCGCTGGACCCACGACCAGCCCTCGCCCATCTTGTGCCAGTCGACGGAGCCGCCCTCGCCGGAGGCGCCGAGCACGCGCAGCGCGTTCTCCTCACCGACCTTCCACTTCGCCGACTTGACGAACTGGAACACCCCGATCGGCCAGCCCTGGTTCCAGGCCCGCAGCGCGAGCCCGAACGCGGCCGTCGACTTGCCCTTGCCGATGCCCGTGTGCACGACGACGAGCGGCCGGTTGCGCCGCTGACGCGTCGTCAGCCCGTCGTCCGGTACGACACTCGGCTGTCCCTGCGGCATTACGCGGCCCTCCTGTTGCTGCCCTGGCTGCCCTGCACGTCCCTGACCAGCCCGGCGATCGAGTCCGCCCGCAGCTCGTCCAGCGTCACGGCCGTACCTCCCAGCTCACCCGCGAGCTGCCCCGCGAGCCCGAGCCGTACGGGCCCCGACTCGCAGTCCACGACCACGGACGCGAGCCCGTCGGCGGCGAACAGCCGAGCCGCACGGCCTGCGAGCGCCACGGGCTCCGTCCCACCCGTCGCCCGGCCACCACCCCGGCCGGAGGCGCTTCGCGCCGCACCTCTGTCTGTCGCCCGCCCGTCCGTCACCACGACCACCAGCGGCCGCCGCGCCGCGTCCCGCAGCCGCTCCACCCGCAGTACGTCGTGCGCCTTGAGCAGCCCGGCGGCCAGCGGGGTACGCCCGCCGGTCGGCAGCGACTCCAGCCGGGCCGCCGCCGCGTCGACCGACGAGGTCGGCGGCAGCGCGACCTCCGCGCCCGTACCCCGGAAGGTCACGAGCCCCACCTTGTCCCGCCGCTGGTACGCGTCGAGCAGCAGCGACAGCACGGCGCCCTTCACGGCGCTCATCCGCTGCCGGGCGGCCATCGAGCCGGAGGCGTCGACCACGAACAGGACGAGGTTGCCCTCGCGGCCCTCGCGGGTCGCCTGCCGCAGATCGTCCCGGCGTACGACGAGCCCCGGACCCGACCGGCCACGCGCCCGCTGGTGCGGCGCCGCCGCCTGCACGGTCGCCGCCAGATGCAGCTTGGTCAGCGCACCCCGCGGCCGGCGCGACCCCGTCGTCCGCCCGTGCTCGGTCCGCGCCCGCGAACGCCGCCCGGCGGCACCCTCACCGATCCCGGGCACGCTCAGCACCTTGGTACGGAACGGCTCGGCGGCCCGTACGGGCTGCTGCTCACCGGCACCGGAAGGCGCGGGCTGCCCGCCCTCACCGGCCTCCGGCCGCGCGGTCCCGTCACGGGCGTCACCGCCGTCATCGGCCGACTCACCACTGTCGGGCCCGTCCTGGGGCCCGTCCTGCGGCGGCTGCCCGCCACCGCCGGGCCCGTCCGGATCGGGGTCCTCATCGTCCCCGCCGCCGAACTCCTCCAGCGTCTCGTCGAGCTTGTCCTCGTCGAGGCCCGGCGCGTCGAACGGATTGCGCCGCCGCCGGTGCGGCAGCGCGAGCAGCGCCGCCTGCCGCACGTCCTCGGCGAGCACGTCCGTACGTCCGGCCCACGCGGCCAGTGCCGTCGCCGTGCGTGCCATCACGATGTCGGCGCGCATGCCGTCCACCTCGAACGCGGCGCAGGTCGCGGCGATCTGCCGCAGCGCGGCGTCACCGAGGCGCACCGAAGGCAGCAGCTCCCGCGCCGCGACGATCCGCGCCCGTACGGCGGTCTCCTCGCCGGCCCAGCGCGCCGCGAAGCCGTCCGGGTCGTCGTCGTAGGCGAGCCGCCGCCGTACGACCTCCACCCGCTGGTCGGGCTCGCGCGAGGCGGCCACCTCGACGGTCAGCCCGAACCGGTCCAGCAACTGCGGCCGCAGCTCGCCCTCTTCGGGGTTCATGGTCCCGACGAGCAGGAACCGCGCGGCATGCCGTACGGAGACGCCCTCGCGCTCGACGTACGAGGCGCCCATCGCGGCGGCGTCGAGGAGCAGGTCGACCAAATGGTCGTGGAGGAGGTTGACCTCGTCCACGTAGAGGATGCCGCGGTGCGCGTCGGCGAGCAGGCCCGGCTCGAACGCCTTGACCCCCTCCGCGAGCGCCCGCTCGATGTCGAGCGCGCCGACGAGCCGGTCCTCGGAGGCGCCCACGGGCAGCTCGACCATCCGGGCGGGCCGCGACTCGAACGCCCCCGGCGCGTGCGGCCCGTCCGGGCAGGCGGGGTCGGGGGAGTCGGGGTCGCAGGAGAAACGGCATCCGGAGACGACGTCCACCGTCGGCATGAGCGCGGACAGCGCCCGCACGGCGGTGCTCTTGGCGGTGCCCTTCTCGCCGCGGACGAGGACGCCGCCGACGGCGGGGCTCACGGCGTTGAGGAGCAGGGCCAGGCGCAGGTCGTCCTGCCCGACGACAGCGGTGAAGGGAAAGGGCGTGCTCACGCGGCGATCACTCCTTCGGGTGACTCCAGGCGAAGCGGCTCGCGGTCGGGCCGACGGCCGATCAGGGTGAAGATCTGGTCCCCGCCGCCGCGGGGATGGTCCGGCGCCGTTGTATCCGTGACGGCGGATGACAGCCTGCTCCCCGCCGACGCGGGGGTCTTCGGGATGTTCACGCGTCCCCCTCCAGATCTCCCTCAAGCTCGAGGTAGGTCGCCCGGAGCCGGTCCAGGGTCTCCTGGTCCGGCTCCGCCCACAGCCCGCGGTCCGCCGCCTCCAGCAGGCGTTCCGTGATGCCGCGCAGGGCCCAGGGGTTGGACTTCCGCATGAAGTCCTGGTTCTCGGCGTCGAAGACGTACTCCGCCGACAGCTTCTCGTACATCCAGTCGTCCACGACCCCGGCGGTGGCGTCGTAGCCGAAGAGGTAGTCGACGGTCGCCGCCATCTCGAAGGCGCCCTTGTAGCCGTGGCGCCGCATGGCGGCCATCCAGCGCGGGTTGACCACGCGGGCGCGGAACACCCGGTGCGTCTCCTCGCCCAGCGTCCGTGTCTTCACCTGGTCGGGCACGGCCGAGTCACCCACATACGCCTCCGGGCTCTCGCCCGTCAGGTGCCGCACCATGGCCACCATGCCGCCGTGGTACTGGAAGTAGTCGTCGGCGTCGACGAGGTCGTGCTCGCGCGTGTCGACGTTCTTCGCCGCCACCGCGATCCGCCGGAACGCCGTCTCCATGTCGCCGCGTGCCGCCCGCCCGTCCAGGCCGCGCCCGTACGCGTAGCCGCCCCACACCGCGTACACCTCGGCGAGGTCGGCGTCGGAGCGCCAGTTACGGGCGTCGATCAACGGCAGCAGACCGGCGCCGTACGCGCCCGGCTTCGAGCCGAACACGCGGGCCGTCGCGCGGCGCCGGTCGCCGTGCTCGGCGGTGTCCTCGTCGGCGTGGGCCCGCACGTAGTTCGACTCGGCGGGCTCGTCCAGTTCCGCCACCGCGCGCACCGCGTCGTCGATCAGACCCACCACGTGCGGGAACGCGTCCCGGAAGAAGCCGGAGATGCGAACCGTGACGTCGATGCGCGGCCGGCCCAGCTCCGCCAGGGGCACGATCTCGAAGCCGGTCACCCGGCGCGACGCGTCGTCCCACGCCGGACGGCAGCCGAGCAGCGCCAGGATCTCCGCGATGTCGTCGCCCTGGGTGCGCATCGCGGAGGTGCCCCAGACCGTCAGGCCGACGGACTTGGGGTACTCGCCGGCGTCGGTCAGGTAGCGCTGGACGAGCGAGTCGGCGAGTGACTGGCCGACCTCCCAGCTCAGCCGGGAAGGGATCGCCTTGGGGTCGACGGAGTAGAAGTTGCGGCCGGTCGGGAGGACGTTGACCAGGCCGCGGGTCGGCGAGCCGGAGGGGCCCGCGGGGACGTAACCGCCGCGCAGCGCCCGCAGGATGTGGTCGATCTCGTCCGTCGTCCGGGCCAGGCGCGGTACGACCTCGCGGCAGGCGAACTCCAACACCGCGACGGCGGGCGCGAGTTCGGTGCCCAGGATGTCACGGACCAGGCCGAAAGCCGCCGTCGCGTCCCAGCCGCGCTCCTCCATGCCCTCCGCGAGCCGCCGGCACAGCTGCTCCAGCAGGTCGATCGTGTCGGCGGCCGTCCGGGACGGTCCCTCGACCAGGTCGCTCAGTTCCGCCGGTACCTTCGTCGGCGCGCCCGGCTCGGCCAGCAGCTCCTTCTCGACCAGGCCGAAGTGCTCGGCGAGCGAGGCCCGCAGGCCCGGCAGCGCGTTCGCCTTGCCGCCCCACACCTGGGAGGCGCGCAGCACGGCCAGGACGAGGTTGACGCGCGGCTCGGCCTCGGGGCCGCCGCCCAGGATGTGCAGCCCGTCGCGGATCTGCACGTCCTTGATCTCGCACAGGTAGCCGTCGATGTGCATGACGAACTCGTCGAAGTCGCCGTCGTCCGGCTGCTCGTCCACGTGCAGGTCGTGGTGGAGTTCCGCCGCCTTGACGAGGGTCCAGATCTGGGCGCGTACGGCCGGCGCTTTCGTCGGGTCCAGGTCGGAGACGAGCGCGTACTCGTCCAGGAGCTGTTCCAGCTTGGCGAGGTCGCCGTAGGTGTCGGCGCGGGCCATCGGCGGGACCAGGTGGTCCACGACCGTGGCGTGGCCGCGGCGCTTGGCCTGGGTGCCCTCGCCGGGGTCGTTGACGATGAACGGGTAGATGAGGGGCAGTTCGCCGAGGACGGCGTCGGGGGCGCAGCCGCCGGACAGGCCCAGGCCCTTGCCCGGCAGCCACTCCATCGTGCCGTGCTTGCCCATGTGTACGACCGCGTCCGCGCCGAACGAGTTCTCCAGCCACCTGTACGCGGCCATGTAGTGGTGCGACGGCGGCATGTCCGGGTCGTGGTAGATCGCGATCGGGTTCTCGCCGAAGCCGCGCGGCGGCTGGATCATCACGACGACGTTCCCGAACTGGAGGGAGGCGAGCACGATGTCGTCGCCGTCGACGTAGAGGCTGCCCGGCGGCTCGCCCCACGCCTCCGTCATCGCGTCGCGCAGCTCGGGGTCGAGCTTGTCGAACCAGGCCCGGTAGTCGGCGAGCGGTACCCGCGCGGGGGCGGCGGCCAGCTGCTCCTCCGTCAGCCACTCGACGTCGTGGCCACCGGCGTTGATCAGCCGGTGGATCAGCTCGTCACCGTTGTCGGGGTGGCCCTCGACCACGTACCCGGCGTCCCGGAGCGCGTCCAGGACCCGTACCGCGGAGGCGGGGGTGTCCAGGCCGACCGCGTTGCCGACGCGGGAGTGCTTGGTGGGGTAGGCGGTGAAGACGAGCGCGAGCTTTTTCTCCGCGTTCGGCTTGTGCTTGAGGCGGGCGTGGCGCACGGCGATCCCGGCGACGCGGGCGGCCCGCTCGGGGTCGGCGACGTACACGGGTACGTCGTCGGGGCCCTGCTCCTTGAAGGAGAAGGGGACCGTGATGAGCCGGCCGTCGAACTCCGGGATGGCGACCTGCATCGCCGCGTCCATGGGGGAGAGGGCGGCGTCCGACGCCTCCCAGGCGGCGCGCGAGGAGGTGAGGCAGAGGCCCTGCAACACCGGTACGTCGAGGTCGGCGAGGGCGCCGATGTCCCAGGTCTCGTCCGCGCCGCCGGCCGACGCCTGCGAGGCGTGCGTGCCGCCCGCCGCGAGCACGGTGGCGACCAGCGTGTCGGCCCGGCCGAGGATCTCGTACAGCCCGTCGTCGGCGCCGCGCAGCGAACCGCAGTACACGGGAAGGGCGTTGGCGCCCCGTGCCTCGATCGCGTCGCACAGGGTGTCCACGAAGGCGGTGTTGCCGGACAGTTCGTGGGCGCGGTAGAAGAGCACGCCGACGGTCGGGCGGCCCTCGGTGAGCGGGCGGTCGCCGTGGACGCCGTACTCCGGCATCTTCCGGGGCTCGTCGAAGCCCTCGCCGGTGAGCAGCACGGTGTCGGAGAGGAAGCGGGCCAGCTCGGTGAGGTTGTCCGGGCCGCCCTCGACCAGGTAGCGCAGCGCTTCCGCCACCACACCGGCCGGCACCGACGACTCGGCCATCAGCTCGGCGTCGGGCACGGACTCGCCGCCGAGCAGCACGGTCGGCACACCGGACGCCTTCAGCGCGGCGAGCCCGTCCTCCCAGGCGCGCTTGCCGCCGAGGAGGCGTACGACGGCGAGGTCCGCGCCCTCGACAAGACCCGGCAGCTCCTCCGCCACGTCCACCCGGGTCGGGTTGCCGATCCGGTAGGAGGCGCCGGAGGCGCGCGCCGCCAGCAGATCCGTGTCGGCGGTCGACAACAACAACACTGTGCTCATGCGGGTGCTCCCGGGGGGATGAAGGGCAGTCCTTGGGGCGCGCCCGACTCGATGAGCCGCCACAGCGCGTCCGTGTCCGCGTGTTCCTCGATCAGATCGCCGAGCAGGTCGAGCTGCTCCTCGCGCAGCGCGGCGAAGGATGTACCGGCGGCCGGTGTGAAGCGGCGTCCCGCGGCGGCCGCCACCTCGCGCAGGAAGGCGCGCCGGAATCCGTCGGACTCCAGCGAGCCGTGCCAGTGCGTACCCCAGACGGCGCCGACCCGGCAGCCGTCCAAGAAGGGTTCGCCGCCGCGCACGTCCGCGACGCCGTGGTGGATCTCGTAGCCCTCGACGCGCTCGCCGAGGGCTTCGCCCGCCGGCCTGGTCAGGGTCTTCTCGCGCGCGAACCGCACGCGTACGGGCAGCAGGCCGAGGGCGTCGACGGCGCCCGCGCGGGACTCGATCTCGTCCTCGATGTGCTCGCCGAGGATCTGGAAGCCGCCGCAGACGCCGAGCACGGGCCGTCCCTCGGCGGCCCGCCGCGCGATCGCGTCCGCGAGCCCGCGCTCGCGCAGCCACCGCAGGGCCTTCACCGTGCCGCGGGTGCCGGGTACGACGACGAGATCGGCGTCGGCCAGTTCCTCGGGGCGGTCCACGAACCGCACGACGACGCCGGGCTCGGCGGCCAGCGCGTCGACGTCGGTGAAGTTGGACATCAGCGGGACGGCGCAGACGGCGACGCGGAGGATGTCCTCGCCGACGGGGGAGGAGACCGCGGACTCGCGGACGGCGCCGCGCAGCGAGACACGGAGTCCGTCCTCCTCGTCGATACCGAGCCCGTGCCGGAACGGCAGCACGCCGTAGGAGGGGCGGCCGGTGAGGTCCTTCAGCATGTCGAGGCCCGGCTCCAGCAGGGAGACGTCGCCGCGGAACTTGTTCACCAGGAAACCGGCGACGAGTTCCTGGTCCTCGCGGCTCAGCAGCGCGACGGTGCCGAAGAAGGAGGCGAAGACGCCGCCGCGGTCGATGTCGCCGACGACGAGCACGGGCAGCCGCGCGTTGCGGGCGATGCCCATGTTCACGATGTCGGTGCGGCGCAGATTGATTTCGGCGGGACTGCCGGCCCCCTCGCAGATCACCGCGTCATACGTGCCCCGCAACTCGGCCAGGCAGTCCAGGACGGTGCCGAGCAGCGCCTGCTGCCGGCCGCCGTGGTAGCCGCGCGCGCTCATCTCGCCGACCGGCTTGCCCATCAGCACGACCTGGCTGCTGCGGTCGCCGCCGGGCTTGAGCAGTACGGGGTTCATCAGCGCGGTCGGCTCGATCCGGCACGCCTGGGCCTGCATGGCCTGCGCCCGTCCGATCTCGGCGCCCTCGCGGGTGACGAAGGAGTTGAGGGACATGTTCTGCGCCTTGAACGGCGCGACCTTGACGCCCTGCCGTACCAGCCACCGGCAGATCCCGGCGGTGACGACGCTCTTGCCCGCGTCGGAGGTGGTGCCCGCGACCAGTAGTCCGCCGCCGCTCATCATCTGCCTCCTCGTAGCCGTGATGCGTGCAGGCGTCGCCCCAGCAGCCGTCCTGTTGCGCAGACGCCGAGGGCCAGCCAGCCCACCCGCCGCGACAGCCGTACGGCCCGTTCGACGTCGCCAATCTCCACGGACCGGCCGTCTTCGTTGAGCACCGGCCGGTGCTCGACCCGGCCGCCGTACGACAGCGTCCCGCCGAGCCGGACCCCGAGCGCGCCCGCGAAGGAGGCCTCGACGGGTCCGGCGTTGGGGCTCGGGTGCTTCCTCGCGTCGGCCCGCCAGGCGCGCAGGGCGCCCCGCGGGTCGCCGCCCGCGACGGTGGCGAGCACGGCGGTCAGCCGCGCGCCGGGCCAGCCCGCGACGTCGTCGAGGCGCGCGGAGGCCCAGCCGTAGCGGCGGTAACGGGGGGACTTGTGCCCGACCATGGCGTCGAGAGTGTTGACGGCGCGGAAGCCGACCAGCCCCGGGACCCCGGCGGCGGCCCCCCACATGAGGGCGCCGACCACGGCGTCGGAGGTGTTCTCGGCGACGGACTCGACCACCGCCCGCGCGATCCCGTCGGCGTCCAGCGCCTGCGGATCGCGCCCGCACAGGTGCGGCAGCCGTTCGCGTGCGACGTCGATGTCCCCGGCGGCGAGCGCGCCGCCGATGGCGCGGGCCTCCCGGGCCAGGCTGGTGCCGCCGACGACGGCCCAGGTGGCGGCGGCGGTCAGTGCGACGGAGGCGGCGCGGGAGCGGCGTACGGAGCGGTCGGCCAGCGCGGCGAGCCCGACGGCCGAGCCCACGCAGACGGCGGTGTGCAGCGCGCCGCGGCCCCGGTCGTCCCGCCACAGCACGCGCTCGACGGCACCGGCGGCCCGGCCGAACACGGCGACGGGATGCCCGCGGCGGGGATCGCCGAGGAGCAGGTCACCGAGGAGGCCGGCGGCGGCGCCGTACGCGAAGACGCGATCGGCACCCATCGGTTCAGCCGATGCCCGCGCCGGCGGAGCCGGGACCTGGCACCGTCACCCTCGTACGGCCGGAACACCTGGTACGGAACGCACTGAACGCACGGAACGGGAACGGCACCGGGCAGCCGCGCATGGCGATATGTCCTCACTCAGGGTGTCCACGCCCTGGTTCGACGAGACCGGCGGTGAGAGTTCCTGGCTCCCGGGGAGGTTCTCCCCGGTGACAGTGGCGGGACCGCGCCGGATTCGCACCGGGCTTCCTCTCCTGCCGCCGTACTTGGCCTTGGCAGTTCACCACGCGCTGAGAACACCCGTCAACTTGCTGTTGACCTGCGCGGGGACAGTGTGCCGAGGCCCACACGGAGGCGGGGTGCGGGACCCGCTCCGGTCCCGCACCCCGCCTCGGAAGTCCCCCTTGTCGTCGCCTCCGGTCCCTGCCGTCAGGCGACGATCAGATAGATCCCGTACGCCACCGCCGCCGCGCACGCGGCGAAGCAGACGCAGGCGCCGGTGGCCGCGAGGGCCGCGGATCCGCCCTGCGCGGTAGCGGACTCGCGCTTGGAGAGGCCGAGTATGCCCAGGGTGAAGAGGCCGACGAGGACCACGGTCACCACGAGGCTGACTCCGAAGACGGAGCCGAGGGCTGCCCAGTCGATGTTCATGCTGCTTCCTTGGTCCTTGGAGGTCAGGCCACGGCCTCGGGGGCCTTCGGGGCCGCCGGGGTGTCGGTGGTCGCCGGGACGGTTGCCGTGAGTGTCCCGGTCACGGGGCCGGCCGGGGGCGGGGTGACGGCGGCGATGGCCGCGGTCACCACACCGGCGGGCTCGGCATCGGCGTCCGGCTCGTTGACGTTGGTGTGGTCGACGACCTCGCCGCGGCGGGAGACCAGCCAGATCGCGGTGCAGGAGGCGATCAGGAAGACGGCGACGAGGGCGGTGCCCCAGTCGCCGAAGCCGGTCACCCACTCGGCGAGGGCGCCGACGACAGCGGCGGCCGGCAGGGTCAGGACCCAGGCGACGCACATCCGGGTGGCGGTGGACCAGCGGACCACGCCGCCCTTGCGGCCGAGGCCCGCGCCCATCACGGAGCCCGAGACGGAGTGCGTGGTGGAGAGCGAGAAGCCGATGTGGGAGGAGGCGAGGATGACCGTGGCCGCGCTGGTCTGGGCGGCGAAGCCCTGCTGCGGCTGGAGGTCGGTCAGGCCCTTGCCCATCGTGCGGATGATGCGCCAGCCGCCCAGGTAGGTGCCGAGCGCGATGGCGCAGCCGGCCGAGAGGATGACCCAGACCGGCGGGTCGGAGTCGGGGGCGACGGCGCCGCCTGCGACCAGGGCCAGGGTGATGATGCCCATCGTCTTCTGGGCGTCGTTGGTGCCGTGGGCCAGCGAGACCAGGCCCGCGGAGGCGATCTGGCCGGCGCGGTAGCCCTTCTCGGTGGACCTGCCGCCGGCCTTGGCGCCGAGCGCGTACGACATGCGGGTGGCGATCAGTGCCGCGACGCCCGCGACCACGGGGGCCGCGACGGCCGGGATCAGCACCTTGGTGACCAGTACGCCGCCGTGCACTGCGGCCGTGCCGGCCGAGGCGATGGTGGCGCCGATCAGACCGCCCATCAGGGCGTGGGAGGAGCTGGAGGGGAGTCCGACGAGCCAGGTCAGCAGGTTCCAGAGGATCGCGCCGACGAGCGCCGCGAAGATCACCTCTGGCTGGATGCCGGATTCGTCGACGAGACCTTTGGAGATCGTGTTGGCGACTTCGACGGACAGGAACGCGCCGACAAGGTTGAGGACGGCGGACATGGCCACCGCGACCTTGGGCTTGAGTGCGCCGGTCGAGATGGTGGTGGCCATCGCGTTGGCGGTGTCGTGGAAACCGTTCGTGAAATCGAACACGAGAGCGGTGACGATCACGATCCCGAGGAGAAGCGTGATGTGTTCCATTTACCCAGGCTTCTGTTGGACGTCAGTGGCAGGCTGAACGTAGGCAACCAGGGTGAACGGAAGATGAACTGAGGCGGGCGGTGGGGTGACCCAATCGGCGGGCCGCCACTCCACTTACGAGGGAGTGACGGCCCGCCGGACCGAACAAAGGTGGAATCTGCGTCTCCGCTCATGGCCTCGCGTACGGCCTCGCGTATGGCCCCCGCTTATGGCCTTCGCGGTTTCGCTATCCGCTCGCGAGTTTCCGCAGCTGGTTCATGGAGCCGTTGAAGAGATTCTGGTCACCCGGCAGCCGGCCCCGGTTGTCGTACTGCCAGAAGGTCCAGAACGACCAGCCGGCCGGCAGCGCCCCCGCGCTCCCAGCGTCGTAGCGGGCGAGCCAGAGCGGATGGTTCGCCGCGAAGGCGCGGCTGCCGCCGGTGCACTTGTTCCACCAGAGCGTGGTCGTGTAGATCACCGGGCGGCGGCCGGTCCGGCGCTTCACCTCGTTGCTGAAGGCCGCGATCCAGTGGACCATCCGCGCCTTGCTGAGGCCGTAGCACTTCTTCTTCCTGCTGTACGGGTTGTGCTCGATGTCCAGCGCGGGCGGCAGCGTCCGGCCGTCCGCGCGCCAGCCGCCCCCGTGGCGCACGAAGAACGCGGCCTGCGCGGTGCCGGACGACTTGTTCGGGACGGCGAAGTGGTACGCGCCGCGGAGCAGGCCCGCGGCGCGCGAGCCGTTGTACTGCTGCGTGAAGTAGGGATTGCGGTAGGTGGTCGACTCGGTCGCCTTGATGTAGACGAACCTGGCGCCCCTCGCCCGCGCCTTCGACCAGTTGACGTGTTTCTGGTGCGAGGAGACGTCGTGTCCCCGCGGCTTGCCGGCCGCCGTGGCCGGTGCGTCGGCGAGCACGGTGCCGGTGACGGTCAGCGCCGTCACGGCGGCCGCGACGGCGCATAAGCGGTGGCGGTGCGATCGGTGTTCACGAGCCATGATTCCCCCCGGAATGGCGGCGTGCGCGAAAAACCTCCCAGAGGTTACTGGAAGATCCCTGAATGCCAGGTCATCACCGGCCAATCCATGAAGAGGGTGACGTATGCAGACATGCGCCCTTTCGGACGAAAGGGTTCCGCCCTAAAGTGCGCCGGTCGCGGCTCGGGATGCCGATGACCTCGGGGCGTCCGGCTGCGAGGATCGCGCCATGACTGAGCGGCGGCGGAACACCGGAGGCGCGGGGGACGCGGGCGGCGGCGGGGCCGGGCGGGAGGCGCCGGGGCGGGCGCGGCGGCGGGACGCGCCGGGGGAACCGGAGGAGTCCGCACGGGCCTGGGAGGGCCTGGTGGCGGCGGCCCGCCGTACCGTGTCCGACGGTCTGGTCGTCGGCACTTCGGGCAACGTCTCGGTGCGCGTCGGGGACACCGTGCTGGTCACGCCCTCGGGCGTGCCCTACGAGCGGCTGACGCCGGGCGATCTCGTCGGCGTCGACCTGGCCGGCCGCCAGGTGCGCGGCTCACTGGCACCGACCAGCGAACTGCCCATGCACCTCGCGATCTACCGCACCACCGGCGCACGCGCCGTCGTGCACACGCACGCCGTGCACGCGACGGCGCTCTCCACCCTCGTGACCGAACTCCCGCCGATCCACTACATGTCCGCCGCACTGGGCGGCCCCGTCCGAGTTGCCCCGTATGCGGCATACGGCACGGAGGAGTTGGCCGAGAACATGCTGCGCGCGCTCACCGGCCGCTCCGGATGCCTCCTGCGCAACCACGGCACGATCACCTACGGCGACACCCTCGACCAGGCGTACGACCGCACCGCCCAGCTCGAGTGGATGTGCCGCGTCTGGCTCACCGCCTCCGGCGTCCCGGGCCTCACCCCGTCCCTCCTGACACCGGAACAGCTCACGGAGGCGGGCGAACGGTTGCGGGGGTACGGGCAGCAGCGGGGGTAGACGGGACCAGCAGCGAAGGTAGACGGAACCAGCAGCGGGGGTAGACGGGGTGCGGTTGCCGCGCGTGCTCCCGGCACCGCACCGGCTCCGCACCGGCACCGGCGCGGTCCCGGAGACACGCGCGGCGGAGGCGACGACGAGCGGAACGGGCGGTGGTGGCGGCATGGGGCGACGGCAGCGGGTGGCGGGGATGGTGCGCGGGGTGGCGGGGGCCGGGCGCGGGGCGGTGGAAGCGGTGCGCGACACGGCGACGGGGTTGCGCGAGACGGTAGGTGCGGGACGCGGGGCGGTGACGAGGGCGCGCGGGTCGGCGGGGACAGTGCGTGGGACGGCGAGGGCGCGCGGGTTGGCGGGGACGGGACGTGGGGCGGTGGGGGCGGTGCGCGGGCTGGTGGAAACGGTGCGCGGGGCGGCGATGAAGGTGCGCGGGCCGGTGGGAACGGTGCGTGGGACGGCGATGGCGCGCGGGTCGGTGGGGACGGGACGCGGGGCGGTGGGGGCGGTGCGCGGGCTGGTGGAAACGGTGCGCGGGGCGGCGATGAAGGTGCGCGGGCCGGTGGGAACGGTGCGTGGGGCGGCGATGGCGCGCGGGTCGGTGGGGACGGGACGCAGGCCGGTGGGGACGGTGCGCGGGTCGGTGGGGACGGGACGCGGGGCGGTGACGAGGGCGCGCGGGTCGGCGGGGACAGTGCGTGGGACGGCGAGGGCGCGCGGGTTGGCGGGGACGGGACGCGGGGCGGTGGGGGCGGTGCGCGGGGCGGGAACCGCCGGTGGGTGGCTTCCGCTGGCCGATGGCGGGCGGTCCCTGGACACTGGACCGGTGCGCACTGTCAAAGCGACGGCCGCCGCCGTCACCGTTGCCCTGGCCGCCGGCGCGGCGTCCGTCGCCGCCGGCCGGTACGCCAGCGATGCCGCGCTGAAGGCACCCCCCGGCCGGCCGCTGCCCACCGAACCCCGGCTCACCGTGCACTGCACGGCCGCGGGCCAGGTCACGCTGACCCGCGACCTCGCCTCGCTGCGGCCGGGCACGTACGGGCTCGGCGGCGACGGCACGCACGCGGTCGTCGGCCCCGTCCTCGACGGCGCCGCACACTCCGTCGACACCGTCGTACGCCGCCTCGAACGCGTCACGCACGGCACTCCGCGATCCGGCGACAGGGTGTGGTTCACCCCGAACCTGCACCTGGGCGACCCGCGCACCGCACTCGGCCTCGACTACGCAGAGGTCGCGTTCCCCGGTGAACTCGGCCCGCTGCCCGCCTGGTTCGTACCCGGCAGCCGCGACCTGTGGGTGATCACCGTGCACGGCCTCGGCGCCACCCGCGAACATCCCTTGAACGTCATGGAGTTCCTGCACCGGCAGCAGCTCCCCGTGCTGAACCTCGCCTACCGCGGCGACCCGGGCGCCCCCGCCTCCCCGGACGGCCTGCACCACCTCGGCGAGACGGAGTGGCGCGACCTGGACGCGGCGATCCGCTACGCCGTCCGGCACGGCGCCGAGCAGGTCGTCCTGTACGGCTGGTCCACCGGCGCCACCATGGCGCTGCGCGCCGCCGCGCACTCCGCGCTGCGGGACCGCGTCGCCGGTCTCGTCCTGGACTCGCCGGTGCTGAGCTGGGAGGCCACGCTGCGCGCCCTGGCCGCGGCCCGGCGGACGCCCGCCGCGCTGCTGCCCCTCGCGGTACGCGCCGCCCAGGGGCGCACGGGTCTGCACGGCGACCGCATTACGCAGGCCGCGCACCCGGACCGGCTCCGGGTCCCGACCCTGCTGGTGCACGGCCCCGGCGACACCATCGCCCCCTGGGACCTCTCGCGCCGCCTGGCCCGCCGGCGCCAGGACCTCGTCACCCTGCACCAGGTCCCGGACGCCCCGCACGCCGCCATGTGGAACCGCGCCCCGGCCGACTACGAGGAGAAACTCCGCCGCTTCCTGACGCCGCTCATGTAGGGCGGGGCCGCGGCCCGGGTCGTGCGACGCGCGAGCCGTGTCCGCGGTCCCGGCGGCCGCCACGGGCGCCGGTGGTCGTCGAACGGGCGTCGAACGGGCGGCACGAGCGGCTCGGCGGACCGCGCGTGTCGTCCCGCGTGGCTTTCCGTTTGGGTTTTCGCAGGGTCAACCGGAAGACTGCACCCGTGACGTCCCGTACCCCGCGCGACTCCAGGCTCCGACTCGTCCGCCCGCGGCCCCTCGCCGCCGCCCCCCGAGCGGTGACCCAGCGCCGCTCACGCCGCCCGGCGCCCAGGCCCCCCGAGGGCACACCGGCACCCTCCGAGCTGGCCCGCATGGCACGCGCCGAGCTGGCCGGCGCGGCCCGCGTCGCCCGCTGGGCCGACACGCCCCTGAGCCCCGGCCGGGACGGCGCGACCCCCGACGGCAAGGGCACCCTCTCCGGCGTCACCGCCGAACAGGCCGCGTCCGACCTGGGCCTGACCGCGGCTCAGGTCCGCGCCGACTGGGACACCGCACGCCTCGCCGGCCTCGTCGAGGTGCACGGCAACAGCGCGCGCCCGGGCTGGCGCCTGCGCGCCTGGAACCGTGACGACAGTGCCGTACTGCGCGGCTGGGTCGCCCTGTTCGACGCCTGGTCGCTCGCGTACCCGGAGCCGGTGGACCACGAGCCCGCCGCCGTCGCCGAGGTCGTCTCCGCGATGCCCCAGGTGCTCTCCTTCCTCCAGCTCTCCGCGGGCCCCGTCCCCGTGGACCAGCTCCTGGACCTCCTCGGACAGCGCGTCACGGAACTGCGCACCGAGCGCTGCGAGATCACCTACGGCCCCGAGCCCGACCCCCAGGAACGGGATACGGCCGGATCGGCCGAGCCGGTGGAGACGGCCGAACCGGCGACGGCGGCGGAGCCGGCGACGGCAGGGGACCCGGTGGCGGCGGCGGACCCCGTAGCGGCGGTGGAGCCGGTCGCCGCGGCCGGGACCCCCGACGCCCCCCTCGCTCCGCTGCTCGACTGGGCCCTGCACGCCCTCGCCGCCGTGGGCGCCCTCACCTGCGCCGACGGTCAGGCCACCCTCACCCCGCTCGGAAGCTGGGCGGTCTGGGTCAAGCTCGAGCAGATCTGCGTCGCCGCGCAGAGCCCCGCGGGCAACATCGAGCAGGCCGCCGAGGACATGCTCCGCGGCTGCGCCCAGCTCCGCCCGAACGCGGCCCGCGCCGAGTACCGCGCCTGGCTCGCCGCCCGCCCCGTCGGCAGCGCCGTCACCGAACTCCTCGACGCCGCCCGCGGCGAGGACGCCCTGCTGCGCGGGCTGGCCTTCGAGGCGCTGCGCGTGGTCGGCGCCCCCGCCGAGCCCGATGTGCGCGCCGTGGCCGAGGAGACGCCGCTGCGGCCCTACGCCCTGCTGTGGCTCGCCGAGCACGAGGGCCACGACCCGGAGGACGCCCACGAGGTCCTCACCCGGGACGAGGCCACCTGGCTGTGGGTGGACACCGCGGCCGCCGTCGCCGACCACGGCGAGGCCCCGCTCCTCGTACGGCACCTGGAGTCCGCTGTGCAGCCCACCGTGCCCGCGCTGCTCGACGAGGTGCGCGCGGTCGGGCACCCCCGCACCGTGCAGGTGCTGGTGGCGCTCGCCGCCGCGCACCCGGACCCGGCCCTGGCCAAGGCCGTACGCCGGGCCGCCTTCCAGGTGCACACGGGCGGCAGCTGACGGAACCGCCGGGCGGCCCTCCGGACCGGCGGGCCCCCGCACCCCCGGACCGGCGGGCCCCCGCACCCCCGGACCGGCGGGGCACCGGACCGGCGGATCTCCGGACCCCGCCCCTACGCCCCTGTCTCCGGCGCGTACGTCCCGAAGCTCCACACGTTGCCCTCCAGGTCCCGGGCCTTGTAGTCACGGGAGCCGAAGTCCTGGTCGGTCGGGGGAACCAGGATGTCCGCGCCGTGGTCCACGGCCTGCTGGTGGTGGGCGTCGACGTCGTCCACCACCACGTACACCGAGGCGGGGCCGGCGCCCTTCATCGCCTTGTCGAAGACGGCACCGCGGTCCTTCGAGCCGAGCATCACCACGCCGTTGCCATAGGCCAGTTCGGCGTGCGCCACGGAGCCGTCCTCGGTCTCGTACACCGACAGCTCGGTGAAGCCGAACGCCTCGGTGAGCTGCCGGATCGCCGCTTTCGCGTCCGCGTACAGCAGCGCCGGGCAGATGCTCGGGCGTCCGCCGTCCGTGCCTGTCATGCCGATCACTCCCTCTCTCCCGCGTCGTCGCATATGAGTCGCATATGAGTCGCATGTGATGCGAATGTGACCTGTTGCACAGTCTCGCACCCGGCACTGACAACGCCCCGGCTCAAAGGGAAGGGAAGGGAGGCGGAAGGGGCAGAAAAAGTGGTTGCAGACGCCCGTTAGACTTGGCCCATGGCCATTCTCCTCGCGCATTAGACGGCGGGAACGTCCTCAGCCGTCCGTCCCGCCAACCTCCCCGCGCTCCGGCCCCGCCGGGCGGGGGACCCGTCATCGCCCTGGAGCCTGTCCATGATCACCGCCTCCGGTATCGAGCTGCGTGCCGGCGCCCGCGTCCTCATCGAGTCCGCCAGCTTCCGCATCTCCAAGGGCGACCGCATCGGTCTGGTCGGCCGCAACGGCGCGGGCAAGACCACCCTCACCAAGGTCCTGGCCGGCGAGGGCATCCCCGCCGCCGGCACCGTCACCCGCTCCGGCGAGGTCGGCTATCTCCCGCAGGACCCGCGCACCGGCGACCTCGACGTGCTCGCCCGCGACCGCGTCCTGTCCGCCCGCGGCCTGGACACCCTGATCCGCAAGATGCGCGAGAACGAGCAGCGCATCGCCAACGGCTCGGGCGCCACCCGCGAGAAGGCCCTCAAGCAGTACGAGCGCCAGGAGACGGAGTTCCTCACCAAGGGCGGGTACGCCGCCGAGGCCGAGGCCGCCACCATCGCCGCCGCGCTGAATCTCCCCGACCGGGTGCTCGGCCAGCCCCTGCACACGCTCTCCGGCGGTCAGCGCCGCCGTATCGAGCTGGCCCGGATCCTGTTCTCGGACGCCGACACCCTGCTCCTGGACGAGCCGACCAACCACCTCGACGCGGACTCGATCGTCTGGCTGCGGGACTACCTGAAGACCTACCGCGGCGGCTTCATCGTGATCTCCCACGACGTCGACCTGGTCGAGACGGTCGTCAACAAGGTGTTCTACCTGGACGCCAACCGGTCCCAGATCGACATCTACAACATGGGCTGGAAGCTCTACCAGCAGCAGCGCGAGTCCGACGAGAAGCGCCGCAAGCGCGAGCGGCAGAACGCCGAGAAGAAGGCCGCCGCGCTGCACTCGCAGGCCGACAAGATGCGCGCCAAGGCCACCAAGACCGTCGCCGCGCAGAACATGGCGCGGCGCGCGGACCGGCTGCTGGCCGGCCTGGAGGCCGAGCGGAAGTCCGACAAGGTCGCCAAGCTGCGCTTCCCGGAGCCGTCCCCGTGCGGCAAAACCCCGCTGATGGCCGAGGGCCTGTCGAAGTCGTACGGCTCGCTGGAGATCTTCACCGATGTCGACCTGGCCATCGACAAGGGCTCCCGGGTGGTCATTCTCGGCCTGAACGGCGCGGGCAAGACCACCCTGCTGCGGCTCCTCGGCGGCGTCGAGAAGCCCGACACCGGGCAGGTCGTCGAGGGCCACGGCCTCAAGCTCGGCTACTACGCGCAGGAGCACGAGACCCTCGACCCCGAGCGCACGGTCCTGGAGAACATGCGCTCCGCCGCCCCGGACCTCGACCTGGTCGACGTGCGCAAGACGCTCGGCTCGTTCCTCTTCTCCGGTGACGACGTCGACAAGCCGGCCGGTGTGCTGTCCGGCGGCGAGAAGACCCGGCTCGCGCTGGCCACCCTGGTGGTCTCCTCGGCGAACGTCCTCCTCCTGGACGAGCCCACCAACAACCTGGACCCGGCCAGCCGCGAGGAGATCCTCGGCGCGCTGCGCACCTACAAGGGCGCCGTCGTCCTGGTCACCCACGACGAGGGCGCGGTCGAGGCGCTCCAGCCGGAGCGCATCATCCTGCTGCCCGACGGCGTCGAGGACCTGTGGGGCTCGGACTACGCGGACCTGGTCGCCCTGGCGTAGCCGCGGGGCCCACAAAGAGTTACGTCCTTCAACGGAACTCGTGGGTGTCTCGTGCGTCAGCGGTACTTGATCGAAAGACTGATCCACTGCGTATGGATCATTCGGCCGATCCGTGATCCATCATCTGTGTGAGATCTCCTCGTACCGAGGTGTGTCCTACATCGATTTTCCGGCCGAGCTCTCCGTTATCGGGGGCTCGGCCGTCTTACGTCGCTGACCTGCTGCTTCCCCCAGATACTCGCTCGGTCGAACGAACGGCTCAGTGCGGAATTTGGAATTCCGCTCGTGGGGACGGACTCCTGTCGTCAAAACCTTGTCTTACGGACCTTGCCGAATGGGTGGCCATGAAGCCCGGGAGGGGTGATCATGAGAAGTCCAGAGCGCACTTCCCATGAGGAGGCACGGGTGGCCGAGACTCTGAAGAAGGGCAGCCGGGTGACCGGCGCCGCGCGCGACAAGCTCGCGGCAGACCTGAAGAAGAAGTACGACTCCGGTGCGAGCATCCGAGCGCTGGCCGAGGAAACCGGCCGCTCGTATGGCTTCGTGCACCGGATGCTCAGCGAGTCGGGTGTCACGCTCCGAGGGCGTGGCGGGGCGACGCGGGGCAAGAAGGCCGCCTCGGCCTGAGGCCGGGCGTCCCCATCGGCTTCGGTGGTGGCCACCCGGTCGGTCGGGCGATCGACCGGGTGGTTACTGTGCAGTCACTTAAGGATGCCGTCGTACGGCGTCCCCAGTGACCGCACCCATCGGAGGCTTGCCATGGCTTCGCTCGACCCGGTACTCGACAAGGACGGCGTACGGCTCACCGTCGACGAGGCGACCGCCACGGTGACGTTGACCAACCCGGCCAAGCGCAACGCGCAGAGCCCCGCTCTGTGGCGGGCGCTGACCGAGGCCGGCCGTTCGCTGCCGGGCACGGTCCGCGTGGTCGTGCTGCGTGCCGAGGGCAAGTCGTTCTCGGCCGGGCTCGACCGGCAGGCGTTCACGCCCGAGGGCTTCGACGGCGAACCGTCGTTCCTCGACCTCGCGCGCGGCTCCGACGCGGACCTCGACGCGACCATCGCCGAGTACCAGGAGGCGTTCACCTGGTGGCGGCGCAGTGACATCGTGTCCGTCGCCGCCGTGCAGGGACATGCCATCGGCGCGGGCTTCCAGCTCGCGCTCGCCTGCGATCTGCGCGTCGTCGCGGACGACGTGCAGATCGCCATGCGCGAGACCAGCCTCGGCCTGGTGCCCGACCTGACGGGCACCCACCCGCTGACCGGCCTCGTGGGCTACGCCCGCGCGCTCGAGATCTGCGCGACCGGCCGCTACGTCCTGGCCGAGGAGGCCGAGCGGACCGGACTCGCCAACCTCGCGGTCCCCGCCGACCAGCTCGACGACGCCGTACGCGACCTCGTCGGCGCGCTGCTGTCCGCACCCCGCGACGCGGTCATCGAGACCAAGGCGCTGCTGAGCGGCGCCCAGCAGCGGACGTACGAGGAGCAGCGCGCCGCGGAGCGGGCGGCGCAGGCGCGACGGCTGCGGGACCTGGCCGGCGCCGGCGACTAGACACACACGGACAAGGCCCCGCGCCCCTGAGGGGGCGCCTCACAGGGAGCCGTCCACCGCCGTGACCACCACCGCCACCGACGGGTGGTCCGGCAGGGCGGCCGCCACCGCGCCGCGTACAGCGCGGGCCGCGTCCAGGGCGCGTACGTCCGCCGTGACGGCGATCTCGACGCGGACGTGGCGGCGCGGCAGGGCGGCGTCGTCCCCCGGGCCGGTGTCCTGGATGTGGACCGGATGCCCCAGCATGTCCGTCGTACGGGTGACGCCCGGGACGGACAGGGCGGCCGCGGCGGCCCGGGACGTCTCGCCGTCACCGGCGGGCGGTCCGGCCGCCGGCCGCCGGGCCCCGGTGTCCGGGGCGGCGGGCGAGTCGGGGCCGCTGTCGCCGTCCGGGTCCCCGTTCAGCAGGTCCGTCACGCGCAGGTCCACCTCGTCGACCGCCAGGCCGAGGCGCTGGTGCGCCGCCGCCAGCAGCGCAGTACGCAGCCGGTCCGCCGTTTGAGGCAGGGGCTCCGAGTCCGGTGCCGCGGGGTCCGCCGCGGCCGTGAACTCGGCCGTGACGCGCAGCGGGCCGGGCGGCAGCGCGCTCGGCGGAGGCGGTACGGCGGCCTCCCGCACCTCGTCCGGATCGGCGAGCGCGATGCGCAAAGTGCCGGGGCGCACGCCCGGCAGGAGCTCTGCCGCGTGCCGCAGCACCGTCCCGGCCGCCGCCTCGGTGATCCACGCGCCGTCGCGCGCCCCGCCGAGGGGCAGCAGCCTGCCGAGTCCCAGCTGTCGTCGTACAACCTGCGTCCACCGGTCCGCCGTCATTGCTCCAGCCTGCCGCATCCACGGCGCGTGACGGTGCATTCCCGCTTACTCTGGGTGAAGTAGGACGGTCGAAGGCGATCGAAAGGGACATACGGCGATGACCGACATGAGCGAGCGGAGCAGGCCGGACAGCCCCGAGGGCGAGCGGGACACGGCGGGAGCCCGCCGGGCGAACGTGACCAAACGCGGGGGCGGGGACCCCGGTTCACGGGGACGGACCACCATCGCCGACGGTGTGGTGGAGAAGATCGCCGGTCTCGCGGCCCGGGACGTGGTCGGTGTGCACGCGATGGGCAGCGGCCTCAGCCGGACCTTCGGCGCGGTGCGCGACCGGGTGCCCGGCGGCGGTACGAAGTCCGTCTCGCGCGGCGTCAAGGCCGAGGTCGGCGAGACGCAGACCGCGCTCGACCTGGAGATCGTCGTCGACTACGGCGTGTCGATCGCCGACGTGGCGCGGGCGGTCCGTGAGAACGTCGTGACAGCCGTGGAGCGGATGACCGGACTCGAGGTCGTGGAGGTCAACATCGCCGTCAGCGACGTGAAGCTGCCGGACGAGGAGGACGAGGAGCCGGAGTCACGACTCCAGTGACCCGCCGGCGGCCCGGACTGTTGAGGAGCGCACCATGAGCTTGGCCGTGATCGGGATGATCGCCGGGATGGCGCTCGGCTTCGCCGGGTACTTCGGCGGATTCGGAGCCTTCCTGCTGGTGGCGGCCCTGGGGGCCGTCGGCTTCGTCGTGGGGCGGTTCCTCGAGGGCGATCTCGACCTCGGCGATCTCTTCCGTTCCCGCGACGACCGGCGGAGGTGAGGCGTGCCCGCTCACGTCGGAGAGTTCCGGGAAACGCACCCCGGCACCGTCGTGCCGGCCGCCGAGCGCGGCGCCATCCGGATCGCCGACCGGGTCGTCGCGAAGATCGCCACCCAGGCGGCCCACGAGGCGCTGGACGACCTGCCGGACGACGCCGTGCCCCCGCACGCCACGGTGGTGGTGCACCACGGGAGCGCGCGCGTCCGGGTCAGCCTCGAACTCGGCTACCCCTCGGACATCGGCGGCCGGTGCCGGGCCGTGCGCCGTCAAGTGGCCCGCCGCGTCGGGGCGCTGGCGGGCTTGGAAGTGCCCGAGGTGGCCGTCGAAGTGGAGAGGCTGCACCTGGTTCAGGCGCCCGGCGCGGCACAGGGGAGGACGCAGTGAGCGAACCCCAGCACCCCGTACCCCAGCACCCCGTACCCCAGCACCCTGATCCCCAGCACCCTGATCCCCAGCACTCCGAACCCTGGTACCCCGAGGGCAGTACGCAGCGGCTGCCCGTCATCGAGAAGCCGGACGGGGCACCGGCCGACGGCGATCTCGGCCAGTCCGCCCCGGCCGCGGCCTACGAACCGCTGCCCGACGCCGGCGGCGAGGGCGGCCGGGGACGGTTCTGGTCGGCGCGCCGCGTGCCCGCCGCGATCGTCGCCCTCCTCGTTCTCGCGGGCGCGGGCCTCTTCCTGTACGACGTGGTGGCCGTCCGCGCCGACCGGCCCGCCATGCGCTGGCGCCGGACGCTGGCCCGGCAGCTCGCCGAACGGCCCCTGGACGACACCTGGGTGCTCGTCGGCGCCGGGGTCGCCGCGGCCGCCGGGCTCTGGCTGCTCCTCCTGGCCGCGACACCGGGCCGGCGGGATGTGCTGACGATGCGGTCCCCGCACCCCGACGTACGGGCCGGGCTGCTGCGCGGCGCCGCGGCCATGGTGCTGCGCGACCGGGCCATGGAGGTCTCCGGCGTGCGGTCGGCCCGGGTCAGGGTGCGGCGCCGGAAGGTCGACTGCCGCGCCGTGGCGCACTTCCGCGAACTCGACGACGTACGCGCCGACCTGGACGCTACGCTCGCCGACGGCATGAGGGGACTCGGACTCGTCCGGTCGCCCGCGCTGTCGGTGCACGTGCGGCGGCCGGGCCGGAAGGGGTAGGTGAGCACCGGTGCTGAAGACCGTCAACCGCGTCCTGCTGGCGCTCGCGGGGCTGGTGCTGCTCGTCGGCGGCGGCAGTGTGCTCGCCGTCGGACTCGGGGTCCGGCCGCCCTCCTGGTGGATCCACGACGGGCCGCACGACGTGCTGCTCAGCGCCGCCCGGCGGACCCGGTGGCGGGACGCGGGCTGGTGGTGGCCCACCGTCATCGCCGTCCTGGCGGCGCTCGTCCTGCTCGCCCTGTGGTGGCTGTCGGCGGTGCTGCGGCGGCGCCGGCTCGCCGAGGTGCTGGTCGACACCGGCGACGGCGAGGGCGCGCTGCTGCGCGGCCGGGCCGTGGAGAGCGCGCTGAGCGACGAGGCCGGGGAACTGGACGGCGTGGAGCGCGCGCGGATCCGGCTCACCGGGCGGCGCACCGCACCGAGAACACGGGTGCGGCTGCTGCTGCAACCGCACGCGGACCCCGGCGACACCCTGCGCCGGCTCACGGCCGAGGCGCTGGCGCACGCCCGGGACTCGGCGGGCCTCGCCGCGCTCCCGGCGGAGGTGCGCCTGCGCGCGGCCCGGCACCGGGCGGAACGCGTCAGCTGAGGCCCGAAGGGAAAGCGGTCCGCGGCGCCAGAACCGTGCGGCAGGGCCTCAGAAGCCGTGCCGCATGCCGCCGTCCACCGGCAGCATGAGGCCGGTCAGGTACGACGCCGCCGGGGACAGCAGGAACGCGGCCGTCCGGCCGAACTCCTCCGGGGTGCCGTAGCGGCGCAGCGGGATACGGGACTCGTTGGCCGCGCGGGTGGCCTCCGGGTCGGCGGACATGCCGTCGAGTTCGCGCACCCGGTCGGTGTCGATGCGCGACGGGAGCAGGCCGACGACGCGGATGCCGCGCGGGCCCAGCTCGTCCGAAAGGGACTTGGCGAAGCCCGCGAGGCCGGGGCGCAGACCGTTGGAGATGGTCAGCCCGGGGATGGGCTCGTGGACGGAACCGGAGAGCACGAAACCGATGACGCCGCCCTCGCCGAGCTCCGCCGCGGCCGAGCGGGCCAGCCGCACCGCGCCGAGGAAGACCGACTCGAAGGCGGCGCCCCACTGTTCGTCCGTGTTGTCGGCGACGAAGCCGGGCGCCGGGCCGCCGACGCTGATGAGTACGCCGTCGAAGCGGGCGAAGTGCTCACGGGCGGCGCCGATCAGCCGCTCGGCGGTCGCCGGGTCGCCGTTGTCGGCGGCCACCCCGACGGCGTTCGCCCCGAGTTCCGCGGCGGCCGCGGCGACGCTCTCGCCGTCCCGGCCCGTCACGACCACCTTCGCACCGTCCGCGACGAGTTCGCGCGCGGTGGCGTTGCCCAGGCCCCGGGTCGCTCCGGTGACGACGTACACACGGTCCTTCAGTCCAAGATCCATGGCCCTATCCTGCCTCCTCGTCCTCGTACAGGGCGAGGGCGGTGTTCACCAGGCCGATGTGGCTGAACGCCTGCGGGAAGTTGCCGAGCTGGCGGCCGGCCACGGGGTCGTACTCCTCGGCCAGCAGACCGACGTCGTTGGCCGTCGACAGCAGCCGCCGGAACAGCTCCCGCGCCTCCTTCCGGCGGCCCGTCAGGTACAGGGCGTCCGCCAGCCAGAAGGAGCAGGCGAGGAACGTGCCCTCGACCCCGGGCAGCCCGTCGACCTCGGCACCGTCCGTGCTGTAGCGGCGTACGAAGCCGCTGTGGCCCAGCTCCTCCTGGATCGCGTCGATCGTCCCGAGGACCCGCGGGTCGTCGGGCGGCAGGAACCCGGTGCGCGGTATCAGCAGCAGCGAGGCGTCCAGTTCACGGGAGCCGTAGGACTGGGTGAAGGTGTTGCGCTCCGGGTCGTAGCCCTTCTCGCACACCTCCCGGTGCACCTCGTCGCGCATGGCGCGCCAGCCGTCGAGGTCGCCGTCGAGTCCCGAGTCCTCCTCCAGGGCGCGGACGGCACGGTCGGCCGCCACCCACGCCATGATCTTCGAGTGCACGAAGTGCCGGCGCGGCCCGCGCACCTCCCACAGCCCCTCGTCCGGCTGCCGCCAGGCGGTGGTGAGGAAGTCCATCAGCGCGCACTGCACCCGCCACATGTGCGGCTTCATGGGCAGGCCCGCCTGCCAGGCCAGCGAGAGCGAGTCGATGACCTCGCCGTACACGTCGAGTTGGAGCTGCCGCACGGCGTCGTTGCCGATCCGGACCGGGGCCGAGCCGCCGAAGCCGGGCAGCCACGGCAGCTCGAACTCGGTCAGCCGCCGCTCGCCCGAGAGGCCGTACATGATCTGGAGGTCCGCCGGGGCGCCCGCGACCGCGCGCAGCAGCCAGTCGCGCCAGGCCTCGGCCTCCTCCAGATAGCCGGCGGCCAGCAGCGCGCCGAGGGTGAGGGTGGAGTCGCGCAGCCAGCAGTAGCGGTAGTCCCAGTTGCGGACGCCGCCCAGTTCCTCGGGGAGCGAGGTGGTGGCGGCCGCGACGATGCCGCCGGTCGGCGCGTAGGTGAGGGCCTTCAGCGTGATCAGGGACCGGACGACGACGTCCCGGTGCGGGCCGTCGTAGCGGCAGCGGCCCGCCCACGCCTGCCAGTCGTGAAGGCTGTGCTCCAGCGCCTCGTAGGGGTCGATGAGGGCCGGGCGCGGGCGGTGCGAGGGGTGCCAGGTCAGTACGAAGGCGACCGACTCGCCCTCCTCGACGGTGAACTCCGAGTGGGTGCGGAAGTCCTTGCCCCAGGTGCGTACGGACGGCTCGCTGCGCAGCCACACCGAGTCGGGCCCCGCGACGGCCACCCGGTGGCCGTGCGCCTTGCGCACCCACGGCACGACCGAGCCGTAGTCGAAGCGCAGCACCAGCGTGCTGCGCACGGTCACCCGGCCGCTCAGCCCTTCGACGATGCGTACGACGTCGGGGGCGCCGTCGCGCTGCGGCATCAGGTCGGTGACCCGCACCGCGCCCTCGGACGTCTCCCACTCGGTGTCCAGGACGAGGGAGTCGGGCCGGTAGGCGCGCCGGGTGCACTCGTCCGCCCCCTCGGGGGCGATGCGCCAGCGTCCGTTCTCCTCGTCGCCCAGCAGCGCCGCGAAGCAGGCGGGCGAGTCGAAGCGGGGCAGGCAGAGCCAGTCGATGGAGCCGTCGCGTCCCACCAGTGCGGCGGTCTGTTCGTCCCCGATCAGTGCGTAGTCCTCGATGCGTCGATGCACTCCGGACGGGTTCCCGAAGAAGACGGTGTCCAATCGGGTCGCGGGGACGGCTGTTGGTCCCGGACGGCCGCCGGGACGGCTGCTCGTCCTTGACCGTCTCCGGGACGCCTGCCGGCTCTAGACCGCCGCCGGGGCTGCCGGCTCCGGTGAGGTCTCCTTGGCCGCGGCCTCCGCACGGTCCCTGCGCTCGCGGCGGGCCAGCACGAACCAGCCCACCGGGACACCCGCCGAGAACAGCCACCACTGGACGGCGTACGCCATGTGCGTGCCGATGTCGCCGTGCTCGGGGTCGGGGATCAGCTCGGGCGAGCCGCTCTTGGGCTCGGGCGCGGTCTGCTCGATGTAGCCGCCGAGCACCTGCTTGCCGAGCCGCTCCGCCTGCTGCTCGCTGCTGATCAGCATGACCTGGCGGTCGGGCAGGCCCTGGACGTTCTTGATGCCGCTCGCGGCGGTCGTCTCGTCCGCCATCAGCCGCCCCGTGACGGTGACCTCGCCCTTGGCGGGCGCGGGCACGTCGGGGAACTCGGTCTGCGAGCCGTCCGCCGCGATCCAGCCGCGGTTGACCAGCAGCACCCGTCCGTCGTCGAGCACGAACGGGGTCAGTACGTGGTAGCCGACCTTGCCGTCGACGTTGGTGCGGCGGCGCACCACGACCTCGTGCGCGGTGTCGAAGGTGCCCTTGGCCGTCACCCGGCGGTAGAGGTCCTCGTGCTCGACCTCGTGCCCCGGCGAGGTCACCGACTCCGCGGGGACCGGCTTCGCGGCCAGCGAGCGGGCGATCAGCTCGTTCTGCGCCACCTTGTGCTCGTGGCGGTGCAGCTGCCAGAAGCCCAGCTCGATCATGGTGGGGATGAGAGCGATCATCACGAGGGTGAGGATCACCCACTGCCGGGACAACAAGAAGCGGTACACCCCACTGACGGTACCCCCGCACGGTGCGGCCCCCGCCGGGAGGGTCCCCGGCGGGGGCCGTGTCGCGCGGGATCCGGGCCGGTGCCGTGCCGTACGCGGTCCGGGCCGGCGGCGCGCGTGGTCCGGGTCACACCTTGTCGACGATGCCCACCTTCCCCTCCGAGCGGGCGCAGTGCCCGCCGCAGAACCAGCGGCCCTCCACCTCGACGCCCTGGCCGATGATCTGGACGCGGCAGTGCTCGCAGATGGGGGCCATCCGGTGGATCGCGCAGGAGAAACAGTCGAAGACGTGCACCGCGCCCTGCGCGTGCACCTCGAACGTCATGCCGTAGTCGTTTCCGCAGACTTCGCAACGTGCCATGCGCCACAGGGTGGGGTGCGGTCCGCGGCACGGGCGAGCGGGTGCCGGGCGAGTCGCCCGGCAATCACCCGTCTGACGCCCGCGGCCGTCCGGCGTCCGCGGCCGTCCGCGGCCGATCGGTGAGCAGGCCCGTCCGGCGTCCGCGGCCGATCGGTGAGCAGGCCCGTCCGGCGTCCGCGCGCGACCGGCGAGCACCGTCCGTCCGGCCTCGCGCCGTGTCACGTCCCGGAGGCCGGCTCCACGTCCCGCAGGAGCTGGCCGAAGGCGGCCTCGTCGATCACCGGGGTCCCGTACTGCCGGGCCTTGACCACTTTGGACGTGCCCGAGTCGGGGTCGTTGGTGACGAGCAGGCTGGTGAGGCGGGACAGGCTGGTCGCCACGTGCAGTCCCGCCTCGACGGCGCGGTCCTCCAGCAGCTCCCGGTCGACGGACGTGTCACCCGAAAAGGCGATGCGCATGCCCTGCTTGAGCGGTTTGCCGTCTTCGTACCGCCCTGGGTTGGGATAGGGGCATGCGGGGCGTTTGCGGGAGGGGCGCCAACTGCCCGGCCGGTAGCCGTCCGAGGAGCCCCCGGCCTGCCGGCCGATCCGCGGCGCGGCGGACCACTCGGTGAGCGGGCGGCATTCGAGCAGGGGCAGCCGGACGCCGTCGCGCGCGGCGGCCCGCAGGCTCGGCCGGAACGCCTCCGCCAGGACGCGCGCGTCGTCCAGCGCGTGGTGCGCCCGCTGCTGCACGACGCCGAAGTGGGCGGCGAGCGACTCCAGCTTGTGGTTCGGCAGCGGCAGCCCCAGCTCCTTGGAGAGGGCGATGGTGCACAGCCGTTGGCGCACCGGGGCCTCGCGCTCGGCGCGCGCGTACTCCCGGGCGATCATCGACCAGTCGAAGACCGCGTTGTGCGCGACCAGGACCCGGTCGGCCAGGCGGGCGGCGAACTCCTCGGCGATCTCGTGGAAGAGGGGCGCGCCTTCGAGCACCTCGCTGGTCAGGCCGTGTATCCAGACCGGGCCCGGGTCACGCTCCGGGTTGACCGTCGTGTACCAGTGGTCCTCGACCTCGCCGCGTGCGTCCAGCCGGTAGACGGCCGCCGAGATGATCCGGTCGTCCCGGGCCAGTCCGGTGGTCTCCACGTCAACGACCGCGTATCCCTTCGGATACGCGGCCGGCCAGGTGGCTGGGGACGCTGCGGTCGTGAGGTCTTCGAGCATGGTCCCTGAGGATACGGGGCGGCGCTGACATCGAGGGCTCTGGCCCGTCGTACCCCTGCTGTCAACGGAACTTTTGCTGTGCTATCAGGTCGATCCGGCGTGAAGTGGACGCCGGGGCGTCGCAACAGGCGGGCGCGATGGGCCGGTTGGGCCGGTGTGGCGACCCGCGCGTCCGGCGGCCGTCGTCCTCCTCCCGCTCCCGGACACCCTCCCGGCCCGCGAGGCGCCGGACACCCTCGGCGAGAGACCCGCGCCAACCGGGGCGTACGGTGAGGGGCGGCCGGTCACCTCCTGAGCCCACCGCACCGCCGATCGCCCGACAAGGACCTCCGCACATGCGCGCCACCACCATCCACGCCCCCTACGACGTACGGGTGGAGCACGTCCCCGACCCCCTGGTGCAGCTGCCGACCGACGCGGTCGTCCGGGTGCTGCGCTCCTGCATCTGCGGCAGCGACCTGTGGGCCTACCGGGGCGAGGCTGCGCGCGAGCCCGGACAGCGTATCGGGCACGAATTTCTGGGTGTCGTCGAGGAGACCGGCTCCGGCGTGACCGGCGTCCGCGCGGGTGACCTGGTCGTCGCGCCCTTCAAGTGGTCCGACGGCGTCTGCGACTACTGCCGCGAGGGGCTCACCACGTCGTGCGAGCACGGCGGCGTCTGGGGCGCCGTCGGCTACGACGGCGGACAGGGCGAGGCCGTCCGGGTGCCGTTCGCCGACGGCACCCTCGTCCGGCTGCCGAAGGACGCGGCGGGCGACGACCGGCTGCTGGCCGCGCTGCTCTCCCTCTCCGACGTGCTGGGCACCGGACACCACGCCGCCGTCGGCGCGGGCGTCCGGGCAGGCCGGACCGTGGCCGTCGTCGGCGACGGCGCCGTGGGACTGTGCGCCGTCCTGGCCGCCAAGCGGCTGGGCGCCGAACGGATCATCGCGCTCGGGCGGCACGAGGCGCGTACCGGCATCGCGCGCCGCTTCGGTGCCACGGACGTCGTCGCCGAGCGCGGCGAGGCGGCCGTGGCGGCCGTGCGCGAACTCACCGGCGGTCAGGGCGCGCACAGCGTCATCGAGGCGGTCGGCACCGAGCAGTCGATGCGCACCGCCGTGGAGATCACCCGGCCGGGCGGCGCCGTCGGCTACGTCGGCGTGCCGCACGGCAGTGCGACCGGGCTCGACCTCGGCGTCATGTTCGGCCGGAACATCGCGTTGCGCGGCGGCGTCGCGCCCGTGCGCGCGTACATCCCGGAGCTGCTGCCCGACGTCCTGGACGGCACCATCGACCCGTCGCCGGTCTTCGACCTGACCGTCGGTCTGGACGGCGTGCCCGAGGGCTACAAGGCGATGGACCAGCGCACCGCCCTGAAGGTCATCGTCGCCGGCTGACGGCTGACGGCTGACGGCTGACGGTCCCCGACTCTGACCGACGGTCACCACCTGATCGGCAGCGGCAGTGCTGTCAGCAGTGCCGAGACCGCGACGACCACGCCCAGCACCACCACCTCCGCGCGCGCGGGGGAGCACGCCCCGAGCGGGTCGGCCGCGCGCGCGAGGCGCAGCCGCGCCCACAGCGCGAGCGCGGCGACACCGGCCACCAGGACCACCTTGGCCAGCAGGACCCGCCCGTACGCGGTCGTCGTGAGCTGGTCCAGGACGGTGTCCGGCGGCATCCGGCGCAGGGTGCTCCACACGCCGGTCGCCGTGATCGCGGCGAGCAGGACGGCCGCCACGCGCGCGTAGCGGCCGAGCAGCGCGGCGCCCGCCTCCGGGGCGCGCCAGGCGCGCAGGGTCCGCAGCACGTGCAGCAGCCCGCCCGCCCACAGCGTCGCGCAGAGCACATGGACGAGGGTCAGGCCCGAGCCGGTCAGCGGGCCGTGCTCGGACGGCGGATGGGCGCGCAGCGCCTCCGCCACGGCCACCGCGGTCAGCGGCCACACCTGCCGGGCCGGCCGCCGCGACAGGGCGCAGAGCCCGGCCACCACGAACGCGTTGACCTCCAGGAGCGCCAGCGTGCCGTCCCGGGTCCGGTAGAGGCCGCCCACGTCGATGTCGCCGAGGCCGTGCGGCACCAGGTTGCCGGTGCTCACGACGGAGGCGAGCCCCAGCGCGGCGGCGAACCCGCAGACGGCCGCGTACGGAGCCAGGCTGCGCGGCGCCCGCTCCAGCGGCGCGCCCGGCACCCGGCGGGCCAGCCGGGCCGCGAACAGCTCGCCCACCGGGACGCACAGCGCCGCGAACAGGACCGTACGCAGCACGGCCGTGCCACCGGCGCCGGGCGCGGCGGCCTCACCGGTGCCGTGCAGCGCGGCGGACGGGCCGAGCAGCGGGATCAGCGCGGCCAGGGCCACCAGGGCGAGCACGGCGACGGCCCGGCCGGTGGCCGGGCGCCGGGTGGAGCCGCCGGGGTCCGTGGCCTCGGCCGCCCCGGCCGTCGGTCTCATCAGGGTCACCTCAAGATCTTCACCAGGTAGGACAGATCAGGGCAAGTGGTGGGAAACAACTGGAGGAACGGCATTCCGCGCCCACCCGCTCCCGGCTCCCTCCGCTCCCGGCTCCTCCGCTTCCGGCTCCTCCGCTCCCCGCTCCTCCGCTTCCGGCTCCTCCGCTTCCGGCTCCTCCGCTCCCCGCTCCTCCGCTCCCCGCTCCTCCGCTCCCCGCTCCTCCGCTCCCCGCTCCTCCGCTCCCCGCTCCTCCGCGCGCCCATCCGCCCCTCAGGCCCCGGTGGCCCACCGCGCGGGATCGGCGCCCCACGGCCCCGGCGGCCGCGTCCAGTCGTCGGGCCCGCCGGTGAAGGAGACCGGCGGGCGGGCGTACCGCAGGCGGCCCAGCGGGCTGTCGGTCTCGGTGAGCCAGGGGCCCGGCCCCTCGTGGACGGCGTCCGCCGGGCCGGGGTCCCGGGGCGTCCCGTCCGTCAGCCAGGCCGCCGTCCGCGCCAGCGCCAGCCGCACCAGCCGGGTCCCGCCCTCCCGCGACCGGTCGGTGAGGGACCGCAGCACGGCGCCCGCCAGCAGCTATCCCGTGCCGTGGTCGAGCGCCTGGGCGGGCAGCGCGCCGGGCCGCTCCGCCGAGCCCTCGGCCACCGCGATCCCGGTGGCGGCCTGCACCAGGCTGTCGAAGCCCCGCCGTCCGGCCCAGGGACCCTCGTGGCCCCACGCCGACAACTGGGCCACCACCAGCCCCGGGCGGCGTTCGGCCAGCGCCCGCGGAGCCGGCCCGAACCGGTCGAGGGATCCGGGCCGGTAGCCGGTGACGACGACGTCGGCCGCGTCGAGCAGTTCCTCGAAGGCCCGCCGGTCCCGGGAGAGGTCCAGGGTGACCGAGCGCTTGCCGAAGCCCGTGTCGGCGTGCTGGTCGGGGAGTTCGGGCAGCCGAGGCGGGTCCACGCGCAGGACGTCGGCGCCGAGCAGGGCCAGCGTGCGGGTGGCGACCGGGCCCGCGACGACCCGGGTGAGGTCGAGGACGCGCACGCCCGAAGCGGGCAGCAGCGGGCTTGCGGCCGGGCGGGGGAGAGCCCGCGGTGGCCCCGCGTCCAGCCGTTCCCGGCCGACCAGGGGCAGCCGTGCGACGGCGGCACCCTGTGCGTGCGCCGCCCACTCCCGCGCCGTCCGCAGCGCGACCGCCAGGCCGCCGGCCGCGTACACGGCGTCCTCGGCCTCGGCGGCCGGCCGCCCGGCCAGGCGCCCGGCGACCGCCTCGGCGGAGGCGTCCCCGGGCAGCCCGAGCGCCGCCGTCAACCGCGCCCGGTGGTGCGGATGGTTCCCGTGGGTGCGCACCCAGCCGTCGGCGGTCCGCCAGAACCGGGACAGCGGCGCGAAGACGACCGTTCCCGCCCGTCGACGCGCAGCCACCGCTCGCTGGCGAACGCCGTGGCGACGGCCCCGTCGTCGACCCGCACCCCGGGGACCGCGCCCCCGGTCCGCGCGGCGGCCAGTTCGGCCGCCGCCAGGGCGCACGCCCCGACGCACGCGCGGGCCAGCTCGCGTACGGGCAGCCGGGCGTTCAGTGCGCCGTCGCGTACGACGGCCGAGACGTGGGCGAGCAGCGCGGGATCGCCGCCGAGGGCGGCCCACGCGTACTCCGTGGCGGTGGTGGTCGCGCGCGTCATGACCACACTGTGCCGTATGTACCGAATCAACACGCCCTGCGGGGGCCCGAGTTGGGCTCCGGACGCGCGAGGGCCGGCCGGCCGGACGGCGTGCTGCCGTACGGCCGACCGGCCCCCTCGGATACGGGACGCGGTGCCCGTGACTACTTGGTCACCGCGTCCAGCGCGTCCGCGGTGCCCCAGCCGTAGAAGCTGTTGTGGTTCTTGCCGCCCTCGCAGACCGCGTCCACCTTGCCGTCGCCGTTGATGTCGTACGGGTCGGTGCACGGGGTGGCGTCGGCCTCCGCGTACAGCAGTGCCTTCACCGCGGCGGGCGAGGCGTACGGGTGCGTCGACTTGATGAGCGCGGCGACACCCGCGACGTGCGGGGACGCCATCGACGTACCGGCCATGTAGCCGTAGCCGCCGCCGGGCAGGGTGCCGAGGATCAGGCCGCTCGTGGCGGGCGGGGCGGGCGTCTGGTAGGCCGTCGAGTCGCCGCCGGGCGCGGCGATGTCGATGACGCCCAGACCGTGGTTGGAGAAGGACGACTTGATGCCCTTCGCGCCCGTCGCGGCCACGGTGACCACGCCCGGGAGCTGGGTCGGGATGTCGTAGCACTCGGACGGGTCGACCACCCGGTCGCCGGGCGTCGAGTCGTTCGGCGAGGACGGGTCGGTGATCTCGTCGGACGCCAGGTCGTAGTTCTCGTTGCCGGCCGCCGCGACGTTGACGACGCCCTTCTTCTCCGCGTACCGGGTGGCCCGGGTGATCGCGTCGACCAGGGCCTTCTGGTCCGGGTCGTCGGTGCAGTTGAAGTACCAGGGGTCGGTGTAATAGCTGTTGTTGGTCACGTCGACGCCGTGCTCTGCGGCCCACACGAAGCCGCAGACGACGGCCTCCGTGTAGAAGAAGCCGGCCTCGGTGGAGACCTTGATGCCCGCGACCTTCACCCCGGGCGCGACACCGGTCATGCCGACGCCGTTCTTGGCGGCGGCGATCTCCCCGGCCACGTGCGTGCCGTGCGGGGACTCGGCGGCGGTGGGCCGCCACGCCCCGTCCGTCGTGTCGGGCTTGCCGGTGACGCAGTTGACGGACGCCTTCCGGTCGAAGTTCGGCGCCAGGTCCGGGTGGGTGTCGTCGACGCCCGTGTCGATCACCGCGACGGTGACCTTCCGGCTGCCGAGCGACTTCTCGTGCGCCTTGTCCGCCTTGATGGCCGGCAGGTCCCACTGGAGGGACTCGAGCGGGTCCTGCCCGTCCGAGGCCGCGGCCCCGGCTCCGGCGGCCTCCTGCGCGGTGAGCACCTTCGGCGTGCCCATGTCCGTGGTCGACTGCGCGGACAGCGGCGCGGTACGGGTGGCACCGGCCGACTCCACGCCCCGCACCCGGCGGATCGTGTTGGCGAAGTCCGCGTTCGAGGAGTGGACGACGAGCACGCCGATCCGGTCGTACGCCGTCACGATCGTGCCGCCCGCCTTGCCGACGGCCTTCTTGAGGGAGGACGAAGTGGCCGTGCCGGGGCGGACGTTGACGACGTAGCTGAGCGAGGCCGCGTCGGCGGTGTCCGAGACCGCCGTGGTGGCGGCGGCCTGCGACGCGGTGCCCTCGGCCGCCGACGCGCTGATGTTCGGCAGGAAGGCGAGGGCCGTGGCGAGCGCGGTCCCGAGCGGGAGGGCTATCGCGCGCCGGGTACGCGGGTGGGGCGCTGTCATGGAATCTCCAGTTCGTTCGCGGTACGTACCGGTCGTACGTACTCGTACGAGCCGTGCGGGGGTTCGTGGACGGCGGACGCGTCGGCCGTGCTGGGGTGCGCAGGCGGCGGACGTGTCGGCCGTGCGGTTCGTTCAGGGCGCGCGGTCCGGGTGGCGGACCGCCGCGCCGCGGCTACTCGACCGCCTTGAGGGCGTTGACGACTCCGTGGCCGTAGAAGCCGTTCGCGCGCCTGCCGCCCTCGCAGACCGCCTCGGCGGTGCCGTCACCGTCCTGGTCGTAGACGGCGGGGCAGCCCGGGTTGTCGGCCTGGGCCTTGAGCAGTGCCTGGAGCTGCGCCGGTGTCGCCCGCGGGTGCGCGGACTTCAGCAGCGCGGCGACGCCCGCGGCGTGCGGTGACGCCATCGAGGTGCCCTGGAGGAAACCGTAGGTGTTGCCTGGCAGGGTGGACAGGATGCGGCCGTTCTGCGACGGGGTGTCCGGAATCTGGTAGATGCGGTCGCCGCCGGGGGCCGCGACGTCGACCACGCCGTTGCCGTACGAGGAGTAGTAGGACTTGTCGTTGTCGACGCCGACGGCGCTCACGGTGACGACGCCCGGGAGCTGGTTCGGCACGTCGAAGCACTCGTGCGGGTCGATCGTGCGGGGCACGGGCGTCGAGTCGTCGGGGCTGGTGTCGTCGAGGAGGGCGTGCGAGGCGAGGTCCTGCGCGGAGTTGCCGGCCGCGGCGACGTTGAGCGTGCCCTTCTTCTGGGCGTAGAGCTGGGCCCGGTTCACCGCGTCGACGATGGCCCGCTGGTCGGGGTCGTCGAGGCAGTTGTACAGCCACGGGTCCACGTAGTAGCTGTTGTTGGTGATCTCCACGCCGTGGTCGGCGGCGAAGACGAAGGCGCAGACGACGTTCTCCGGGTAGAACAGGCCGTCGTCCGGGTCGCTCACCTTGATGGCGGAGACCTTGACGCCGGGGGCGACGCCCGCGACGCCGATGCCGTTGCGGGCCGCGGCTATCTCACCGGCCACATGCGTGCCGTGGTAGTCCTCGGCCGGGTCGTACGGGCGCCAGGCGCCCTCGCTGGTGTCCGCCTTGCCGCCGACGCAGTTCGCCGACTGGGACGCGGAGAAGTTGGGCGCGAGGTCCGGGTGGGTGTCGTCCACGCCCGTGTCGATCACGGCGACGGTCACCCGGCGGCTGCCCGGGTCGGTCCTCGCGGCCCGGTCGGCGCCGATCGCCCGCAGGTCCCACTGGTCGGCCTCGTACGGCTCCTGGCCCGGGGCCGCGCTCCTGGCGGTCTCGGCCGCCTGCCCGGCCGACAGCTTCTGCACGGCGCCCTCGTCCGTCGTCCCCGACGCGGTCAGCGGCGCCGTACGCGTCGCGCCGGCCGACTGCACGCCGCGCACCGCGCGTATCTCCCGGGCGAACGACGGGTTCGCCGAGTGGACGACGAGCACACCGATCCGGTCGTACGCGTACACCACGCTGCCGCCCGCCTCGGCAACGGCCCGCTTCACCGACCCGATCGTGTGGTGATCCGTGCGGGTGTTGACCACGTACGCCAGCTCCGGGCCGTCGGCGGTCACCGCGGCGGCCGCGGCGGCGGGGGCCGCGGCCGCGGTGCCCGGCAGGAAACCGAGCGTCGCGGTGAGCGACAGCGCGACCGGTACGGCGAGGGCGAGCCGGCGCCCGGAACGTCTGGAACGCAGATGAGCCATGGGGTCTCCACATCATCCGGAACAGGAACCGGCCCGGACGCGAGTGGCGCTCGGGCAGGTACATGACGGTGGTGCAGGGCGAAGTTAACCCCCGCCCCACCTGGCCAGCAATGAATTCCGGCGAGTACATGCGAAAGAAGTCAGAGCGGTTGAACCGGTCCACGCGCGGCGCCGTGACCTTGAACAGGGAGCGCGAGCACGATCGGGCCCCTGTCGGATCACGGCCGGGTGCCACTAACATCGCCACCCGGCTCACGTGATCCACATCACAGTGAAGCTCCAGCCGTATGTCCGTGCCCAGCCGAGGAGACTCCGTGGCTACCGACGCACCGCCCCCCTCGAAATCCCGACCCGGGCTCCCCTCCACCGAGGAGTTCGCCGAGGTCCAGCAGAGCGCGGAGTTCGGTGAACTGCGCCAGTCCTACCGCTCCTTCGCCTTCCCGCTGACCGTCGGCTTCATCGTCTGGTACCTGCTGTACGTCCTGCTCTCCAACTACGCGGGCGACTTCATGGGCACCAAGCTGTTCGGCAACATCAACGTCGCCCTGGTGTTCGGCCTCGCCCAGTTCCTCACCACGTTCCTCATCGCCTGGTGGTACTCGCGGCACGCCGCCGCCAAGCTCGACCCCAAGGCCGAGGCGATCAAGTCCCGGATGGAGGGCGGCGCATGAGCCCCGTTCAGAGCACCCTGCTGGCGGCCGGAGAGGCCAGCGAGCACCGCACCCTGATCATCACCCTGTTCGCCGTCTTCGTCGTCGCGACCCTCGTCATCACCGTCTGGGCCGGCCGGCAGACCAAGGACGCCGCCGACTTCTACGCGGGCGGGCGGCAGTTCACCGGCTTCCAGAACGGCCTCGCCGTCTCCGGCGACTACATGTCCGCGGCCTCCTTCCTCGGCATCGCGGGCGCCATCGCCCTCTTCGGCTACGACGGCTTCCTGTACTCCATCGGCTTCCTGGTCGCCTGGCTGGTGGCGCTGCTCCTGGTCGCCGAGCCGCTGCGCAACTCCGGCCGGTACACCATGGGCGACGTGCTCGCGTACCGCATGCGCCAGCGCCCGGTGCGCACCGCGGCCGGCACCTCCACGATCGTCGTCTCGATCTTCTACCTGCTGGCCCAGATGGCGGGCGCGGGCGTCCTGGTCTCGCTGCTGCTCGGCATCACCAGCGACGGCGGCAAGATCGGCATCGTCGCCCTGGTCGGCGTCCTGATGATCGTCTACGTCACCATCGGCGGCATGAAGGGCACCACCTGGGTGCAGATGGTCAAGGCCGTGCTGCTCATGGCGGGCGCCCTGCTGCTGACCTTCCTGGTGCTGCTCAAGTTCGACTTCAACGTCTCCGACCTGCTCGGCTCGGCGGCCGAGAACAGCACCAAGGGCGCGGCGTTCCTGGAGCCCGGACTGAAGTACGGCGCCACCTCGACGTCCAAGCTCGACTTCATCTCCCTGGGCATCGCCCTCGTCCTGGGCACCGCGGGACTGCCGCACATCCTGATCCGCTTCTACACCGTGCCCACCGCCAAGGCCGCGCGGAAGTCGGTGAACTGGGCGATCGGCCTGATCGGCGCCTTCTACCTGATGACCCTCGCGCTCGGCTTCGGCGCCGCCGCCCTGATCAAGCCGGACGAGATCATCGCCTCCAACAAGGCGGGCAACACGGCAGCGCCCCTGCTGGCCCTCCATCTCGGCGGGGTCGACTCCAACTGGGGCGCCGTCCTGCTCGCCACCATCTCCGCGGTCGCCTTCGCCACGATCCTTGCGGTCGTCGCCGGACTGACGCTGGCCTCGTCCTCGTCGTTCGCCCACGACATCTACGCCAACGTGATCAAGAAGGGCAAGGCCACCGAGAAGGAGGAGCTGGGCGCGGCCCGCTGGGCGACCGTCGGCATCGGCGCCGTCTCCATCGGCCTGGGGGCCCTCGCCCGTGACCTGAACGTCGCCGGACTGGTCGCGCTCGCCTTCGCGGTCGCCGCCTCCGCCAACCTGCCGACGATCCTCTACAGCCTCTTCTGGAAGCGCTTCACCACGTCGGGCGCGCTCTGGTCGATCTACGGCGGCCTGACCTCCGCGGTCGTCCTGGTGCTGTTCTCGCCGGTGGTCTCCGGCAAGGAGACCTCGATGTTCCCGGACGTCGACTTCCACTGGTTCCCGCTGGAGAACCCGGGCCTCATCTCCATCCCGGTCGGCTTCCTGCTGGGCTGGCTCGGCACGGTCCTGTCCAAGGAGGAGCCCGACAGCGGCAAGTACGCCGAGCTGGAGGTCCGCTCCCTGACCGGCACCGGAGCGCACTGACGCGCCCGCCCTCCTCGGCCCCGTCGTGGCTGCCGGTGCACCCCCACTGGTAGATCCCTACGACGGGGCCGATCCCGTTCTCGTGCCATCGGGCCGCTGTCGTTGTCAGTGGCGTCACGTAGGCTCGCACGTGTCTGACCGTTGTGATCCGGACCGAGGGAGGGGGCCCGCGTGCTCATCGACACCTATGGCCGAGTCGCCACCGACCTGCGCGTCTCGCTGACCGACCGCTGCAACCTGCGCTGTACGTACTGCATGCCCGAGGAAGGCCTGCAATGGCTGGCCAAGCCGGACCTGCTCACGGACGACGAGATCGTCCGGCTCATCGGCACGGCCGTCCGCGACCTCGGCATCACCGAGGTCCGCTTCACCGGCGGCGAGCCGCTGCTCCGCCCCGGCCTCGTCGGCATCGTCGAGCGGGTCGCGGCCCTGGAGCCGCGTCCTCAGATGTCCCTGACGACCAACGGCATCGGCCTCAGGCGCACCGCGGCCGCCCTGAAGGCCGCGGGCCTGGACCGGGTGAACGTCTCGCTTGACACCCTGCGCCCCGACGTCTTCAAGAAGCTCACCCGCCGTGACCGCCACAAGGACGTCATCGAGGGCCTGCGCGCCGCCCAGGACGCGGGCCTGACCCCGGTCAAGGTCAACGCCGTACTGATGCCGGGACTGAACGAGGACGAGGCCCCCGACCTGCTCGCCTGGGCCGTCGACCACGGCTACGAGCTGCGCTTCATCGAGCAGATGCCGCTGGACGCCCAGCACGGCTGGAAGCGCGAGGGCATGGTCACCGCCGGTGACATCCTCGCCTCGCTGCGCGCCCGCTTCGAGCTCACCGAGGAGGGCGCGCGGCAGCGCGGCTCCGCCCCGGCCGAGCGCTGGCTGGTCGACGGCGGCCCGCACCGCGTCGGCGTCATCGCCTCCGTCACCCGCCCGTTCTGCGCGGCCTGCGACCGCACCCGCCTGACGGCCGACGGCCAGGTCCGCACCTGTCTCTTCGCCCGCGAGGAGACGGACCTGCGGGCCGCGCTGCGCTCGGGCGCCCCGGACGAGGAGATCGCCCGGATCTGGCGGCTCGCGATGTGGGGCAAGAAGGCGGGCTCGGGCCTGGACGACCCCTCGTTCCTCCAGCCGTCCCGCCCGATGTCGTCGATCGGCGGCTGAGGGGGCACGCGCGCCCGGTCAGGACCCGGCGTCCTCCCACTCCGCCAGCGGCACGACGTCCTTGAGGAACCCGCGCACGCCGAGGAACTGGGACAGGTGCTCGCGGTGCTCCTCGCAGGCCAGCCAGGTCTTGCGGCGCTCCGGCGTGTGCAGCTTGGGGTTGTTCCAGGCGAGCACCCACACGGCGTCGGCACGGCAGCCCTTGGCGGAACAGATGGGAGAGGCCGGACCTGAGCCGGGGTCAGTCGGAATCACGTCCCCGACCCTAACCGAGGCGATCGCACCCGGAGTCGGGGCGTCGGCGGCTCGTCGCGGGCCCCGCACAAGGCGACGCCGAGCAGCCACGGGGGGAGCTGCCCGGCGTCGGTCCGTCGCTCCGACGGGGGATGCGGAGCGCGTACGAAGTATGTCACGGGGGACCCGGTGCCCGGCACCGGAACAACATGATTGATCTGAGCTTTTACTGAGCTTGGTACGCGGCCGGCTTCCGGATCCGGCGGATCCGCCGTGGTCAGCTCCGGTCGCGCGACTCACCGCGGGGGCCGGTCGCCGAACCGTCGCGCACGTCCTCCGGCCCGGATTCCGCACCGCGTTCCGCGAAGGCGTCGGCCCGCGGCGGGGCGATCATGGGGCGCGCCGGGGCGGTGACGAATGTGGACGGAAGCGACGGGGCGTTCTCCCGGCCCGCGTTGGCGATCACCACGGCGACATAGGGCAGCAGCGCACCGAGGACGAGGGCGACGAGCGCGACGTGCCGTTCCACGTTCCAGAGCGTGGCGGCGAGGATCACCGAGACGGTGCGCACCCCCATGGAGATGACGTACCGGCGCTGCCTGCCGCGGACGTCGGCGTCGAGTCCCTGCCGGGCTCCGGTGATCCGGAAGACCTGGCCGCTGCTCTGCTTCCGCATCACGTTCCACCACCCGCCCGTATCGGACTCTCCCCGGCCCCCACCCGCGCACCGCAGGTCAGACATTCGGGCCCGAACTGCCACCAGGTTACGCCGCGGCTGCGCCGCCTACGAGACCGGGGCACCTCCCGGCCCGGGGTGACCGGCTGCGCCGTCCCACGTACGGCCCTGCCCGACATGCGCCGTACGGCGGACAGCTCCACACTGGCGGTACTGCTCGCACAGCGGCGTACTAGGAGGCAGCCATGGGCTGGTTGTGGGCCATCATCGTGGGATTCGTGCTGGGACTGCTGGCCAAGGCGATCATTCCCGGCAAGCAGCACAGCCCCCTCTGGCTGACCACGATCTTCGGCATCATCGGCGGCATCGTCGGCAACGCGATCGCCCGTGCGGTCGGGATCGACGCGACGCCCGGCATCGACTGGGGCCGGCACGTCCTCCAGCTCGTGGCCGCGGTCGTCATCGTGTTCTTCGGCGACATGCTCTACATGGCGATGCGGGGCAACCGGCGCAGAGCCTGATCCGTACGGCGCCCGATCCGTACGGCGGCGGCGCGGTCGCCGGACGGACGGCGGACGGACGAGACAGGGGCGGTCCCGTGGTGGGACCGCCCCTTCTCATGCCCGCTTCACGCCGGTGCACCGATGACACGGGTGCGCCGGCGCCGTACGTATCAGGCGCCCGTGACCTCGACCGCCGCCAGGTTCCGCTTGCCCCGGCGCAGCACCAGCCAGCGGCCGCCCAGCAGCTCGTCCGCGGCGGGCACCGCGTCCTCGGCGGTGACCTTCACGTTGTTCACGTACGCGCCGCCCTCCTTGACCGTGCGGCGCGCGGCGGACTTGCTGGCGACCAGACCGACCTCGGCGAAGAGGTCGACCACCGGGCCCAGCTCGGCGACCTGGATGTGCGGCACCTCGGTCAGGGCCGCCCGCAGCGTGGCCTCGTCCAGCTCGGCGAGCTCGCCCTGCCCGAACAGTGCCTTCGACGCGGCGGTCACGGCGGCCGTCTGGTCCGCGCCGTGCACCAGCGTCGTCAGCTCCTCGGCCAGCGCCCGCTGCGCGGCACGCGCCTGCGGACGCTCCTCGGTCTGCCGCTCAAGATCCTCGATCTCCTGACGCGACCTGAAGCTGAAGATCCGCAGGAACTTGGACACGTCCCGGTCGTCAGCGTTCAGCCAGAACTGGTAGAACGCGTACGGCGAGGTCATCCCGGGGTCGAGCCAGACCGTGCCGGACTCCGTCTTGCCGAACTTGGTGCCGTCCGCCTTGGTGATCAGCGGGGTGCCCAGCGCGTGCACCACGGCGTCCGGCTCGACCCGGTGGATCAGGTCGGTGCCCGACGTGAGGTTGCCCCACTGGTCGCTGCCGCCGGTCTGGAGCGTGCAGCCGTACCTGCGGTAGAGCTCCAGGTAGTCCATGCCCTGGAGGATCTGGTAGCTGAACTCGGTGTAGCTGATGCCCGCGTCCGAGTTGAGCCGGCGGGAGACGGCCTCCTTGGCGATCATCTTGTTCACCCGGAAGTGCTTGCCGATGTCCCGCAGGAACTCGATGGCGGACATGCCCTGGGTCCAGTCCAGATTGTTCACCATGACCGCCGCGTGCGGGCCCTCGAAGTCGAGCAGCGGCGCGATCTGCGCGCGCAGCCGCTCCACCCACTGGGCCACGACCTCCGGAGCGTTCAGCGTCCGCTCCGAGTTCGGCTTCGGGTCGCCGATCAGGCCCGTGGCACCGCCGACCAGGCCCAGCGGGCGGTTGCCCGCCTGCTGGATCCGGCGCATCGTCAGGATCTGCACGAGGTTGCCGAGGTGCAGGCTGGGCGCGGTCGGGTCGAAGCCGCAATAGAACGTGACGGGACCGTCCGCGAACGCCTTGCGCAATGCGTCCTCGTCCGTGGAGAGGGCGATCAGCCCCCGCCACTTCAGCTCGTCGACGATGTCCGTCACGGTGCTCGTGTCTCCTCGGTGGTCTCAGGGACGTCGGGGCCCGCGAAGGCCCCGGGAATCAGCTACGAGGTTATACGCCCCGGCTGACAGAGCTCATGTTGAAGTCGGGCACCCGCAGCGCGGGCGCCGCGGCCCTGGTGAAGTAGTCGCTCCACTCGCGCGGCAGCGTCTTCTCCGTGCGCCCGGCCTCCGCCGTCCGCCCCAGCAGGTCGACCGGCGACTCGTTGAACCGGAAGTTGTTCACCTCGCCCACCACCTCGCCGTTCTCCACCAGGTACACCCCGTCGCGGGTCAGCCCGGTCAGCAGCAGCGTCGCCGGGTCGACCTCGCGGATGTACCACAGCGAGGTCAGCAGCAGCCCGCGCGCGGTGTTCGCGACCATCTCGTCCAGGGACCGGTCCGCGCCGCCGTCCAGGACGAGGTTGCCGATGGACGGCGTCACCGGCAGACCGGTGAGGGCGGCGCTGTGCCGGGTGGTCGTCAGATGCCGCAGCTCGCCGCCGGCGATCCAGTCGGTGGCCCGCAGCGGCAGCCCGTTGTCGAACACCGAGATGTCGTCGCCCGACGAATGGGCCAGGACGAACGGAGCGCACTCCAGGCCCGGCTCGTGCGGGTCGCTGCGCAGCGTCAGCGGCAGCTCGCTGAGCCGGTCGCCGACCCGGGTGCCGCCGCCCGGCCTGCTGAACACCGTCCGGCCCTCGGCCGCGTCCCGGGCCGAGCCCTGCCAGATCAGGCAGATCAGCAGGTCCGCCACGGCGGTCGGCGGCAGCAGCGTCTCGTAGCGTCCCGCGGGCAGCTCGACGCGCCGCCGCGCCCAGTCCAGGCGGGTCGACAGCTCGGCGTCCAGCACCGCCGGATCGACGTCCTTGAAGTCGCGCGTCGACCGGCCCGCCCACGCCGACCGCGTACGGTCCGGGGACTTGGCGTTGAGCTCCAGCGTCCCGCTGGGCTGGTCGTGCCGCAGCCGCAGCCCCGTCGACGTGCCGAGGTAGCTGGAGACGTACTCGTGGTTGGCGAAGCCGTACAGCTCCCGCCCGCCCGCACGCGCGCGGGCGAAGGACTCGCCGAGCGCCGGCGCGAAGTCGGTGAACACCGCGGAGGAGGTCTCGGCGGGCGCGTCCGTGAAGTCCGGGGACTCGGGTACGTCCGTGACCAGCGGCTGGGCGTCCTCGGCGGGACCCGCCCCGCGCGCCGCCGCCTCCGCGGCCCGCACCAGCGGCTCCAGCTCGTCCGCCGTCACGGCCGACCGGGAGACCACCCCGGACGCCGTGCCCCGCTGTCCGTCGACGGTGGCGACGACGGTCAGCGTGCGCCCGCGGGTGACCCCGTTCGTGGTCAGCGCGTTGCCCGCCCAGCGCAGATTGGCGGTCGAGTGCTCGTCGGCGATCACCGCGCAGCCGTCGGCCCGGGACAGCGCGAGCGCCCGCTCGACGATCTCGTGCGGCTTGTCCGTACGGTTCGTACCGTTCGTACGCGAGGTCGTCCCGTTCGTATGCGAGGTCATCGCCCAGCCTCCTGCGTGGTGTTGAGGATGTTCACGCCCCGGAAGAGGGCGGACGGGCAGCCGTGCGAGACCGCCGCGATCTGGCCCGGCTGGGCCTTGCCGCAGTTGAAGGCGCCGCCCAGGACGTACGTCCCCGGGCCGCCCACCGCGGCCATGGAGCCCCAGAAGTCGGTGGTCGTCGCCTGGTACGCGACGTCCCGGAGCTGTCCGGTGATCCGCCCGTTCTCGATGCGGAAGAAGCGCTGCCCGGTGAACTGGAAGTTGTAGCGCTGCATGTCGATGGACCACGAGCGGTCGCCGACGACGTAGATCCCGCGGTCGACGCTGCCGATCAGGTCCTCGGTGGACAGCCCGGCCGGATCCGGCTGGAGGGAGACGTTCGCCATGCGCTGTACGGGGACATGGCCGGGGGAGTCGGCGTAGGCGCAGCCGTTGGACCGCTCGAAGCCGGTGAGGCGGGCGATCCGCCGGTCGAGCTGGTAGCCGACCAGTTTCCCGTCCTTGACCAGGTCCCAGGACTGGCCCGCCACGCCCTCGTCGTCGTAGCCGATGGTCGCGAGGCCGTGCTCGGCGGTCCGGTCGCCGGTGACGTTCATCAGCTCCGAGCCGTACCGCAACGTGCCGAGCTGGTCGAAGGTGGCGAAGGAGGTGCCCGCGTACGCGGCCTCGTAGCCGAGCGCGCGGTCCAGTTCGGTGGCGTGCCCGATCGACTCGTGGATGGTCAGCCACAGGTTGGACGGGTCGACGACCAGGTCGTACAGGCCCGCCTCGACGCTCGGCGCACGCATCTTCTCGGCCAGCAGCTCAGGAATCCGCTCCAGCTCCGACTCCCAGTCCCAGCCGGTGCCGGCCAGGTACTCCCAGCCGCGGCCGACCGGCGGCGCGAGGGTGCGCATGGAGTCGAACTCGCCGCTGGACTCGTCGACGGCGACGGCGGTGAGCTGCGGGTGCAGCCGGACGCGCTGCTGGGTGGTCACGGTCCCGGCGGTGTCCGCGTAGAACTTGTTCTCGTGCACGGTCATCAGCGAGGCGTCGACATGGCTGACGCCGTCCGCGGCCAGCAGCCGCGCGCTCCAGTCCGCCAGCAGCCCGGCCTTCTCCTCGCCCGGCACCGAGAACGGATCGATCTCGTACGCGGAGACCCAGGTCTTCTCGGCGTGCACCGGCTCGTCCGCCAGCTCGACCCGCTCATCGCTCCCCGCCGCCTTGATCACCTGGGCGGACAGCTTCGCCATCGCCACGGCCTGCGACGCGACCCGCGCCGCGGCGTCCATCGTCAGGTCCACGCCCGACGCGAACCCCCACGTCCCGCCGTGCACCACCCGCACCGCGTACCCCAGGTCGGTCGTGTCCGAGGACCCGGCGGGCCTGGCGTCCCGCAGCCGCCAGGACGCTTCCCGTACCCGCTCGAACCGGAAGTCCGCGTGCTCGGCACCGAGGGCCCGGGCGCGGGCGAGCGCGGCATCGGCCAGCGGGCGCAGTGGCAGCGCCGTGAACGCTTCGTCGATGGAATGAGGCACGGAGGTCTCCCTGCTGTCGTGGCCTGTCGGCCCGATCATGTCGTGCGGGCGGGTCCGCGGACCACACCTTTCGCGGGCGGGCCGGGCATCGTTTCTCGCGTGCGGGCCCGGCATCCCGGTGCGCGCAATCTGTAGGGACCCGACAGTGTGTCCCCCGTGCCACTGTCGGTGCCCGATTCTCCGGGAGCTCGGCGGGACCGATAGGTTTTTCGAGGAAGCCGTACGAGGCCCGGGGCCGTGCTCCGGCGCACACGGCGTCCATGTGTTCCACATCCGCCAACGAAAGGGTGATCCGTTGAGCCGCTCGGTTCTCGTCACCGGAGGCAACCGGGGCATCGGCCTCGCCATCGCCCGCGCGTTCGCCGATGCCGGCGACAAGGTCGCCATCACCTACCGTTCCGGTGAGCCGCCGGCCGCCCTCTTGGATCTGGGGTGCCTCGCCGTCAAGTGCGACATCACCGACACCGAGCAGGTGGAGCAGGCCTACAAGGAGATCGAGGCCGAGCACGGCCCGGTCGAGGTGCTCATCGCCAACGCGGGCGTCACCAAGGACCAGCTCCTGATGCGGATGTCCGAGGACGACTTCACCTCCGTCCTGGACACCAACCTCACGGGCACCTTCCGGGTCGTCAAGCGCGCCAACCGCGGCATGCTGCGCGCCAAGAAGGGCCGGGTCGTCCTGATCTCCTCGGTGGTCGGACTGCTCGGCTCCGCGGGCCAGGCGAACTACGCCGCCTCCAAGGCGGGCCTGGTCGGCTTCGCGCGTTCGCTCGCCCGTGAGCTGGGCTCGCGGAACATCACCTTCAACGTCGTCTCGCCGGGCTTCGTCGACACCGACATGACCCAGGTGCTCACCGACGAGCAGCGCGCGGGCATCGTCAAGCAGGTGCCGCTGGGCCGTTACGCGCAGCCGGAGGAGATCGCCGCGACGGTGCGGTTCCTCGCCTCGGACGACGCCTCGTACATCACTGGAGCCGTCATCCCCGTTGACGGCGGACTGGGAATGGGTCACTGATCACCATGAGCGGAATTCTCGAGGGCAAGCGCGTCCTGATCACCGGTGTGCTGACGGAGGCCTCCATCGCCTTCCACACCGCGAAGCTGGCCCAGGAGCAGGGCGCGGAGATCATCCTGACCGCGTTCCCGCGGCCCACGCTGACCGAGCGCATCGCCAAGAAGCTGCCCAAGCCCACCAAGGTCATCGAGCTCGACGTCACCAACGACGAGCACCTCGGGCGGCTCGCGGACGTCGTCGGCGAGGAGCTGGGCGGCCTGGACGGCGTCGTGCACTCCATCGGCTTCGCGCCGCAGGACGCGCTCGGCGGCAATTTCCTCAACACCCCGTTCGAGTCGGTCGCCACCGCCATGCACGTCTCGGCGTACTCCCTGAAGTCGCTGACCATGGCCTGCCTGCCGCTGATGCAGAACGGCGGCTCGGTCGTCGGCCTCACCTTCGACGCGCAGTTCGCCTGGCCGCAGTACGACTGGATGGGCCCGGCGAAGGCCGCCCTGGAGGCCACCAGCCGCTACATGGCGCGCGACCTGGGCAAGCAGAACATCCGCTGCAACCTGGTCTCCGCCGGTCCCATCGGCTCGATGGCCGCCAAGTCCATCCCGGGCTTCAGCGAGCTGGCCTCGGTCTGGGACAGCCGTGCCCCGCTGGAGTGGGCTCTCGAGGACCCCGAGCCGGCCGGCCGCGGCATCGTCGCCCTGCTGAGCGACTGGTTCCCGAAGACCACCGGCGAGATCGTCCACGTCGACGGCGGTCTGCACGCGATCGGCGCCTGACCGGCCCGGACGCACCCTTGGGACGCCCCGTTCCCCGCCTCGTGCGGGAAGCGGGGCGTCACCCGTTCGGCCCATGGAGCGGGCGAGGACAGTCCGCGGCGGCGCACCCTGATGGAGTACGCCCCCCGAGTCGAGTTCCTCCCGAGGACGCCCCGAGGAGGTCTCTCTGTGCGCCTGTCCCACCGCTTCGCTCCGGTACTGGCCGCGCTCGCGCTCCTCGCCGCACTCCCCGACGACGCGGCCTCGCACCAGGGGCACCGGTCGGCGGAGTACGGCCCCCACGCGCGCGTGGACCACGACAGGCCCTTCGGAGCCTTCTGCCACACCGTCGTACGGCGTTCGCACGTCACCTCCGACTGCCACAACCCGTATCCGGAGACCGACCGGGTCAGCCTGCACATCGAGTGCGCGCGCTGGTGGGACCTCGACAGCGACGGCGCCCCCGAGAAGGCCGGTCCCGCCGAGACGGTACGGCTGACGGGCCGGTGCTGGGCGGAGGTCGGCTCGGCCTGGGTCAGCCACCGGAGGTAGGCCGCAGGGGGGGGCGCTCGGTCCGGTCAGGCGCCGGAGGCGGGCGTGAGCCGGCCGGGGCGGCACAGGAACGGGTAGTCCGCCGCCTCCGCCGCGGCGGAGGCCGCGTCACCGGCGCGGATGGCGTCCACCAGCCGGGCGTGGTCCATGTACGTCTCCGGCGTGAGCGCGTCGCCGACGTCCTCGCGCAGCCAGTCCCGCAGCACCTCGCCCAGGTCCGCGTACATCTTGGCCATGACGTCGTTGTGGGAGGCGGCGACCACGGCGAGGTGGAAGCTCGCGTCGGCCGTCACGAACGCCTCCGTGTCGCCCGACCGCCACGCCTGCTCCCGGCGCACGAGAGCGGCGTCCAGCTGCTTCAGATCGCGCTCGGTGCGCCGCTCGGCGGCCAGCCGCGCGGCGCTGGACTCCAGCGTGGACCGCAGTTCGGCGATGTGCCGGGGGTCGGCGTCCGCGAACCTGCGGTGCATCACGCCCGCGAGCTCACTGGTCGCGGCGACGTAGGTGCCCGAACCTTGTCGGATGTCGAGCAGCCCGTTGTGCGCGAGCGCGCGGACCGCCTCGCGCACGGTGTTGCGGGCGACGCCCAGCTGCTCCACCAGCTCCGGCTCGGTGGGGATGCGCGAGCCCACGGGCCACTCGCCCGAGGTGATCTGGGTGCGCAGCTCGGCGATGACCTGCTCGGCCAGTGCCGAACGTCGGGGATGACTCAGCGGCATGACGGTCCTTCGTACGGGCCTTCCCTGAGGGGCCGGTGGCTGGAGGTTAACGCAGCGGACGGGACGACTGGACAGCCAATCATCCCATGATTCTATGATGGCGGTCATGGCAAGCGAGGAGACCCGGACGATGACCTCCCCACCGATACCCGGCGCCGCGGCGACCACGGAGCCCGCGTCGGCGAAGGAACGGCCCGAACCGCCCGCCCCGCGCGCGTGGGCGGTGCGTCTGGTGACGGTCGGCATCGTGTTCACGGCCCTCAACCTGCGGCCCGCCATCACCAGCCTCGGCGCCCTCCTCGAAGAGGTGCGCGACGGGCTCGGCATGAGCGGCAGCGTGGCGGGGCTCCTGACCTCGGTGCCGCCGCTCTGCTTCGCCGTCTTCGGGGTGATGGCGCCGCGGCTCGCCCGCCGTTTCGGACCCGGGGCCGTCGTCTGCGGCGGCATGGCCGCCATCACGGCGGGCCTGGTCGTCCGGCCGTACGCCGGGAGCACGGCGGCGTTCCTGGCCGCCAGCGCGCTGGCGCTCATGGGCATCGCCGTCAGCAACGTTCTGATGCCGGTCATCGTCAAGCGCTGGTTCCCCGACCGGGTCGGCTCGATGACGGGCCTGTACTCGATGGCCCTCGCGCTCGGCACCTCCCTGGCCGCCGCGATCACCGTGCCCGTCACCGACGCCCTCGGCGACTGGCAGTCGGGGCTCGCCGTCTGGGCGGCCCTCGCGGCGGTGGCCGTACTGCCGTGGCTGCCGCTGCTGCGGGGGCGGGACACGGGGGACGGGCGGGGGAGCGGCGGGGCGGGCGCGGCCGGCGCGGCCGGCGACCGGCCCGGCTCTCCGGGGGCCGTGTCGTCGGATGCGGCGTCCCCGGGGGCCGTGTCTGCGGGGGCCGTCTCCTCGGTCACCGTTTCCTCGGGCACCCCCTCCTCGGTCACCGCGTCCTTGGGGGCCGTCTCCCGGGGGCAGGAGGACGACGGGCTGCGCATCACCCGCAGCCGTACCGCCTGGGCGCTCGCCGTCTTCTTCGGGCTCCAGGCCACCGCCGCCTACATCACCATGGGCTGGATGGCGCAGATCTTCCGGGACGCCGGTGTCTCGGCCGGTACGGCGGGGCTGCTGCTCGCCGTGACCATGGTGATGGGCGTGCCGCTCGGCTTCGTCATCCCCCGCCTCGCCACCCGGCTGCCGCACCAGGGGCCGATCGTGGTGGTCCTCGGGATCTGCGGCCTCGCCGGTTACGCGGGCCTGTACTTCGCGCCCTCCGGCGGCGCCTGGGCGTGGGCCCTGCTGCTCGGCATCTCCAACTGCGCCTTCCCGCTCGCGCTCGCCATGGTCGGCATGCGCGCCAGGACCGGCGCGGGCGTCGCCAAGCTGTCGGCCTTCGCCCAGAGCACCGGTTATCTGATCTCGATCCCGGGACCGCTCCTGGTCGGTGTGCTCTACCAGCACAGCGGCGGCTGGGGCGTGCCGATCGCGCTCATGGCCGCGCTGATGATCCCCCAGATCTTCGCCGGGGTCCTGGCGGGCCGCGACCGCACCGTCGAGGACGACGCCCCGCACCGACCCCACGCGTGAGGGCGCGGGAAAAGGGTGGGAGACTGAGTGCATGCCTGTGCTCGACCCGAACCCCCAGAACGGCCAGAAGAAGCTGCTGCTCGTGCTCGGCGCGATGCTGGCCATCACCGTGATCATCGGCATCATCGCATCGATCGCCTCGCCCTGATCCCGGCCTGACGTCGTCCCGGCCTTGTGCCGCGCCCTGATCCCGCCCACTGGTCCGCTTGCGCCTGGGTGGGGTGACGGCGCCCCTGCCGGTGGGGTTAACCCCCGGCCCCCTAGGGGGTGAGTGTCAGGGTCAAGTGGGTGGATCACCGGATGGGCCTCGGGCGCCCGGTTCCGTAGGTTCGAGATGTGACCGCGGGACCGCGGTCCGCGGAGCACTAGGAGACCACGGAGGCGTCATGCCGGCCCCCACGCACACCCCGCCCCACCCGGCGACCACGGGCGGCGTCGACATCCGGTTGCCCTGGTGGGCCCTGCTGCTCCCGGCCCTGGCCTTCGCCGTGCTCCTGACACTGGTGGTGCACCCCGCCGACGCGCAGTCGGCGGCCGGCGACTCCGCGATAGCCCATGTCATCGAGCGCATCCAGCAGACGGTCCTCGGCTAGGCCCGACGGAAGGGTCCGGCCGGGCGAGTGCCGGGGGAGTGCCGGACGAGTGCCGGACGAGTCCGGGGGGAGTGCCGGACGAGTGCCGGGGGAGTACCGGTCGTGGCGCTTCCGGCGCGGTCGCGGTTCCCGGTCATGGCGCCTGAGGTCCCCGGCCACGGCGCCTGCGGCGCGCGGCCCGGCGCGCGGCCACCGACCCGTCCGCGGCAATGGCCGTCAGTGCCACGAGGGCGCCTCAACTCCCTGCGCCCCGTGCAGTGTTTCGTGCGAAGCTGGGACGCATGAGCGTCGCAGAACCCCGCAGGATTGTCCTTTTCCGGCATGCGAAAGCCGACTGGCCGCCGGTGTCCGACCACGAGCGGCCGCTCGCCGACCGGGGCCGCAAGGACGCCGTGGTCGCGGGACGCAAGCTGGCCGACACCGGCACCCCCTTCGACCTGGCTCTCTGCTCCACCGCGACCCGGACCCGCGAAACCTGGAAGCTCGCCGTCCAGGAGCTGCCGCACCGCCCGAAGACGGTGTACGAGGAGCGGCTGTACGAGGCCTCGCCCGGCGAGCTGATCGCCGTACTGAACGAGACCGAGGACGACGCGCACGACCACGTCGTCCTCATCGGCCACAATCCGGGGGTGCACGGCCTCGCCGAGATCCTCGCGGGCAAGGCCGAGGGCGACGCCCGGACCCGGATGAACAGCCGCGGGTTCCCGGCCGCGTCCTTCGCGGTGCTCTCCTTCACCGGCTCGTGGAAGACCCTGGAGCCGGGAGCGGCCACACTGGTCGACTACTGGGCGCCCACGGAGTGACCCGGTGCCAGTGCCCCAGTCCCAGTGCCCCAGTCCCAGTGCCCCAGTCCCAGTGCCCCAGTCCCAGTGACCCGGTCCCAGTGACCCGGTCCCAGTGACCCGGTCCCAGTGACTCGCTCCCCTCGGACGTGAGGACGTCCCCTCGTACGTGAGGACGGGGCCCGGCACCATCACGGTGCCGGGCCCCGTCCTCACGTACGCCACGCGCCGCGGCCGGCTCAGTGCACGTCGTCCTGGGTGTCCGCGGCCTCGACCTCTTCGCGGGTGACGCCCAGCAGATACAGGACCGTGTCGAGGAACGGGAAGTTCACCGCGGTGTGGGCGGCCTCCCGGACGACCGGCTTGGCGTTGAACGCGACCCCGAGACCGGCTGCGTTGAGCATGTCCAGGTCATTGGCGCCGTCGCCGATCGCCACGGTCTGCGCCAGCGGCACCCCGGCCTCGGCGGCGAACCTGCGCAGCAGCCGCGCCTTGCCCGCCCGGTCCACGATCTCCCCGGTGACCTTGCCCGTCAGCCGCCCGTCGACGATCTCCAGGGTGTTGGCCTGCGCGAAGTCCAGCCCGAGACGCTCCCGCAGATCGTCCGTGACCTGGGTGAACCCGCCGGAGACCACGCCCACTTGGAAGCCGAGCCGCTTCAGCGTACGGATCAGGGTGCGCGCCCCGGGCGTCAGCCGTACCTCGCTGCGCACCTTGTCCACCACCGAGGCGTCCAGCCCCTTCAGCAGCGCCACGCGCGCGTGCAGCGACTGCTCGAAGTCGAGCTCACCGCGCATCGCGGCCTCGGTCACCTCGGCGACCTCCTTCTCGCAGCCGGCGTGCGCCGCGAAGAGCTCGATCACCTCGTCCTGGATCAGGGTCGAGTCCACGTCCATGACCACCAGGCGCTGGGCCCGGCGGTGCAGTCCCGCGGCGACCACCGCGACATCGACGCCGAGCGCCGCGGCCTCGGTGGCCAGGGCGGTGCGCAGCGCCTCGGTCTCCGTACCGGACACGGCGAACTCGACCGCCGTCACCGGGTACTTCGCGAGCCGGAAGATACGGTCGATGTTGCCGCCGGTGCCGGTGATCCGGGCGGCGATCGCGGCCGTGGACTCCGCCGTCAGCGGATGCCCGAGGACCGTGACGAGCGAGCGCCCGAGGCCGCGCGGCCGGTTGTCGCCGATCCCGGAGATGATCTCCGCCTGCATCTTCATGGACTCCGCCCAGCTGTGGACGGTGGCCCGCAGATCGCCCTCCAGCCCGGCGGGCGGCTCGGTCACGAGCGCGCACAGCACGATCCGGCCACGGGTGACGACCTGCTCGATGTCGACGACGTCGACGGACCAGGCGGCGAGGGTGTCGAACAAGCCGGCCGTGATGCCGGGCCGGTCCTTGCCGAAGATCTTGACCAGAAGGGTCGGGACGTCAGAGGTCTGCGAAGCGCTCATGGTGGTCCCACCGTATCCGGCACGCAGTGCCTTTCGCCCCTGAGGTCCGCCTGGCGGACAGGGAACAATGCATGGCGCACAGGTAACGCTCAGCTGGACCGCCGACGCGGGCGGCGGCTGCCGGGACCGCCCCGCCGGACGGTCCCGGAGCGTCCGGCACCTGCTCACCGGGCACGTACCGATCGCCGATTTCCGGCCGGAAGCCAGGTCCGCCTGAACAACGGGGCCCTTTCGTACGTGCGCGGCTCAGTCCTGGCCCGGTCGGCCCTCCGGCGGAGGCGGTGGAGGAGGAGGCGGCCGCTCCTCCGGAGGCGGCGGCGGTGGCGGAGGCGGCGGCGGGGGCGGGGGCGGCGGCACGTCGGGCCGCCCGGACCGGCGCCGGCGCGCGGGCGACCGCGGGGGCGGCGTGACGGGCCCGATCACGGTGGGCGCCCCGGACACGTCGTCGGGGGTGCCGGTCCCGGATCGGGGTCCGGGCCCGGCCCCGACCCCGGCCCCGGGCTCGGGTCCGGGTCCGGGGCCCGTTCCGGGTCCGGGCCCAGCTCCGGCTCCGGGCCCAGCTCCGGCACCGGGCCCAGCTCCGGCACCGGTCCCGGGTCGTGCCCCGGTCCCCGTCGCAGGTCCGGCCCCAGACCCAGACCCAGACCCGGCCCGGCGCCCGGAGTCGTCGTCCCGCCCGTGCCCCCTCTGCCCGACGCCCTCGCCCGTCCCGACGCCCTCGCCCGTCCCGACGCCCTCGCCCGTCCCGACGCCCTCACCCGTCCCGACGTCCTCTCCCGGCCGGGCGTCCTCGGGCTGCCGCCCCGGGCCAGGCCAGCCGGACCGGTCGGACCAGCGGGGTTGGTCGGATCGCTCGGGCCGGTCGGACCGCTCGGGCCAGCCAGGCCGGTCGGGTTGGTCGGGCCGATCCGACCAGCCGGGTTGGCCGAGCCGGCCGGTCCGGCCGGTCCGGTCAGCCCAGTCAGTCCGGTCCGTCCGGTCAGCCCAGTCAGTCCGGTCGCGGTAGCCAGGCTCGTCAGGCCGCAGCAGACCGTCCGGTACCCGCAGATACGGGTTGGTGTCGGGATTCGCCGGGCGGAACGGCGGGGCGGGATGGTACGGCCCCGGCGCACCGACTGGCTCCGACGCCGACCCTGACGCCGACCCCGACGCCGCCCCTGACCCTGACCCCGACGCGGGCAACGACGTCGCCCCCGAAGCCGAAGCCGAAGCCGAAGCCGCCGCCGTCGACGCCGGAGACGGTGCCGGACGGCCCCCGCCCCCCGGCGCCGTAACGCCCACGTCACCCAGTGCCAGCGGCGCCGCACGACTGCCGGCCGCCCCGGTCGCGTAAGCCAGCAGCGCGCCCGCCGCCCCCGCACCCGCGCCCCACAGGGCGCCGAGCAGCAGCGCCATGCCCAGGTGGCCGTGCAGGTTCATACCGGCCCCGAAGGCGTCGAAGCCGAGGACGGACAGGGAGGCGTTCATCGACACGTCGGTCAGCCAGACGAGCAGCGGCAGAGTGAGGGCGGTGCCGATCCCCAACGGCAACGCACAACGCCCCGCGAACCGGAGAACACCCGATCCCCGCGCCCCCGCCACACCTGACGGTCCCGCCGCCCCCGGCGATCCCCCCGAACCCGTACTCCGCACTCCCGCCCCCGGCGATCCCCCCGAACCCGTACTCCGCACTCCCGCCCCCGGCGATCCCCCCGAACCCGTACCCCGCACTCCCGCCTCCCCAACGGCACCCGAGCCACCCGCACCACCGAGCCCCGCCGCTCCCGGCCAACCCGCCGCACCCGGCGCCCCCGCACCCGGCACCCCCGCCCCCCTAGTAACACCCGCGCCGCCCGCGCGACCCGCGCCCGCCTCCGCCGACGTACGCCCCACCCCCACCGACGTACCCCCCACCGACGTACCTCCCACCGGCGTACGCCCCGCCGTAAGCACCCCCGCCAGCAGCATCAGCAATGCCGCCGCCACCGCCAACAGCCATACCCTGCCGTCGAGTTCGGCCAGGCGGCCAAGGGTGACCGGTTCGCCGGACTCGGTGCGCAGCAGGTCGTCGAGGGGGTCGGGCAGCACCCTGGTCATCTCGCCGGCCGCCTCGCCGTCCCAGGGCACGAAGAGGCCGATCGGGATGCCCATCCAGACCCCGTTGGGCGCGCCGAGCAGCGCCGCACCGGCGATCCGCCTGGGGTGGTCGTCGCCGATCGCCGCGTAGGCCGCCGCGGCGAGGCCCGCCACGACGGCCACCAGTAAGACGGTCACCAGCGCGGACGCGGCCGGCCTGACCACCCGGTGCACGGCGTGCCAGCCGCGCGGCAGCGGCGTACGGCGGGACGCCAGCAGCGCGATGACCAGGACGGCGGCGGCCCAGGCCGCGCCGCCGAGCAGGGTGGGCACGGTGTCGACGGTGAACCCGACCGCGGCCTTGGCGTCCATCAGGTCGCCGAGGCGGTCCGGCAGCAGACCGCTGATGTCACCGAGCCCGCCGGGCAGTTTGTCCTTGATGTCGTCGAGGCCGCCGGCGCCCGGCATCTTGTCGAGCCCTAGCTTCGCGCCGTCGATGGTGATGACGTCGTGCCCGGCCCAGGCGAGTCCGCCGAGCATCGCGACGAACAGGACGATCACCGTGCCCGCCCGCGCCAGCAGTTCCACCGGTGCGATCACAACTCCCGCCCCGCGCAGGGAACGCAGGAAGAAGAAGGACAGGAGGAGTGCCCCCACCAGCCCCACACCGAGTGGCGTGATCTGTATGGCGGTCGTCGCCTCCGCCCCTTTCAAGCCGAAGGCGGAGACGTCCCCGGACGGCGTCACCGAACCGCCCGCCCCAAGCGCCACAACCGCCGCGGTCATCGGCCCGAGCGAGCCCGCCGCATCGGCCTCCAGCAGATGCAGGCCGAGCGCCGCCGTGCCCGCCATGCCGATCAAAGCCCAGCTCACGGCGGCGATCCCGGACAGGAGTACGTCCCCCCAGGGCACCTTCCTGCCGTGTTCCGCGGTTACGTAGCTCATCGTCAGCCCCCCGGTCCGCGTCGCGGCGATCCACCGCGGATGTCCCCATCGCGTGGGATTACCACTCTCCGATCCGGTATCAACCCCGTCAACGGAATCGGGCAACGCGTCCGTGCGCACTCTTCACGGGGCCCGACTTTCGGTCAGGGGGCTCCTACTGAAATAGTTCCCCACGATGTTCGACATCCCTAGACTCCCTGTGATGGGGGTAACTCGGGGGACAACTCAGTGGGGCATGGAGTGCCGGAACTCGTACTGGAATTGAATGGACGGACCTGGACGCTCGATGCGGCCAGGCCATACACCCTCGGACGTGATCCGCAGGGGGACATCGTGCTCGACGACGCCAGGGTGTCCTGGCGTCACGCCACGATCAGCTGGGGCGGCCGGAGTTGGGTCATCGAGGACCACGGCAGCACCAACGGCACGTTCGTACAGGGGCAGCGGGTCCATCACATGGAGATCGGCCCCGGCTCGGCCGTCCATCTGGGCAACGCGACCGACGGACCGCGGCTGAACCTGTCCGGCGCCGCCGCGTCCGTCGCCGCGCCGCAGCAGGCCCAGCCCCAGCAGCAGCCGTACGCGGCGCAGGGCGCGGGCTGGTCCCAGCAGGCGCCGCAACAGCAGGCGCCACAGCAGCAGGCACCGCAGCAGAGCTGGCAGCAGGCCCAGCAGCCGCAGCAGCAGCCGGTCGCGCAGGTGCCCGGGCAGCAGGGCGGACCCGGTGGAGGCGCGGGGGCGCCGCCGGTCTACGGAGACCGCAGCCCGACCACGTTCCACCAGTTCTCCCTCGGCCGCGTGATGCGCATCGGCCGTGCGCTGGAGAACGAGCTGGTCGTCTCGGACCTTCAGGTCTCGCGGCACCACGCCGAGTTCCACGCGACGCCCGACGGCCGGTTCGAGATCCGTGACCTCGGCTCGCACAACGGCACGTTCGTCAACGGTATGCCGATCGCCAAGGGCGGTTCGGCGCTGCTCGGCCCGAACGACATCGTCGGCGTCGGCCACTCGACGTTCCGTTTGGTCGGCGACCGCCTCGAGGAGTTCGTCGACACCGGTGAGGTCTCCTTCTCCGCCCGCCATCTGACGGTGACGGTCGACGGCGGCAAGCAGATCCTCAAGGACGTCTCCTTCGGCGTACCGGAGAAGTCGCTCATCGCGGTCATCGGCCCCTCGGGTTCCGGCAAGTCGACCCTGCTCAAGGCGCTCACCGGCTACCGGCCCGCCAACCAGGGCGACGTCCTCTACGACAACCGGAACCTGTACAAGCAGTTCGCCGAGCTGCGCCAGCGCATCGGTCTGGTCCCGCAGGACGACATCCTGCACAAGGAGCTGACCGTCAAGAAGGCCCTCAAGTACGCGGCCAAGCTGCGCTTCCCCGCGGACACCACGGGGCAGGAGCGCGACGCGCGGATCGACGAGGTGCTGCGCGAGCTGAAGCTCGACATCCACAAGGACAAGAAGGTCACCTCGCTCTCCGGCGGCCAGCGCAAGCGCGTCTCGGTCGCCCTGGAGCTGCTGACCAAGCCGTCGCTGATCTTCCTGGACGAGCCGACCTCCGGCCTGGACCCGGGCATGGACCGCGACGTGATGCAGCTGCTGCGCGGCCTCGCCGACGACGGCCGTACGGTCCTGGTGGTCACGCACTCCGTGGCCGAGCTGGCGATCTGCGACAAGCTGCTGGTCATGGCGCCCGGCGGTTCGGTGGCCTACTTCGGCCCGCCGGAGGAGGCGCTGAACTTCTTCGGCTACGACACCTGGGCCGACGTCTTCTCCGCCTTCGAGAACTACCGCGACTACGACTGGGCGGGCCGCTGGAAGGGCTCGCAGCACTACCAGATGTACGCCGCGGACATCGACGCCGTCGCCCCGCAGTCGGTGCACATGCCGTCGCCGCAGGCGATGAAGCCGCCCAAGCCGCAGGGCTGGATGTCACAGCTGGCGACGCTCGTGCGCCGCTATGTGTCGGTGATCGTCTCCGACAAGGGCTTCCTCGCGCTGACGGTGATCCTGCCGGCGGTGCTCGGCGCGGTCAGCCTGCTGATCGACCCGGACAAGGGCCTGCTGGTCAACCCGGTGAACCCGAAGACCGGCTTCTCCACGCCGAACGGCACGGCCACCACGGTGCTGCTGATCCTCGCGGTCGGCGCCTGCTTCGCGGGCGCCGCCAACTCCGTCCGCGAGCTGATCAAGGAACGGGTGATCTACGAGCGGGAGCGCGCCACCGGCCTGTCGCGCTCGGCGTATCTGATGTCGAAGGTGATCGTGCTCGGCACCATCACCGTGCTCCAGGGCCTGCTGGTCGGTGTGATCGGCTTCTCCAGCCGCGAGATCCCCGAGAAGGGCCTGATCCTCGGCAACGCGGTGCTGTTCGAGCTCTCGCTGCCGATCATGGCGCTCGGCTTCACCTCGATGATGTTCGGCCTGATCATCTCGTCGCTGGTGAAGACCGCCGAGAAGACCATGCCGCTGCTGGTGATGTTCGCGATCATCCAGGTCGTCTTCACCGGCTGCCTCTTCATCCTGCACGGCACGGTCGGCGTCAACGAGTTCTCATACCTGATGCCGTCGCGCTGGGCCGTCGCCGCCGCCGGTACGACGCTGGACTTCAACAAGATCAGCCCGAACACCGACGACCCCACCAGCACCGACCCGCTGTGGGACCACGAGGCCGCGGCCTGGGGCATCGACATGGCCGCCCTGATCGCCCTCGGCGTCATCTGCGGCTTCTTCGTGTCGCGCTTCCTGCGCCGCCACGAGCCCGAGGTCATGCGCAAGTAACGGACGCCTTCGGCTTCCCTGTACACGACGAGGGCGGCACCCCGGTGGGGGTGCCGCCCTTCGGCGTCAACGCGCTGAGACCCTCAGAGGTCCGCGCCAGGCATGCGAGCTCAGTAGGCGCTGTTGACGTTGTCGATCGAGCCGTACTTGTCGGCCGCGTAGTTAGCGGCGGCCGTGATGTTGGCGACCGGGTCGTAGATGTCGTTCGAGGTACCGGCGACGTGGTACGCCTTGAACGTCGGCGGGATCACCTGGAGCAGGCCCTTGGAGGGGACGCCGTTGATCCAGTTGATGTCCCAGTCGTTGATGGCCTTCGGGTTGCCGGAGGACTCGCGCATGATGTTCTTGTGCAGCCCCTGGTAGGTGCCGGGGATGCCCTTGGCCTTCATGATGTCGAGCGCCTCACGGATCCAGCCGTCGAGGTTGTTGGTGTAGGTCTTCGCGGCGACCGTCTTGACCTCGGTGCGCTGCGCGGAGCGGCTCGACGCCTGCTGCGTACGGGCCTCGGTGGCCTTCTTCGCCGCGGCGGCCTCGTCGGCCTTCTTCGCGGCGGCGGCGTCGGTCTTCTTCTTCGCGGCCTCGTCCGCGGCCTTCTTCTTGGCGGCGGCTATGTCGGCCTTGACGCTGGCACCGGCGAGCTGGTCGGTGAGGCTGGCCTTGACGTCCTTGATCTGCTCCTGGTTGTACGCCACGGAGGACGCGGAGGAGGCGGAGGTGTCGGCCGTGGTGGTCGAGCCCGAGTGAGCCGGCACCAGGGTGAAGCCCAGGGCGGCGGCACCGAGGGTGGCGACACCGGCGAGCGAGAGCTTGTGGGTCCGGGTCAGAGCGGGACTACGACCAGGAGCGTGGTTCTGCTTGAGCATGCGGAGTGGACCTCTTCGAATAGCGCGGAGGTCGCTCGGGTCCGGAGGGGACAGGTTCGGCAACGACGCCGTGGTTCCGGCACGAACGCCGCGGTGGGAACCGGAGGCGCTGAGCGACGTGAGCCATTGTTAGCGGCCGCAAAAACCCGTGGCAAAGGTGTGACGTACGAAGCTGGGTAGTGGAGCACAGAGGGGCAAAACGGGGCAGACATAGGCGTCTGCCCCGTTCATAAGGTCCGGTTTATCTCCTATGCCCCTTCGTACGTGATGTGCGCCCTATGCGCGGGCTCACATCCGCAGGGCGCCCATCTCACTCCAGGTTGCTGGAGCAATGCAGTGCGTGAGGGGATTTGTCCCAGTTGGTCAGAGGCGCCCAGGACGTCGGAGTCCTGTGGTCGATCGTGGGGCTCAGGGCCGGAGGACGAGGTGCGTGTCGCCGAACTCGTGCCACAGGTACGACGCGCGCAGCGCCTCCTCGTAACCGCGGTCGACCGCCGCCCGCCCGGCGACCGCCTCCAGCATCAGCAGATGCGACGCCGCCGGCTCGTGCAGCCCGGTCAGCAGCCCGTCGACCACCCGGACCCCGCGCTCCGGGGTGACGACAAGGCCGGTCCAGCCCCGCCGGGCCCGCACCGTTCCGTCAGGACCCGCGGCCGACTCCACGGCGCGGACGGCCGTCGTACCGACCGCGACGACCCGGCCGCCGCCCGCCCGCGCCGCGTTGATCAGCCGGGCCGAGGTCTCCGGCACCTCGTAGCGCTCCGGGTACGGCGGCTCGTGCGCCTCGGCCGAGGCCACCCCGGTGTGCAGGACGACCGGCGAGAACTGCACCCCGCGGCTCACCAGCGCCGCCACCAGACGCGGCGTGAAGGGCCGCGCCGCGCTCGGCATCTCCGCGCTCCCCGCGCCGTCGGCGGCCGGCAGCGCGAACACCGTCTGGTACGCGGACAGCGGCTGGTCCCGCTCCGTGTAGGAGTAACGGATGGGCCGGCCGTGCCGCCGCAGCAGCCCGGTCACGTCCGGGTCCGAGGGCCGCCCCCACCACAGCCGCGCGCTCGCCCGCGCCAGCGGCTCCTCCAGCACGAGCCGTACGTCCCCGGGCAGCCGCACCTCTGTACCCACGGGCGCACCCGCACGCGCGCGCGTGGTGCCCCGTCCGTCCGGGTCCCGAACCTCCACGGCCCACCGCCCGTCGTCGCCCCGGGTGGAGAAATGCACCACCACGCGCGCGTGCCCGATGCTCCCGTCGACCGCGGCGGCCAGCGTGGGGGAGGTGTTGACGATCAGCAGATCCCCGGCCGCGAGCAGCGCGGGCAGCTCCCCGAAGACGTGGTGCGACACCTCGGTGCCCCGCGACAGGAGCAGCCGCACCGAGTCCCGCTCCAGGCCGGGCCCGCGCTGCTCGGCAGGCACCCGCGCGGACAGCTCCTCCGGCAGCTCCCACTGCTTCCGGAGGCCCGCCGGCGTCCTCACCGCTCCGCCAGCAGGGACGGCGCGCCGTAGCGGCCACTGGCGGGGCGCTCGTCGAGCAGCCGCAGGAAGGCCGGGACCACGGAGGCGGGCGCGGGCCGCGGATCGCCGTCGTCCGGCACGGCGGCCGCGTACAGGTCCGTCTGGAGATCACCCGGATCGACCGCCCAGACCCGCAGCCACGGCTCCTCCTGGCCGAGCACCGCCGACAAGTGGTCCAGGGCCGCCTTCGACGCCCCGTACCCGCCCCAGGTCTCGTACGCCTCGGCGGCCGCGTCCGAGCTGACGGCGATCACCGCTCCCGCGGCGGAGGCCCGCAGCGCGGGCAGCGCCTCCTGGACCAGCCCCAGCGCGGCGACCACGTTCACCTCCAGCGCCCGGCGCAGCCCGTCGAGCCCCAGCGCGTCGAGCCGGACCAGCGGTTCCGCGCCCAGCGCGCTCGCGTTGTTCACCAGGAGGTCCACGCCCCCGAGCCCGCGGGCGGCGGCCACCAGCTCCTTACGGTGCCCCGCGTCCGTCACGTCCCCGGGCACCGCCTCCACCCGCGTCCCGTACGCGGCGAGCTCAGCCGCCGTCTCCTCGAGCGCCCCGGCGTTCCTGGCGTCGACCGCCAGGTCCCAGCCGCGCGCCGCCAGCGCCGCCGCGAGCGCCCGCCCAAGCCCCTTCGAAGCCCCGGTGATGATGGCTACCGGCATGACATCCCCTCGTCCCGTGTCGTTCCCGGCCGCCCTCCCGGCGGCCCGTCTCAACCTAGGAACGGACCGGCCCGCGCCGCTTCGGACGAGGGGCGGGGTGATCAGGGGCCCTTCGCCCTAGGTCCTGTCTGGAGTTCGGATCACGCTTCGGTGGATCGCCTGCGCGCCGGGGCCCGGTCTTGATAGACCGTCCGTCATGGCGCGAGGCGATCTCTCCGACGAGCAGTGGGCCCTGATCGAGCCCCATCTCCCGATCGCGGCGGTCGGACCCATACCCGACCTGCGGAAACACTTCAACGCGGTGATGTGGCGTTTCCGGACCGGCAGCCCCTGGCGTGACCTGCCAAACGAGTTCGGGCCCTGGCAGAGCACCTACGACCGCTTCCGTATCTGGGTGGGACAGGGCACCTTTCAGCAGTTGATGGAGGCGGTGATCGCCGAGGCAGCCGCCCGCGGCGAGACCGACATGACTCTGGTCAGCGTGGACTCCGCGACATCACGGGCCCACCACCATGCCGCCGGAATGATCCTTGACGCGGAGCAACTGGCGGCCCTGGAGGCGGCCGTCGAGTCCGAAAAGGGGGCACCTCGCAGGAACAACAGGGGCAATCCGACGCAGACGGAAGGACTGAGCGGCGCCGCATCCGCCGACGGCACCGCGTCCGATTGAGGGCTGCCGGACTGGGACGTTCCCGGGGCGGGCTGACAAGCAAGATCCATCTGGCGGCTGACCGGCGCTGCCGCCCGCTGGCGTTCGTGCTGACGCCCGGTCAGGCCGGCGACAGTCCGCAGTTCGTCCCGGTCCTGGAGCTGATCAAGGTGCGCGGGCCGGCCGGCCGCCCGAAGACCCGCCCGGACGCGGTCGCCGCCGACAAGGCGTATTCGTCCCGCCGCAACCGTCGCTACCTGCGAGGACGGGGGATACGCGGGGTGATTCCGGAGAAGCTGGACCAGGCCGCCAACCGCAAGAAGCGCGGCTCGCGCGGTGGCCGCCCCGTCAGCCACGACGCAAACTTGTACACCGAACGCAACACCGTGGAGCGGTGCATCAACCGCCTGCGGAACTGGCGCGGCATAGCGACCCGCTTCGACAAGACCCCACAAAGCTACGAGGCCGGGCTCCACTTGTGCGGTGCACTGCTCTGGCTCCGCAGCATCACACCGCACTCATGATCAAACTCCAGACAGGACCTAGGACGGCCCTGCGCCCTAGGACCCGCGCCGGGACCGCGGCCCTAGGTCCGGCGTCCTAGGCGGCGGCCGCCACAGGTCGGATACGCGCTGTCACACCCCGCCGGTACCGTGAGGTCATGAGTCACGGCCCCCGGTCCGGTCTGTACGCGGTCAGTTCCGCGCTGCTGGCCATGAGCAGGCACCTCGAGGTGCGCGACGTCCTGAAGACGATCGTCGCCTCGGCCCGCGAGCTGCTCGACGCGCGGTACGCGGCCCTGGGCGTTCCCGACGACCACGGCGGCTTCGCCCAGTTCGTGGTCGACGGCGTCAGCGACGCCCAGTGGAAGGCCATCGGTCCGCTCCCGCGCCAGCACGGCATCCTCGCCGCGATGCTGCACGAGGCCCGCCCGGAGCGCCTCGCCGACGTGCGCAAGGACCCCCGCTTCGAGGGCTGGCCCACCGCCCACCCCGACATGTCCGACTTCCTGGGCCTGCCCATCCGCGACGGCGACGAGGTCATCGGCGCCCTCTTCCTCGCCAACAAGCGACGGCCCCCCGGTGGCTGCCCGCCGGACGGCGAGTGCGGCTTCACCGAGGAGGACCAGGAGCTCCTGACCATCCTCGCCCAGCACGCCGCCATCGCCCTGACCAACGCCCGGCTGTACGAGCGCAGCCGCGAGCTCACCATCGCCGAGGAGCGCTCCCGGCTGGCGCACGAGCTGCACGACGCGGTCAGCCAGAAGCTCTTCTCCCTGCGGCTCACCGCCCAGGCCGCCGCGGCCCTCGTCGACCGCGACCCGTCCCGCGCCAAGGGCGAGCTCCAGCAGGTGGCCGCGCTCGCTGCCGAGGCCGCCGACGAGCTGCGCGCCGCCGTCGTCGAGCTGCGCCCCGCGGCCCTCGACGAGGACGGCCTGGTCGCCACGCTCCGCACCCAGGTCCAGGTCCTCGACCGCGCCCACTCCGCGCGCGTGGTCTTCGCCGGCCGCGGGTTCAAGGCGCTGCCCGCCGCCCAGGAGGAGGCCCTGCTGCGCGTCGCCCAGGAGGCCCTGCACAACGCGCTGCGCCACTCGGGAGCCGCCCGCGTCGACGTCACCCTGGCCAGACGGGGAGCGGGCGCCGTGCTGCGTGTCACGGACGACGGCTCGGGCTTCGAGCCCCGCTCGATCCGCAGCGCGGGGCGCCATCTGGGCCTGGTCTCCATGCGGGACCGGGCGAGCGGCGTCGGCGGCACGCTCACCGTGGGGTCGGCGCCCGGCAAGGGCACCGTGATCGAGATGGAGGTCCCTGGTGGCTGACGCAATCAAGGTGCTGCTGGTCGACGACCACCAGGTGGTCCGCCGGGGCCTGCGGACCTTCCTGGAGGTGCAGGACGACATCGAGGTCGTGGGGGAGGCCGCCGACGGCGCCGAGGGCGTCGCCAGGGCGGAGGAGCTGAGGCCCGACGTGGTCCTCATGGACGTCAAGATGCCGGGCATGGACGGGGTCGACGCGCTGCGCCGGCTCCGCGAGCTGGCCAACCCCGCGCGCGTGCTGATCGTCACCAGCTTCACCGAGCAGCGCACGGTCGTCCCGGCCCTGCGCGCGGGAGCCGCCGGGTACGTGTACAAGGACGTGGACCCCGACGCCCTGGCCGGCGCCATCCGGTCCGTGCACGCCGGGCACATCCTGCTCCAGCCGGAGGTGGCGGGCGCGCTGCTGAGCCAGGAGGAGGCGAACGCGGGACAGGGCAGAGCCGGATCGCTGACCGAACGGGAGCGCGAGGTGCTCGGGCTGATCGCGGACGGCCGTTCCAACCGGGAGATAGCCCGCGCCCTCGTCCTCTCCGAGAAGACCGTCAAGACGCACGTGTCGAACATCCTGATGAAACTCGACCTCGCCGACCGCACCCAGGCCGCCCTGTGGGCCGTACGGCACGGGGTCGCGGGCTGACCAACTGGGCATTCGCGCCCGGCGCACCCCTGCCGCGCGCCCGGCGCGCGGCAATCCGGAGGGTTCCGCTCCGGGATGAGATTCATACCGTCGTGTGGATGTCACCCGGATGGCGCATCCTCCGCGCGCCCCGGCCGTTCTTCAGTGCGTGCCGCGGCGACGTGTCGCGGCGATCGCACCAGGGAGGGCTCGAGAAGTGAAGAAGCTGAAGAAGGCCACAGCCGTCGCGATGGTCGCGGGAGGTCTGGTCGCCGCCGGCGCCGGCATGGCCTCCGCCACCGACGGTGGCGCGTGGGCGGGCGGCGAGGCCGCGGGCTCCCCGGGCGTCGGCTCGGGCAACGTGGTCCAGGCCCCGGTCCACGTCCCCGTGAACGCGGTCGGCAACAGCGTGAACGTGATCGGCGTCCTGAACCCGGCCTTCGGCAACCTGGGCGTCAACCACTGAGGTCCCCCGGACCTCCCAGTGACCACCGGCCCCCCAGCAACCCGGGGGGCCGGCTTGCTGCTGCCTGAGGAGGCGGCAGCGCCCGCTCCTCAGGGGCGCGGGGCTGTACCCATATGCGGCTCCGCCGCGTGGGCGCGCTCAGCCACCACGAGCCCGCAGCCCGCGCAGCAGCTCAGGCCCCACAGACGAACCCCGCCCCGCGAACTCGGCGGAGCGTCACCGCTCACGCTCCTCGACCCAAGCGTTGTAAGCCGCCACCTGCGCCCGCCGCGCGGTCCGCTCCACCGGCCGCAGCGCCGCCGCCCTCGCCGCCATCTCCGAGGCGCTCACCGCGCCCCCGTGCCCGTTCTCGAAGGCGACCGAGACGAGCAGCCCCACCCGCTGCGCCAGCTCCAGCACCCGCACCGCACGCGGCGGATAGCCGGGCGCCAGCATCTCGCGCCCCCGCTCGGCCCGCGCCCGGTACGCGTCGATCGCCGCCTCGGCGACCGGACCCGACGCCGCCACGTCGAGCCGCGACAGCACGTCGGTCGCCTCGCGCAGCGCCTCCGCCAGCTCCCGCTCGGCCTCACCGAGCGACGGCACGTCGGCGGGCGGCGCCTCCCGTACGGCCAGGCAGTGCCAGACGACCTCCACGTGCACGTCGCCCTCGGGACCGGCCTCGTACACCTCCGGTACGAGGCCCAGCGCGGCGCCCTGGCAGACGACCGCCTCCTCGGCCTCGATGGCCCGCGCGTTGAAGTCCGGCGGCCCGCTCAGCCCCAGCGGGTGTCCCGGCGCGGGCAGCGCCACCCGCAGCCCGGCCGTCCCGAGCGCGCGCAGCCGGCCGAGGGCGAGCGTGAGCCCGACGGGCCCCGCCTCCCCCGGGAGCCCCTCGACACGGTGCACGGCGTCCTCGCCCACGATGGCGAGGACGGCGTCGTCCGGCGATACAAGTCCGGCAAGAAGGGCATTTCCCCATGCGGCCAGGCGTCCTGAGCGTGGTTCGGAGAGCATGCCCCCACCCTAAGGACAGACCGATGGAGGGGACTGCCCGGCCGGTGGCGTAGGTTTTCCCTGGGGGCTGCGTCCACAGACGTAAGCGACGGCCGAGACTGCAATGGGAGACAGCGCGCTCATGAGCGATGTTCTGGAGCTTGAGGACGTATCCGTGGTCCGAGAGGGCCGGGCTCTGGTGGACCAGGTCTCCTGGTCGGTCAAGGAGGGCGAGCGCTGGGTCATCCTCGGCCCGAACGGTGCCGGAAAAACGACCCTCCTCAATGTCGCCTCCAGCTACCTCTTCCCCAGCTCGGGCACCGCCACCATCCTCGGCGAGACCCTGGGCAAGCCGGGCACCGACGTCTTCGAGCTGCGCCCGCGCATCGGCGTGGCCGGCATCGCGATGTCCGAGAAGCTCCCCAAGCGCCAGACGGTCCTGCAAACCGTGCTCACCGCCGCGTACGGCATGACCGCCGGCTGGCAGGAGGAGTACGAGGACGTCGACGAGCAGCGCGCCCGCGCCTTCCTCGACCGCCTCGGCATGAGCGACTACCTGGACCGCAGGTTCGGCACCCTCTCCGAGGGCGAGCGCAAGCGCACCCTGATCGCCCGCGCCCTGATGACCGACCCCGAGCTGCTGCTCCTCGACGAGCCCGCCGCGGGTCTCGACCTCGGCGGCCGCGAGGACCTCGTACGCCGGCTCGGCCGGCTGGCCCGCGACCCGATCGCCCCCTCGATGATCATGGTCACGCACCACGTCGAGGAGATCGCCCCGGGCTTCACCCACGTCCTGATGATCCGTCAGGGCAAGGTGCTCGCCGCGGGACCCCTGGAGCTCGAACTCACCTCGCGCAACCTCTCGCTCTGCTTCGGCCTCCCCCTCGTCGTCGAGCAGGTCGGCGACCGCTGGACCGCACAGGGCCTCCCGCTGTCCTAGTCCTGGCATCCGCTCCCCTACCGCCCCCTCCGGCGTCCGCCCCGACGGCCGGTTCACGCCACAGCTCCGCAGCGCACGGCGGTAGTTGATCGTGCGCTCTGTCCGCGGGACGAACGCGGTCCTACCATGACCATGTGAACGACATCGATGCGTGGGTGTGGTGGTTGATCGGCGCCGTCGGACTCGGGATCCCGCTCGTGGTGACGGCGATGCCGGAGTTCGGCATGCTCGCCGTGGGCGCTGTCGCCGCGGCCGTGACCGCGGGACTCGGCGGGGACGCCGTCTTCCAGGTCCTGGTCTTCGTCGCCGTCTCGGTCGCCCTCATCGCAGTCGTACGCCCCATCGCGGCACGTCAGCGTGGGCAACGACCCCTGCTGAGCACGGGTATCGACGCGTTGAAGGGCAAGGAAGCCGTCGTCCTGGAGCGTGTCGACGGCTCGGGCGGCCGCATCAAGCTGGGCGGCGAGGTCTGGTCGGCCCGTTCCCTCGACGCCGACAGGGCCTTCGAGAAGGGCGAACACGTCGACGTCGTGGAGATCGACGGTGCCACGGCGATCGTGATGTGACCTCGCGCGACGCAAGTGAACGGAACGCGCCACGTGGCAGGCGACGGTCTGTCAGACTCGTCCAGCAAGATCTTCAAAGACCATAAGATCTTCCGGAAGCACCGAGGCGGAGAAGGGTACGGGGAGTCACGATGGAACCGATCATCATCGTCCTGATCATTCTGGTGGTGTTGGTCTTCATCGCCCTGATCAAGACCATCCAGGTCATCCCACAGGCGAGCGCGGCGATCGTCGAGCGCTTCGGCCGCTACACACGGACGCTCAACGCGGGACTGAACATCGTCGTCCCGTTCATCGACACCATCCGCAACCGCATCGACCTGCGTGAACAGGTCGTCCCGTTCCCGCCCCAGCCGGTGATCACCCAGGACAACCTGGTCGTGAACATCGACACGGTCATCTACTACCAGGTGACCGACGCCCGCGCGGCCACCTACGAGGTCGCCAGCTACATCCAGGCCATCGAGCAGCTCACCGTCACCACCCTGCGCAACATCATCGGCGGCATGGACCTGGAGCGCACCCTCACCTCCCGCGAGGAGATCAACGCGGCCCTGCGCGGCGTCCTCGACGAGGCCACCGGCAAGTGGGGCATCCGCGTCAACCGCGTCGAGCTCAAGGCCATCGAGCCGCCCACCTCCATCCAGGACTCGATGGAGAAGCAGATGCGCGCCGACCGTGACAAGCGCGCCGCGATCCTCACCGCCGAAGGTATCCGCCAGTCGCAGATCCTCACCGCCGAGGGTGAGAAGCAGTCCGCGATCCTGCGCGCCGAAGGTGAGGCCAAGGCCGCCGCCCTGCGCGCCGAGGGCGAGGCCCAGGCCGTGCGTACGGTCTTCGAGGCGATCCACGCGGGCGACCCGGACCAGAAGCTTCTGTCGTACCAGTACCTCCAGATGCTCCCGAAGATCGCCGAGGGCGACGCCAACAAGCTCTGGATCGTGCCCAGCGAGATCGGCGACGCCCTCAAGGGCCTGTCCGGCGCCATGGGCAACTTCGGTGGCATCGGCGGCGGTTCCGGCCCCGCCGCGCCGGCCGCGGGCACCGGCGGGGGCATCCCGCAGCGCCGCGAGAAGCCGTCCGTCACCGACTGACGCGAGCGGCCGGACACACCGGCCCGGCCACGGCCACCGGCCCGTACATACGACGGCGGTCCGCCTCCGAGGGGAGACGGACCGCCGTACACGTTGTGGAAGCCGACCGGGGCGACGGCTTGCGAAGTCAGGCCGCGGGCTGCGCCAGCCAGTCCGGCAGCGGGTCCGCCTCGTGGCGGCCGAGCGCCAGCAGCATCGCGTCCGCGGGCGTCGGCTCGAACGGCTGCCGCAGCAGCGGCATCCCCGCCTGCTCCGGCGTACGGTCCGCCTTGCGGTGATTGTCCTCCGGGCACGAGGCGACCGTGTTCAGCCAGGAGTCCTGGCCCCCCTGCGCCCGCGGCACCACGTGGTCCACGGTCGTCGCCCGCCGCCCGCAGTACGCGCACCGGTGCCCGTCCCGCACCAGCACACCCCGCCGCGACCACGGTGCTTGTCTTCGGAACGGCACCCGTACGTAGCGGCACAGCCTGATCACCCGGGGCGCGGGTATGTCCACCGCTGCTCCGCGCATGCGCAGTTCGGGGTGGGCCTGCTCGACGACGGCCTTGTCCTGCAGCACCAGAACGACGGCTCGGTTGAGCGTCACCGTCGAAAGCGGCTCAAAGCTCGCGTTCAGCACCAGCGTGTCGCGCATCCAGCCCACCTCCCATGTGCACCGGCCCACCCCCTGGCGGGCTTGGATCAACTCTGGCCGGGCACGCCGAGATGGACAACGCAATAAAAAATGCCCGCCTCTGATCAATTCCAAGACCAGAGGCGGGCAAACGTTCAGTGAACGTCAGCCTTCCGCGGGAGCCGCGTACTCACCGATGAGCCGGGCCCGTCCCAGCGTGTGGAAGCGCAGGTTGAAGCCCACGACGGCCGGCGTGGCGTCCGCGTCGGGACCGAGCTTCTCCTGGTCCACCGCGTACACCGTGAACACGTACCGGTGCGCCCGGTCGCCGGGCGGCGGCGCGGCACCGCCGAAGTCCCTGGAACCGTAGTCGTTGCGCGCGTGCACCGCGCCCTCGGGCAGCCCCTCGAACTTCCCCGTGCCGGCGCCCACCGGCAGCTCCGTGACCGTGGCCGGGATGTCGAACACGACCCAGTGCCAGAACCCGCTGCCCGTGGGAGCGTCCGGATCGAAGCACGTCACGGCGAAGCTCTTGGTCTCCGCCGGGAAGCCCTCCCACTGCAGATGCGGCGAGGTGTTCCCGGCCGCCTGGACCTGAGCGTCCTTGAGCGCCCCGCCCGGCTCCACGTCCTCACTGGTGACCGTGAAGGACGGGACCTCCGGATGGAAGTCATGGGGGAGCGGCGGCCTCTTGAGCTCGGTCACCTCGGTACCTCCTGATCAGTGGTGACGGTTTCCTGCCGAGCCTAGAACCAGCTCCGCTTGCTGCCGACCTCCGACAGCCACTGATTGAGGTACGCGGCCCAGTCCGTGCCCTGGAAGTCGTTCAGCCCCACCTGGAAGGCGCGGTAGGAGTCGCTGCCCTCGCTGAACAGACCCGGCTTCTTGTCCATCTCCAGGACGACGTCCATCGCGTGCTCGTCGGCGACGAAGCTCAGCTCCACCTGGTTCAGCCCGCGGTACTGCTGCGGCGGGAAGAACTCGATCTCCTGGTAGAAGGGCAGCTTCTGCCGCGTCCCACGGATGTGACCCCGCTCCATATCGGCACTCTTGAAGCGGAAGCCGAGCTGGATGAAGGCGTCCAGGATGGCCTGCTGCGCCGGCAGCGGGTGCACGTTGATCGGGTCCAGGTCACCGGAGTCGACGGCGCGGGCGATCTCCAGCTCCGTGGTCACCCCGATGTTCATCCCGCGCAGCGACTGCCCGTCGATCATCGTGACCGGCGTCTCCCAGGGGATTTCCAGACCGAACGGGACCGCGTGCACCGCGCCCGCCTCCAGCTCGAAGGCACCGCCGAGCCGCACCTTCGAGAACTCGATGTTCTGCTTGTACTCCTGGTCGTCGTGGCCCTCGACCTCGACCTTGGCCTGGAGCCCGACCGACAGCCCCTCGATCGACTGGTTCACCGAACCGCCCTGGATCCGCACCTCACCCTGGACGACCCCGCCCGGAACGGTGTTCACCTCGGTCAGCACCGTCTCGACCGAGGCCCCGCCGGCCCCCAGGCTCGCAAGCAGCCGCTTGAACCCCATGACACTTCCTCCCCAGGCAACGCCTGTTCCGTCTGCCTCGCACGAAGCTTTGATCCATACATACGCGATCCGGCCGTGGCCGGTTCCGCCTCACCCTTGCAAGGGCGGGCGCCCCTGGCCACCCCGCCGGCAACCCGGCCGTCTCGACTACGCTCGTACGGCATGATCGTGGCCCCTGACCGTACGCCCCTGAGCCGGGATTTCTTCGACCGCCCCGTCCTTGACGTCGCCCCCGACCTTTTGAGTCGCATCCTCGTACGCGACACTCCGGACGGCCCGATCGAACTGCGCCTCACCGAGGTCGAGGCCTACGACGGTCCCAACGACCCCGGCTCCCACGCGTACCGCGGCCGCACCGCCCGTAACAACGTGATGTTCGGCCCGCCCGGCCATGTGTACGTCTACTTCACCTACGGCATGTGGCACTGCATGAACCTCGTCTGCGGACCGGAGGGCACCGCGAGCGGGGTCCTGCTCCGCGCCGGCGAGATCATCGAGGGCGTGGACCTCGCCCGCAAACGTCGACTCTCGGCCCGCAACGACAAGGAACTGGCCAAAGGACCGGCCCGCCTGGCCACGGCCCTGGAGGTGGACCGGGCCCTCGACGGCAGCGACGCCTGCGCGCCCGGGGACGGCCCCTTCACCCTCCTCGCGGGTACGCCCCCGGAGCCCGACCAGGTACGCAGTGGTCCGCGCACCGGAGTGGCCGGCGACGGCGGCGTCCACCCATGGCGTTTCTGGATCGCCGACGACCCGACGGTCAGCCCCTATCGGCCCCACGTACCCCGTCGCCGCCGAACTTGACGCGTCTCCGGGCGGTCCGTAATGTAGTCCGAGCCGCTTGAACCGGGTACGGCGTTACGCCAGCAGCCGGAAGCGGCCAAACCACTACCAACCACTTCCCCTCAGCGGGGCGCATTTCGTCATGTCCGCATGCCGAAATTCGAACCCGAGGAACTCGATTATGAGTTACGACGGGAATCGGCTAACGTAGTGAATGTCGAAAGGTGCGGGGCGCAAAACCCCAGGCCGAAAGACAAATCCCGCCGACAGGGAAATCGGAACCGGAAACGGTCTGATAGAGTCGGAAACGCAAGACCGAAGGGAAAAGCCCGGAGGAAAGCCCGAGACAGTAACTCGGGTGAGTA